>JACJYL010000001.1:0-306785 GCA_020636105.1 Lewinellaceae bacterium
ACTCCCTGGAGGTGGTAACCTCTACTTTACCACCAGTTTCAATTCCAAAATGGTACGATTAAAGCCGTATTTAGCCCTCCCCTCCTCGTAGGCTATTTTTAGTTTCAATTCCAAAATGGTACGATTAAAGCCGTCGTCGGTCCCGTCAGAAAAAGCCGCGGGTATCCCGTTTCAATTCCAAAATGGTACGATTAAAGCTTGTTTAGGGTCTGCCATTATTGTAGGTTAAATTGGTTTCAATTCCAAAATGGTACGATTAAAGCGGTGCTGGCTAACTTGTTAAAGGACAAAGTAAGACGTTTCAATTCCAAAATGGTACGATTAAAGCTATGTCGGGCTCCAGCCTCCGCACCCGCAAGTTAATGGTTTCAATTCCAAAATGGTACGATTAAAGCGAGCAAGTCACGACATGGCAAAGGGAGGTACTTACCAGTTTCAATTCCAAAATGGTACGATTAAAGCGCGGGTAAAGTGTTTACTATAGCCGAGACAAAAACAGTTTCAATTCCAAAATGGTACGATTAAAGCTTGAGTTCAAGACTTTTATTCCTCATAACGTCGGAAGTTTCAATTCCAAAATGGTACGATTAAAGCCTCATCATCTGCGGAGTAGGTGGTGAGTTCAAAAATGTTTCAATTCCAAAATGGTACGATTAAAGCTGGCACCGGAAAGTATTTATTTAGGCTCCGTAAAGTGTTTCAATTCCAAAATGGTACGATTAAAGCTTAGACGCAAACGGCAAACGGGTAGAGGACGACCAGTTTCAATTCCAAAATGGTACGATTAAAGCTTTATCGACCAGGCCTACGCGCTCATCCTCCTCCCGGGTTTCAATTCCAAAATGGTACGATTAAAGCCAACAAATTACAACGAAAGCACCAGCGGGTTATTTCGTTTCAATTCCAAAATGGTACGATTAAAGCCAAAAGGCCGATATTTATTTAATCGGTCGGGATAACGGTTTCAATTCCAAAATGGTACGATTAAAGCTAGTAGGCGGGCAGCTACAGGCTAACCCCGTATCCGGGTTTCAATTCCAAAATGGTACGATTAAAGCGAATTTTTGTTTTATATTGAATTTGTTCAGCTCATTCGTTTCAATTCCAAAATGGTACGATTAAAGCTTAATGGACCTTTGGAGCCAGATTTACCTCCTGGACCGGTTTCAATTCCAAAATGGTACGATTAAAGCGATACGAGAACGAATACTCCCATTTTTATTTTTTTGTTTCAATTCCAAAATGGTACGATTAAAGCCCGTTGAGAAGCCTGACAAATATAACTGATTTTCAAAGTTTTACAAAATTAGGGGGCGTTATTTTTTGACAAAAAAGGCGTCGATGGCCATTAGTATAAATTGGGGCAGAGACCGACGATGTGATAATTTCCTCATTTACAGGATTTTGAAATTATACCTGGGGGGAGTCAATCCTTTTCCGTTCCTTTTTCTTTGTTACCGACGACCTCCCTAAAGGAAAATGTCTGCATTATTTCGCTCCATGCCAATGACCTGTTTGTCTAACCAGCGGCTGTTTCTGCTGCTGAAAATAATAAGGCTGTCGTGGGTTTCGTCCATGATTTGCCTGGCTTCGAAAATTAGTGCCTTGAGTTTGATCTCAGATATTTCCCCCTCAAAGACTGAATTCTGTATCCAGTTGAGGTATTGCCGGCAGAGTTTTAGCATTTTGACTACCCGCTTTTCTCCTATATCGTAAACGAGGATTACATACATGTTTTGTATTTTACCAGTAAATTTTAAAAGCTTGATATTGATCCTCCATCCTCAAAATGTATTTAGCCAGTTTGTAACATTCCAGCCTGACGAGCCTTTTATAACTGACCTTCCGGTTCAGACTGCGATGTTTGATCGTTTCTTTGAGTCGTTCCTCAAATGCCTGAATGAAAATTTTTTTACCATTTTCTTTTAAAAAGCAGGCGTTGAATTTTTGTTCAAAATGAGAGGCATTCAATTCCCTTTTGTTGAGTAACCTAAAAATGGTCCTGTCTACCAAAAGCGGTTTGAAAACCTCAGCAAGATCGAGGGCCAGAGAAAACCGCCGGGCACCGGGTTCATGTAAGAAACTGATGGTAGGATTTAACTGGGTATGATAAATTTGGTCCAGGCACAAGGTGTAACACATCATATTGCCAAACGAAATCAGGGCATTGATTTCATTTTCCGGGGGCTGTTTACTCCGTCCGTTCATCTCAAACAGCGTGATGATCTCATTAAAGGCATCATAATAAACCTGGCGGCAATTGCCTTCCAGGCCCATCAATTCATTGACCGATCCTATCTGGATCATTTCCCTGCGGTACCCTTCAATGGTTTGAATATGACTTTGAACTTCCTTGCCCCGGTTGAGGTAGTATTTCAGGTTTTTTAGCATATTAAAAGTGGCTCCCGCAAGGATCTGTTGAGCGATATAAAGGCGATTGTTAGCCTTCAGGTAAGCCCTGGTTTGTTCTACCTGCATTTTTCCGGCAAGCAGGTATTCTTTGGGTTGAAAAGAGCCGGTGTAGTGCTCGTAATAATCAAAAAAATGAACGGAAATTTGCCTTCTGCCCAGGAAATTGTACAGGGCACTGTTGGTGTCAACGCTTCCAAAAATGAAAAGGGATTCGATATTTTCAACAGGCAGATATTTTGCCTGGGCTTCTTTTCCCCATTCATCTACCCCTACGAACTTAAGGGTATTGTCTTTGCGGCTCATCCGGCCGGGATTAAACAGGTAGTATGTTTTTTTCATTTAACTTAGGTTTCTTCCACAAAACAAAATTCATAATAGGCACATTTTGAACAGATACCTTTTTTTACCAGAGGCGGGCAGTCGGGTTGATGGACAATTCGGCTTACTTCAGATTCCCATTGTGGAATAATTTTCCGATCGGCATCGGTTAGCATAACTTCTTCCGTCGACCTCATTTTAGGATACTCCAACAGCCCACGTTCCACTTCAATCCCATTGCGTTCCAATACAAAAAGGTAATATTTGAGCTGAGCAATATGAACCTCCTCCTTTTTGGGTGATTTTTTAACTTCCCGCACCACCCGTCGTTGTGCATCATAATGGTCGATTTTGATGCCTTCTATGGCAATCTCCTGCCACTTCGCCGCCCGCTGCGGATAGCTGTGTTCATGGATCATTCTGCCTTCCGCCACCAGGTCAGAATGATGTTCCATATTCAGACCATTGGCAAAAAGCCACAATTTGCGGGGACAAAGGTGGAGGTAGGATATTTGTGTACCGGTGGTGTGCATGGATGCTTAAAATTTTATATTTTTGTAAAAACAAATTGAATGATTACGGATATTAATCAACTTGACCTTTCGAAACGATATACCTATTCAGATTACCTGACCTGGCAGTTTAGCGAAATGGTTGAATTGATCCGTGGCAAGGTATTTAAGAGGTCTCCAGCCCCCAGCCGATTGCATCAGGAAATATCAAGTCGATTGCTTAAATTTATTTTCCCCCTTTTGGGTGAAAACAAATGCCGCATTTTTCATGCTCCTTTTGATGTTCGGTTACCCTTGCCTCCGACCAAACAAAATCAGCATCAGATAGATACGGTGGTACAACCGGATATATGTGTTATTTGCGATGATTCAAAACTGGATGACCAGGGCTGTAATGGCGCTCCGGATTGGATCATCGAAATTTTGTCCCCCGCTACTTCAAAAAAAGACCTCACCGAGAAATATGACATCTATGAGCATTCCGGCGTCAAAGAATACTGGGTGGTGCATCCTTACGAAGAAACTATCACCCCTTTTCGCCTCGATGCCGAAGGCAAATATCAGCTCCTCCGAAAAACGCCCTTCACCAAAGGAGAAACCATACCGTTGGGCGTCTTTCCGGGTTTGGTGGTGGATTTGGGGGTGATTTTTGGCGGGTGAACCCAAGTGTTTTAAATTTTCTGGATTTCCTGTAATAAAGCTGGTCGTCTGTTGTACAATTGTCTTAACTCATTTACGAGTTGATCCACCTTTTGTGATGCGCCCATTTTTTTGACCTTTTTCAGGTATCGGGCAGCAACTTTGTAATATTGCCTTCCGGTATTGTCTTCGAGGAATTTTTTTATCCGGTCGAGGTAGAGTTCAATGAGTTTTTCTTTGTCGTGAGCTATTAATACAGCTGCATATTCATCGAGGATGTAAAAATTACTGCCATAACCTGCTATGATTTCAAAAAGTTTATCATACATTTTTTCTTCCTTTAAAATCTTCACTAAAGCGTCATGATAAAAACCACTCCTTTTGATTTCAAAGGTTTCAATAATTTCATCCCTTCTGTTTTTCCATTTTTCTTTGGGGGAATATTTTTTGTATAAAAGAAAATTATTGAGGTTGAAAGGGTGATTCAACAGATTGAGTTTTGCCTGACGGCAAATTCCGTCTATGTCATTTTCTTTCAGGGCAATTTCCAATAATATCGCTTCCCAGGCGCTTACCGTTCCCGGATGTTTTTCTTTAGTTGCAATTTTTATGCCTTCCTCAATCAAATCTTTTGCCCTCGAAAAATCTTTTTCCGCAATACATTGATAAACCAGTATTTTTCGAATTTTACTAAACTTCAGATTGTCCAGTATTAATTCCTCTGCGGCCTTTTCCATGCCAAGGGTTTGTAGTGCAGCCAAACCATTCACGATCATTAATTCCTTTTGATAGTTATACGTCGAGTCCGGTTCTAAATCCTTAATAGAATCTGCCATTTTTCTAGAAAATATTTCATACTCTTCCGCAGATGAAATGGTCTTAGCCAACAGGTTCCAGATTTCACCCCCCGCATCAAAATCGTAAATGTGTTTATCATCCAGCGCTGTCAGCAAGTGTTCAAACAATTTCAATTTTCTATTATCGTCCACGGCACCGGCTTCCAACAGCCCGTGAATGGTATTTAATGCCATAGCGATGGTATTCGACAAATAACCATAAGAATCATCTGAGTTATGCAAAAAACCATTGACCTGCACCACAATTTCCACACAGAGATTCAATAACTCATCTGTTTTTCCTGCAGCCGACAGCGTTTGAATCATCCGCTCAAAATGCTGGGAGGTTTCGGACAGGGCATGCCATTTCAGCATACCGTATCTTTTGTCTGTTTGGCTTCTCAAATATATGGCCACTATTTTCCGGTAGTTATTAGGTTTATCCTGCTTTGTCCCGGAAAGAAATAACCTGATTTTCATTTCGAGGTCGGAATCCTGATCTACCAAAGTCTGAACCAGCTTTACGAGTTCTTCCTTTTTTGCTTGGCGGATGAGGTTGTTGACAAGCTCCGATTTGGATGATTTTTTTGGCATGGACATCGGTTTAAATCTCAGCAATGAATCATACCTACTTTTGAAGGTAATGTTCAATGATTGATCAGGATTTTTTATTAAAGCTATTTTATTTGATCTTCAAAATCAAATGCCATCATCAACTCAACTAAATGTTGCTCAGCTTTTGTTATAGCATCAGCCGAACCAACTGTTCCTTGCACATGACCTGAGCACGAAGGTGTGACAAATATTTTGGCTTTGGCTGTTTCATCTATTCTTGGAATGGCGGCTGGTCTATCGACGTCTTCACGTAATTCTCCCCGAATGGCATAGGCAATTTGATTGGCGTTATCGCTGATGGCAATCGCTAGGGTTTCCATTAAACTGAAAGTACGAGCTTGATTACTCGTAATTCGCCAGTTGACCAATGCATGAGCTAAGGCAGGAATAATTTCTATACGTTTTTCTTTGGGTAAAATCAAACAATTGCCAAAAACATTTTTTCCTTCGACCCAGCCAGATTCTTTAAGTTTTGTTTCAATTTCTGGAAATAATTCAGGTTCCAAACGATTGGTTGATACACTGAATAAAGTCCTTAAATCAATGGCAACATCATATACGAATAAGCCTGTAGCACGAGTCTGACCACTTGGATTGTAGTATTTTGGACCTAAACTTCTGTTATTAGAGACTAACCACTCATTAAGTTCATCCTGGGGGATTTCAACGCGATTATTTTTGTCATCCAATTGGTAAACTTTTACCGTATGATTTTCAGGTTTTGAAGATCGATCAAAAACAACAGCTTCTGCATCCTTTTCATTTTCCAGCCCTCCAAGTAATGGGTGTAGAGGTCGCATTGCTGAAATAGACATTGGACTTCTTCTTTTCACAGTCATGCTGTCTTTTTCTGCTTTCATGTAACCGCCTAACAATTGATCAGGAAAAGTAGGGTCACAAGGAGAATGTGGCTCTAGCATTTTGGCTTTTTTATCTTTATCAATTTCCCAATTGAAGGTAATTGCTGCGAAAGGTACATTTAGCTCGTCTGATAAGGCTTCAATTATTGAACGTTTAACTTGTTGCCCACTTGAATAAGCCATTTGACGACCGAATTGGGGATCTCGATATGATTTTTGTCCATTTTGTACACCAAAAACAGTATGTTCAGCATGGCGTAAAGCTCTTAAATAAATATATGGTTTCATGTTTTAAATTTATAAAGATGATTAAATTGATTTTTTGAATTGGTACTCAAAGCGGATAAGGGTAACGAAAAGCGGAAAAAGGTCTGGCGGTAATTCGATAACAGTATCTTTTACCTTTTTGAAGATTTCCGCGCCTTCTTTATACTTTTCCATCAAATCCGTTAATTTTTCAATAAACTCTTTGAGCGATTTTGAAGATTTTACATCTTCACTTAATCGGTTTTGAGTGGATTTTCCACGTCCTGCCTCGGAATGTTGAGATTGTCCCTCAAAGTCAATTAAGGCTTGTGCTACTTGTTCCGCCAAGGCATTTAGTTCTTTTTTGTTATTTAACATGGCTGTTATCCAAATTTTATAGATTTTAAAATTGATTACTTCATTTTCATATTTACTTTTTGCCTTTTGCATTCGGGCTTCAAATACTTCAGGAGCTTCATTTTTCTTTTGGCCGAGATGGATATCTGAGAATTTATAATCATTTCCTTTAGCATACTTTGTTGTACCTATCGGCATAAATTCTCGTAAGCCACTTGGTTCTAGGGCTTTTAATCCAATCGTTCCTAATTTGCATGCATTTTTAAAAGTGAAAAAAGTAGAATACATCTGTTCAAAATCTTTATCATGGTTCCCATCAGAAGAAAGTGTATATAATTGTTCTTTTAAGTGGATTAAATTGCTCACCTTGGGTAATAGAACATTGATGAATCCCAGTGTTGTATTCGTTTGAGAAAGATTGTAAGCGTAAATAGTAATAATTCGGTTTGGAAATTGTCTTGAAAAAGCAAAGATTACTTTTATCCAATCAATGGTAGGAATAGCCAGCCTTCCTATGACTTTTTCAGGTTGAGGGTCGAATCCCGCCAAAGGATTATTTGCGTCGAAGTTTTTTCCAAATGCGTGATGTACCCAATGACCGTTCCATGTCTCAATTTGTTTATCTTTTAAATTTGGGGTTTGGCTTAGATATTTCCTATAAAAGATCCAACCTCCAAAAAGCGACCAAAGTATTTCTTCTTCGCCAATTTGAATTGCCAATCCACCATTAACTCCAATAGCTAAAGCCTGTCCAATCCAAGAAGCATACATTTCTTCTCCATCAATTTCAAAAGACATAGAGGTAACCTGTCCTGATGAAGTGGCCTCAACTGTTTCTGCGCCATAGCCTACGAAAATAGCACCACTTGGTATGCCTTCTGCTATTTTGGATCGCAGATTAAAGAGTTGCGCTTTTGCCTTTGATCCATGTTCTTCGATGACACTTTTAGTAGGCTTTTGAAAAAAAGGTGAATTGCCTACGTGCATCAAATGTTCCTCATCATCAAAAAATAAGGGAAATAAAACCTCGTCAAAAAATTGCCGGGCTGTGTAATCATCGGGCAAATTATTTCGTTGTCGATAAATCGTTAAAAACTTGTTGCCAATATAACTTGTGTACATATCATAGAAAATTTGAAGGTTCAACTAATTCTAGGCCATATTTTAGATGTTCAATTTTCGATTGAGGAATAACAAAAGGATATGCTCCATGCTCTAATTGTTCGTATTGGTTTTTATATCTTGAAATCGTTTTGAAATTTATGGGAATTTCCATAGGAACCCGTTCATTCCAGCGAGCCATCAGGTATTTTTCTCTGTCGCATGCTAAAATACATGTTGCACTTTCGATCTCAAGCGCATCTACAATGACTGAGTTTGGCTTGTTACAGAGTTCTTTTATTCGATATTTTCCATCATGGTAAATCAAATGCACATCAATTTCTTTGGTATCTAAAGAAGGATAAACCATATCAATTTTGGCTTGTAAACTCCGTTCTTTTAACACTTCACCATTTGGCAATTGGTCAAAACTTGCCTTTAAAGTCTCGATTTTATAAGGTAAGGCTGAACCATTCAATTGGATAACGTGAACAGGTTTATATTTGCCAATACTGTCATTGGTTCGTTTTCTATTTACACGACCAAATCTCTGTATTAAAGCATCCAAAGGGGCCACCTGAGTAATCATTCTATCAAAACTAATATCAAGGCTCACCTCAACAACCTGTGTCGAAACCACTAAACAAGGCATTAAACCATTGCTATATTTTTCAGAACCATCACCATTAAATTCAGCTTTTAGGCGATTTTCTAAAGCCACTCTGTCTCCACGTCTAAATCGACTATGAATCAGCATGGCAGGAACATTTGGGAATAATTCCGTTAACCGTTTAAATTCTGATTGTGCTTTTTTGACCGTATTGAAAATGACTAAAACCTTTTCTTTTTGCTGAAAAGCAGTTTTCAAAATGGCTTCAATTTCTGACTCATCTTCCATCTTGTGTACCACGTGGCGATCAAATTCATCTAAAGTTTCATTTCCTAATTTGACTTCATAGACTTCGCCATGTTCTTTTAATAATTTGAAAACTTCATTAT
Source organism: Lewinellaceae bacterium (assembly GCA_020636105.1). Taxonomy (NCBI): domain Bacteria; kingdom Pseudomonadati; phylum Bacteroidota; class Saprospiria; order Saprospirales; family Lewinellaceae; species Lewinellaceae bacterium. The sequence continues at coordinate 8,896 of JACJYL010000001.1, forward strand.
ACAAAAGAGAAGGCATGGTAGCCGTACCAATATGAATCCGACAATCCAAGCGTAAAAGTGTCCGCACAATTTCCAGAACCATTGACCGACCAACATCAGAATAGGTATGAATTTCATCTAAAATAACATCTGTGCCTTTTAAGTCGAGCATCACACTTTCGTAACCTGCCGTTCCGAAAATTATAGCGGCCAATTGATGTGGAGTTAGAACTTTGATCGCTGCTCCTCCAAAATGTTGTAAACTTTCCGCCTCCTTATTGCCTTTTACCAAAAGTGCAGAGGTAGAATGTAAGACTCTTACTTTGGCTTCAATATTAGAATTTTCATTTTTAATATCTTCTTTAATACGTTCATACATCGCATTAATAGATGCTTGAAAAGGTAATGTGTAGAAAACACGCCCTTTGCATCGCTTCAATAAAAAGTCTGTTTTTCCTGCTCCTGTTGGTGCTACGACAATCGTATGCTGTCTATTATCTTCTGTATTAATTTGAGAAAGTGGATACAATTTGCTTCCTCGATTAGGGTTGTTATAAAAACTTAAATCAGGGATGGCGAAAAGATCTTTTAAATTGGCTTGGGTATCATTGATAAAAGCAGAAGCAAAATGGTCTGCTGACATTAACAAACCCCGTAAAGGCGACCATCCCCACTTTTTGTTTTCGCAATACTCCAAAACATATTCCAAGGTTTCCTCTGCTTCTTTTTGGGGAATGGGTCTTATTTCAAATCCAAATGTTTTTAATATTTCTAAGCCGTACACACTCCAATCATCCCAATCCTTTAAATGATTTCTTTTCCAAAACCTTTCATTTTCTTCTAAATCCAAAATGCCTTTTAACCGCTTATCATTTTCGATTGATTTGTGGTGGCCTACCACCATATCTATAATAACATTCCATTCACTTTTTGGAAATAGAGGCAAAAAACCCATTGATGACAATTCATGACGATGGGTATAATTCCATTCGTCTTTTTCCATTAAAGATTGAAAGGATAAATTTTCGCTGATTTTATGTTGAAAATGCACATGAGCTTTTCCTAAATCGTGTAATGCTGCCGCTTTAATAGCCAAGTTTATATCAAAATCAAATTGATATTTTTCGGCGAAGATTTCAACGGCCCAGGCGACATGCTGCGTATGTTCTAATAGTGTGGTGCCGCCCCTGTCTACGCTTTTTGCCAATATTTCGTTTAATGATTTCATGGATATCAGGTTAAGCTTTGACGAATTGGATTTCCAAATATTTTTAATTGTCCATACATTTCTTTCACATCATCAAAGCGATTGTGCCCTACTTTAAACATGGCGTTCTTATCACCCTCAAAAAGCAATTCAAAACCATCAATTTCATCAAATTCAATATCGGATAATTTTAATATTTCAATTGGGTGCATCACATCTTCATTCCTGCAAAGGCAAATATGTTGCTCCATTGCCTCTTTTGCATCTTGTTCATTTTCAAATGCTAAATACAAGTTAGGCTCCAACATAACCCCTCGATCAATAATCGCAAGATTTGTTTTCCATTTGCCTTTGTCCCGTTTAGCTGAAAATCCTCCTTTCGACCAGGTCCTTTCCTGTTGTACATCAATTTCTAAATAATTCAATCGATGTCGTTTTATTTTTTGAATGCCATTGACCTTCAATAATTCAGGGAAAATCTTTTTTTCCATACCTTCCACAATCGACGGGGTTAAAAACTGCTGCGAAAAAGTTTCGCTATCTCTTACTGCAGTCCAGGGTTTGATAAAACCAAAATGACCAATATATTTTACCACATAATACATGACTACTATTTTTTAATTATCAAAGCTGGGGTTGATTCATTTTATTCAAATTACTCTATCTCAATCTCAATCAATCTCAGTCAATCTCAGTCAATCTCAATCTCCTCACCATCCCCATCCCCGCAGCGCTATTCTGCCCTCCGAATCCGGCGAAATACCCCATTTCGATCATCTCAACGGGGGCTGTAATTTCAAAATCATAAAGATAGCCGCGTTTGTTGCTGCCTTTGATATGGAGCATTTTCGATCGGGGGCGTGATAGCAGCCGGAATGAGTGGGAAAAAACAAGATTTTCCAAGGGGCCTGTGCTGTAATTCAGGGCACTTATTTTGCGTTGCAGGTTCTGAAAAAAAATGGCTTCATAGCCTTCATCTTCAGGAGAAAGGAACTGCCCGTTTTTATCGCCTTCCACATTTTGACTGATGAAAACGGGAGTCATCGTTTTGAACCGCATAGTGTTGGTGAATGCAGGATTTTGTAGGATTTCAATGGCTGACACCTCAAAATCAACCTGGTGGTTTAGATCGCCGAGGGAAAATTTCTGGTTTTGAAATAGTCCGGTGATCAGGTGTTTTAGGGTTTCATCCACAAAAAAGGATAATTCGAGCACAGTGGGTGGTTTTGAAAGAATAAATAACTGTCTTTTGGGGTCAATATCAAACCATTGGGGTTGGAGCGAGCTAAATGTAAAAAGTTTGTATTTCTTGCCGCCGAAACCGAATCCATTCTCATGGAGCCAGTTGGCAAATTCCTGATCTGCATTACCCAGCGTTTTATAAATCCAGGCAGAGATCAGGTAATTATAGTTGATCGGCAATGCCTGATTGGGTTTATGTTGAAGGATTAATTTTAGTCTCATTTTAATTATTTTTTTGATGATACAAAGATATTCACAGGGGGTCGAACCTATTTCATTACCCCTATGAATGGATGAAAAAAATTAAAATTTCATATTATTGACTTCATTTTTGAGGTGGATAATCAGCTGTTCCGGATAGACGACTTCCACCAATTGGTGGTAAAATCCCAGGATAAAATTGGTCAGGCCTAAAAAATTGTGATTCACATTGCATTGAAAATCGTAGATGTCCTCCTCATTGGCCTCTGTGATATAGGATTTGGTTAAAGGGAATCGCTCTTCCAATTCATTTTTGGCACCGATTTTTAATTTTAGGTGAACCAAAACCTGTTCATTATCCACAATGCGAAAAGGATCCGTCCGCATGATGTTGTGATGCCCTTCAAATTGCCAGTCTGTATCGGTAAGCTGCACTCTTTTTATTCGGGAAAAGCGAAAGTGACGTAAAATCTTTTTATCCACATCAAATGCCTGTAGGGTATCTTCCGGAGGGCTAACATGAAAAGGCTCCACGAACCTATCTGAAATGATATTGCTGTTGGATGAACTGTAATCCCTCAGGATGACTACTTTTTTTTCCTTTTGCCCCTGGAGCAGTAAATCGAGTTTGGTGAGGTGTGGTTTTCTCAGATAGGCATATCCAAGCCTTTGATAGTCATAGAGGGAGGCGAGTTTCTTTTTTAAATTTGCTGCTCTTTCTGTATGCTGAGCAATTTGGTCGATCGCCAGATGTAATAAAGCCTGGTCTTCTTTAGAAAAATGCAATAGGTCTTTGAGTTGTTTTAAAGGTTTGTCAATGACAAAGCCATACCGGTGCCGTTCATCTGTTCTAAGACTGAATCCCGCATTTTTAAGATCTCTAAAACCGTTGCGGATGGTATCCGGATTTACACCAAACTGATCGGCCAGTTGTTTTATGGTATAGCGGTATGGCTGTTCCAAAATGGCTCTTTGAATAAGTAATATTCTGGTTTTTGAACCATGTTCGTGTTCTTTTTTCATTACATACAAGGTATTAAGCATGATCGGAAGACCATGCTGCCAATTGAGGATAATAGTGACATTGAATTTTGGAAAGTATAGTATTTGAAGATCCTTTGAAGAGTTCGGGGTAGTCCAAGGATTCCGGACATTGGATTGAATGTTCCAAAGCAAGGTTTCGATATTTTAAGGGGGATTTGCATCTTTTATTTTTTGGTTGGTCACAATATAAACATTTTTATTTTTTGGGAGGAAAATTGTTAGGAAAATTGAAAATCTTGTTTCTCTTTGCATTTTGTTATTTACTAACTAAGGAACGATGAAAAAACAAATTGACATTCTTAATCTTGTAAATCGCTGGAAATCAGTACTTTTAAACCAGCCTTCCTGCGGAGCTGGCAGGTTTATAATTTATTATTTTACATTTTACATTTTACATTTTCCTAAGGATTACCTCCATGATCAAGAAAGCAAAAATCGTCATTTACAGCCTTTGGATTCTGTTAATAATTGGTGCTTTGCTGACTTTTGCCCTGAGGCCTGAAGTCGCCAGCCCGGAATACATCGTCCGCTTGATCAGCCGGTTCAGCAATGAAATGTTGCTGGCATATATTGTGGTCACCATCGGGCGAGGGTTCTTCCTCATTCCAAGTACTCCTTTTGTCATCGGCGGGGCCATCCTGTTTCCTGACAATCTGTTCCTCGTGTTGGTGATTTCCATGATCGGCGTTTTGTTTTCCGCTACCGCCCTGTATTATTTTTCCGATCTGCTGGGATTCAGTAAATACCTGGAGAAAAAATATCCCAAAGGAGTGGAGCGATGGAAGGAGCGTTTGCAACACCCCAGAGCCGCTTTGTTTGTTCTTGGCTGGGCATTTTTTCCCTTTGTGCCTACCGATCTGATCTGTTATGTGGCGGGGATCGTAAAGATGCCTTACCGGTTTATGTTTATCGGGGTATTTTTGGGAGAATTAACGCTTAATGTTTTTTATGTTTATTTCGGAGGGGGCATTTTTGAAGCAATTTTTTGATCATTTTACCGCTTTACTTCGCGGTCTCCCCGCAATTTGTTATTTTGACATTCCATTTTGACATCCAACTCATTTATGCCCTATAAATTATATGTCATGAATAATAAAATAAATTGCCTGCATGTTGTTTTAGCGACAGTTTTTATTCTTATTTCTTCTTGTGAGCCGGCTCATATAGAAGAAGAAACTGGAACAAAGAATCCATTTAGATTTGAAGAAAAAGACATCGCTTATCTGCAAGAGGGCTATAATACCGGGACTTTTACCATACAGGAAGTTGTCAGGGCCTACCTGGACCGGATTGAAGCCGTTGACGATAACGGCCCAAGCCTGAATGCCATCATTGAAGTGAATCCCGATGCTATGGAAATTGCCAAAGCACTGGATGAAGAAAGAGCGGCCGGTAATATGCGGGGACCTTTACACGGAATACCGATTGTACTCAAGGATAATATCGATACTCACGACAGAATGGCTACCACGGCGGGATCCAGGGCCTTGATGGATTCACATCCGTTGCAGGACAGTTACCTGGCCATGAAATTGAGGGCCGCCGGGGCCATTATTATTGGCAAGGCCAATTTGAGCGAATGGGCTAATTTTCGGGGAGAATTGTCTTCCAGCGGCTGGAGCGGAGTGGGTGGACAGACCAAAAATCCATATATTCTAGACAGGAATCCCTGCGGGTCCAGCTCAGGTTCCGCGGTGGCAGTTTCTGCCAACCTGACCTTGCTGGCCATCGGAACAGAAACCAATGGTTCCATCGTTTGTCCATCCAATAACAACGGCATTGTAGGCATCAAACCTACTGTAGGCCTGGTGAGCCGGTCCGGCGTAATTCCGATTTCCTTCACCCAGGATACGCCTGGTCCGATGGCACGAACCGTGAAAGATGCGGCTATTTGCCTCGGTGCTCTCGTCGGTATTGATTCAATGGATGAAAAAACATGGGCCAGTGAAGGGAAATTTTATGGCGATTATACCCAATTCCTCAAAGAAGACGGCTTGAAAGGAAAACGCCTGGGGTTGTATAAAGCTCCATTAGGCAGTAACTATAAGGTAGATACTCTTTTTTATCAGGCGGTGGCTTATTTAAAAAGCCAGGGGGCCGAAATCATTGAGGTAGAAAATATAGGCACGCCTGGTGTCGGGGGATCCTCTTTTGAAATAATGTTGTTTGAATACAAGGACGGATTGAATAAATATTTTCAATCATTAGGACCCGAGGCTCCTGTAAAAAATTTGGAAGATCTCATCGCATTTAACAAGAAGGATGAAATTGAAATGCGGTATTACAATCAGCAATACCTTGAAATGGCACAGGCAAAAGGGGATCTGAACGCTCCTGAATACAAGGAGGCATTGGCTAATTTGACGAAAGGCAGCCAGGAAGAGGGCATTGATAAGGTGATGGATGAGTTTAAGCTGGATGCCATTATTGCTCCGACGGGTAGCCCGGCCTGGAAAACGGACCTGATCAATGGGGATAGTTTCCAGTTGGGAAGTTCTTCCCCTGCCGCCCGCGCCGGGTATCCCAATATTACCGTACCGATGGGTTTTATCGATGATTTGCCGGTGGGCATTTCCTTTTTCGGGAGGGCCTGGAGCGAACCGGCTTTGATTGAGATCGCTTATGCTTATGAATCGGGAACTAAATTCCGTAAGGCGCCTCAATTTTTGAAAGGAGAATAGATTGGCAGGGAACGGGCAACAATTTGGATGGCAATGGAGTCATTCATCTGGATGGAATTGCCGGATTTACCCAACTATCTTTCCAAATAATAATATTGTATTTTACTCTTAGGGAAATGTAAAATTTAGAATGATAAATTAAAAATGTAAAAGTGTTGATTTTCAGTGATTTACATGATTAAAATTGTCAATTTATTTTTGAACTGTTCCTTAACCTGGTTTGATCTTTTTATTCTATAGATTTAAAAACAATAACATGAAAAAATTCTACCTGATCTCCTTTATATTGTTCATTACTTTTTCCTTTGGACTCAAGGCACAATCCAATCTCTTCATCGATTACAGTTATACGCCAGAAGAAATGGTCCAGGACTTTTTTGACAATCCTAATGTCATAACTTCCAATGTGGTTTATTCCGGTGTCCCGGGGGCCATAGCCTTTTTTGATGCAGAAGGCACAAACCTCGGGTTGGGTGCAGGGATTTTGTTCACAACGGGGCTCGCTTCCTCAGTTGCCGACAGTGCGATGGCTTTTGCCACAACTTATAATAATACTTCAGGCGATTATGACCTCAACCTGCTCATGGCTGATATTCCGAATTTTGATGCAGCCATTATCGAATTTGATTTTACGGTGACCAATTCGGATACCCTTCGGTTTAACTATGTATTCGGATCCGAAGAATATCCAGAATTTACCTGCACCAATTTTAATGACGGTTTTGGTTTTTTGGTTTCCGGGCCTGGGATCAACGGTACTTTTTCCAATAATTCCTATAATATCTGTACCGTTCCGAATTCAATGGAAACGGTGGCAATAAATACCCTTAATGATAATCCGGCCTGCGGAGATCCGGATTTTGAACAGTACTACATCAATAATGAATCAGGAACGGATATCGTTTTTGACGGAATGACTATTCCTTTGCCGGCTTCTTTTTATGCGGTAGGAGGGGAGACTTACCACGCCAAACTTTTGATCGGCGATGGAGCAGACGCCACTTTCGATTCAGGGGTGTTTTTGTCTTTCAATTCACTGGGAGCCGATAGTTTGCTCATTCCTCCGACTCAATTTAACGTTTCCCTGGAGGGCGGCGCTGTGGAATTTACCAACTACTCCAAATACGCAAGGGAATGGTTCTGGGATTTCGGCAACGGCATGACTTCAACGGAAAGAAATCCTGAGCCAATGACCTATGATGAACCGGGGACTTACACCGTTTCGCTGACCACAAGGAACTTTTGTTGTTCGGAGACTTACAGTACCACCGTCGATTTTACCACCGGTGTTTTTCAGCCGGAGGCATCCGACGCATTGCAGGTATTTCCTAATCCGGTAAAAGACAAGGTATCGTTAATAAACAAGGCCTCCGAAACGGTAAAGGGCATTTGGTTACTCAATTCCATGGGACAGAAGTGGTCAGTGGATTTTACCAATTCGGATGGGAACATGGATGTCAACCTACCATCAGATCTTCCTGCAGGGGTTTATTTTATTCAAATTCATTCCGATACAGGAAAGATTTTTGCCTCCCGTTTTGTCAAGGAATAAGAAAAAAAATCGCAAAAAAGGATCGGATAAAAAACGCAAAAAAACATTCCGACGGCCTGTTACTTTTTCTGACGAGTGCATTATATAATTGAAACAGTCTTGAACTGGCGAGTTTTACTTTCGAATTACAATAGACGTAATGAGCGATCGTTGAACGTTTGATTATGAAGCATTGTAATGGGTAAAACGGCTGGTTTTATACAACACCCGGGTGTTTATTTTGCGCAAAAAACCGTACTTTTGATGCTTTCCAACTTAGAGTGGAGTCAAACCAATTTTAGTAAAAAGGAATCAATGGAGGTTTCGAAAAAGACTGTTTCTGCTGACGCTATGCGGGCAGAGTGGCTTGAAATTCAGGCGGCTCAGCAAAACCCTGCGCAGTTCAGGCCCTTGTATGAGCGGTATTATGATCCTATTTTCAGGTTCGTCTTCCGTCGTACAGCAGATGAGTCGTTAAGTGCTGACCTCTGTTCTCAGGTTTTTTTGAAAGCCATCCAGCGATTGGATCGCTACACTTTTAAGGGGGTTCCGTTTTCCGCCTGGTTGTACCGAATCGCCAGTAATGAAGTAGCTCAGCATTTTAGAGGAAATCAGCAACAAAGGGTAGTCAGCATAAACGATAGCCATGTAGAGGAACTGGCTAATGAGTTGGGGGCCATTGATGATGGGCGACAGCTTGAAAATATGGTCAGGTTATTGGATGATCTAAATCCCGATGACCTGGAAATTATCGAAATGCGTTTTTTTGAAGATAAACCCTTCAGGGAAATTGCCGATATTCTCCAGATCACCGAGGCCAATGCCAAGATGAAAACATACAGGATATTGGGTAGGCTGAAGAAAAAGCTGGAGTAGTCAGAAAATGGGGAATGGTTTTGGTGGTTGGGATGTTTTTTTGATGCTCCGGATATTACATAGTGATCAGATGAATTTTATTTAAAAAGTTTTACGGCAGAGGGTTGATGTTTTACGGATTTCTTTCTATTACATTCGTAATCAAAGGTTAATCATTCGTAATTACTTTAAAAGCTTATGAGGAACAATTACCATTTTAAAATTAATCAAAAACCTTTGACCGAAGCCGAAATCTCCCGGCACATGGATTTTGATGCACTTTTGGAGCAACTGGAGCAGCCTCCTGTCGTTTCCAAAAAAACGGGCCTCAAAGTACTTCGTTTGATCTATTGGAGTAGCGCAGCCGCAGCAGCCATTGCCTTACTTTTCGTATTTAAAGGAATTTTTACAACACCCCATGTGATCAACGAAAGCGTTTTTTTTGCTCAACATCCTTTTGTTGATGAACCTTTAGCCTCAGCGATTCCTTCTTTTTCCCATTTTACGGTTAATCCCAACCAGGGGGGCGTTTTTGAGTACGAAAGCGGTTCACGCCTGATCGTTCCTTCCGCTGCCTTTATGAATGACAGGGGGACCTTGGTAGAAGGAAACGTAAATTTGTATTATCGTGAATATACGGATTACGTAGATTTTTTCATTTCCGGGATTCCGATGACTTATGATTCAGCGGGAGCCGTTTATAACCTGGAGACCAGTGGGGTTGTGGAAATTTTTGCTGAAAAAGACGGTAAAAGGGTGGATCTGGCTGCCGGAAAATCCATCAAAGTGGAAATGGCCGGACAGATATTTATGCATGCAGGTGATAAGGCCCCTGGTTATAATGTGTATCAATTGGATACCGCACAAAAAAGCTGGGTGTTTCGGGATATTGATATGATGCAATTCGTGGAAGAAACGCTGGAGTATAATGATCCCTTGTATGCCAGGAAAAAAGTGCTCAAAGATGAATTAAACGAAATTGCCTATAAAGAAAGTGATGCCCTGATCGCTATAGAGAACAACCAGTCTCTTCCAACACCGCCCTTAAAACCACAGGAAAAAGACAAAAACAGGATCACCCTGGAACTGGATTTCCTTAAAGATAAATTACCAGAAGGAAATGATTTCCTTTATGAAGGAACCATCTGGCAATTGTCGGTCAATAACCCGGAGATAGACCAGCGGGCTTTTCAGGTAGTATGGGAAGATGCCAAAGTTAAAAAACTTCAGGGAAATGACTTTGAGTTAGAACTCATTGCTGAGGGCAATCGCCTGAAATTGATCGTGAATCCCGTTTTGACCACCAAAGATTACGAACTAGCCATGGAGCGGTATCAAGAGGAGCTCCTCGTTTATCAAAACCTGATGTCTGAACGCGAAAAAGCTTTGCAGAGAGATAAGGTGGCTCTTCATGATAGTTTTGAGGAACAACGGCGGCTGGCCCGCCAACGGTTTAATGAAACCTTGAAAGAGGCAGGGATCGATCCCGAAGAAAAAAAGGGAGTGGTAGCTCAAAAGGTGATTAATCATTTCCAGGCTGATGGTCTGGGGATATGGATATGCGCACGGCCAGTCATCCCGGAAAAAATTAAAGTTAAGGCCCGGTTCGTAGATCAGAACGGTAAAGAGCTCGAACCTTGTGTGGCTTTCATAGCGGATAAAAGTCGAAATTCATTGACGAAGTTTCTGGCACAGCCTGGCGCCAATGTCTCTTTTGATGCCAATACTGAAAATATTTTGTGGATGGTTTTACCGGACGGCAGGATTGCCGTTTTCAGACCGGAGCAATTTAAAAATATAGATAAATCCAGGAGCAAGTATACTTTCGTGATGGAAGTGGTGGATCGTGAGGTGCTCATGGAATTTGATGTAAGAGAAGTGCTGAGGTTTTAGCCCCGCCCGCCCACCCTAAATTGTACCTCCGCAAACAATCTTGTGAATTTATTTTCCATGATATATTAATTTTAGTCGGCATTGATTAGTTTTGTTGCGTTCATTCGACATTTGCTGAATACCCACAAATCTTACGTCCCAAAACAAACTTCTATGCCGCTTTGGATTAGACCATTTCTTTTTTTTCTATGTGGTGTTCTGGTACACCTCAATATTATTGGGGCTCAAAGCACCGTAGTGAGCAATCCTTCCAGTTGTGGACTCGGAGTAGCCATTCCCGATAACAATTGTACGCCTAACGGAACCATTTACCAACCCAAAGTAGTAGAAATTGTTGAAAGCAATACACCCGGCTTGTTGGGGCAGGACGTTTTCCTGAGTGAGGTACGGATAATCATCGACCACACCTGGGTCAATGATGTTAATCTTACCCTGGTTTCTCCTTCCGGCATCCAGGTGATCCTGACCTCTAATAACGGTGGAGGCGATAATAATTTTGGGAACCCGGAAGATCTTTCCTGTACCCAGTTTACCACTTTTTCTGTAAGCGGTTGTACGCCCATAAGTGAGGGAGTAGCCCCATTCCTGGACGGCCCCTATATTCCGCAAGACCATTTTTATCTGTTCAATGACGGGATTACGCCTGCTAATGGCCACTGGCTCCTTCTTTTATGCGATGATGCAGTAGGAGATACGGGAAGCCTGGAGTATGTAGAGCTCGTTTTTGAGCCGATGATCTGTCTTCCCATTTCCCAGGTTTTGGTAACGAACATCGATACGACTTCCGTTGAACTGGCCTGGGAACCTTCTGATTTCTGCGGCACTACAATCATTGAATTCGGCCCTTCCGGGTTTACTCCCGGAACGGATTCCATGGCAAATGAAGGACTCCTTCAGTTTTTTGATTGCACCCCCATTACCCTTTCCGGACTTCTTCCCGATACCGGGTACGAATTATATGTCAGAAGATATTGTGAATTGACCGGCCATTTTTCACCGAATAGCTGTCCGGTCAATTTTGTGACGGGATGCCAGCCGCCCCCTGTTTCGATGTGGGAAAATTTTGATGCCGAGGCCTCTTGTGTTGGCAACTGCCTGGTGGATTGTGATCTGGATGGCATCTGGAAGAATGCCCGGAATGACGATATGGACTGGATCGTAATGTCAGGAAGCACCAGCACGCCTGGAACCGGGCCTTCCGATGATGTTTCGGGTGGCGGAAATTATATTTACATTGAAACATCGGGATGTACCTCTGATATGGAGGCAGTGCTGTATTCTTCCTGTATTCAGCTGGATAAACAAGGAACGGACACCTGCCACCTGTCTTTTAATTATCACATGTTCGGGTTTACCATTGGCAGCCTTAGCCTTGAAGTTTCGGATGACGGCGGGTTTACCTGGCATCAATTATGGAAAAAATCAGGAAACCAGGGAGACGGGTGGCACAAAACCTTTGTCGGCCTCGGTAATTATGAAGACGGGGCGATCCTGCAATTTAGGTTCGTTGGACGAAAAACAAGTGGTTTAAAGGGGGATATTGCCCTGGATGATATTGTGATATACGGTTCTCAGGTAGTTGGAGATCCGGTGGTGGTTTATTATTTTGATGGGGATAATGATGGTTATGGGGATGATGGAAATTATGTATTGAGCTGCGCTGCGAATCCCCCTTCGAATTATGTCGTTACACCCGGAGATTGTAACGATTCCAATAATGAGATACACCCGGGAGCCCTGGAAATTCCATGTGATGGAATTGATAATAATTGTAATTTGGCAGAAGTGGATGATGATATCATTTTGCCTGCTCCACCCGCCACAGGCGATACCATTTGTTCGGGAGAAATCCCGGTGTTATGTGCCACGCCGGTTGAAGGGAATTTCATTTTGTGGTACGACGCTATTCGAACCGACAGCGTTGTGGCGTTTGGAAATTGTTTTATGCCAACGGATTTGCCTTTAAATAATAGTCCGGTTCCTGTTGAATTTACCTACCTCGTCGGGCAAACCCTGGACTTTAATTGTTTTACTTTTGATCTTGCAGAAGTGGTGGTGGTCATAAATCCTAACCCTGATGTCAGTACTCCCGATACGCCGGAGATATGCCCGTCTGAGTCCTTCAACCTGGCTTCTCTGGACATTTTGGATGCCAATTTTACAGGCGGTCAGGTCAGTTTTTATACAGCTTTACCGGCTATCCCGGAGAACTTAATCGATCCGCCGGTCGTGAGCCCTTCGGTTACTACGGACTATTATTTTTTGATGACCAGTCCTGACGGTTGTACCGATGAAGGCGCCGTGACAGTTGTGGTCAAACCAGGGCCTCAACTTTCCTTTTTTCCATCAGATTCTTTCTCACTTTGCAAAGAAGCCACCGGGATCATCAATGTTGAAGCAGCGGGGGGGACCGGAGCGTATAGTTATTTTTGGAGTACGGGGAGCAGTCTGTCCCAATTGGAGGTAGAGGCGGATTTTCTGGCCGGAACGGAAGATATTTACTTTGTGACGGTAACCGACGAAGAAGGATGTTTTAGTACTGATAGTGTAACGGTTACCACCACCAACAGCATTGATTCTGTTAGAGTATTTGTCGCCGATGTTTCTGAATGTATGGGCACGGATGGAAGCATAACGATAATACCCTTAAACGGGACCAGTCCTTTTAATTTTCAATGGACAGGAAGCGACGGGCTTTCCGGGACTTTGACCGGAGTGTCCGATACGGCCTTTATCACCGGTTTGCCTCAGGGGGGATATCATATAGAAATAACTGACAGCTCCGAGGCAATGTGTTCCTTTAATTTGCGCAATGTGATTGTTCAAGGCCCGGGAGTCATCATTATGCCGCCGGTGATTGATAATGTTTCTTGCTTTGGAGCACAGGACGGGCAAATTTGTCTGAACATTCAAGGCAACGGCGCTATTGATTATTTGTGGAATACAGGAGAAACCACCTTGTGCGTGGATGGCCTGAGCGGAGGATCCTATTCCGTGACCATCACCAGTGGCGAATGCGAAACAGTGCTCAATCAAATACTAGTGGATGAACCCGATTCTCTTTTTGTTGGGTATAATATAGTATCACCTACCTGTGCCGGATTGTCAAATGGAAGTATTTCAGTGACCCCTTTTGGCGGTACGGCTCCTTATCAATACCATTGGTCGACCAATGCGATCTCGCCTTATATTTTAAACAAGCCTATTGGAACTTATTCGCTTACCGTCACTGACTTTCACGGTTGTGCTTTCATGGATGAAATAGAATTGCCCGGACCGGACCCCTTAAACATTCAACTGGATTCATTAAAAAATATGAGTTGTAACGGCGTTAAAGATGGATTTATCCACATCTCCGGGCAAGGAGGAACTCCTCCCTATAAATATAAATGGAGTACGGGCAGTACCGCACCTGTTTTGTTGAATTTATCCGCAGGCGTTTACCAGGTTACCGTTACTGACCTCAACCAATGTCAGGCAGCCACCTCTTACACGATTGTCGATCCTGGAATACTCGAACTTGGGATAGTGGGGATCACACAACCCGATTGCCTGGGTGACACCACAGGTCAGGTTGAATTGTATGGAATAGGTGGGACTCCTCCTTATCATTTTTTTGGACCAGAAGGAGCACTGGATGGAAATTCCCTTGGGAATCTCGGGGTAGGCGTATATGAGTTTTATGTCGCAGACGGATATGGTTGTCAAAGCGATAGGGTTTATTTATCCCTTACTTCATTGGCGACACTGGACTTTGGCATTTCATTGGTAACGCCTTTGTGTGTTGGACCTTCCACCGGAAGTATACAACTTGAGCCTACCGGGATCGGTCCTTTTTCATACCAGTGGCTTGAAACAGGGGACACCACTTCAATGATTGGTCAGTTGACCACGGGAATATATTCTGTGCAGGTAATGGATGCCCAAGGATGCCTGTATGACACTTCCATCGTTATTGCCGCTCCCCAGGTATTTGATCTTGACTTTTCGATATCAGATCCCAGTTGTTTTGAAGTGGATGATGCGATAATTAGTGTATTGGTTTTAAACTCTGGCACTCCTCCGTTCCAATCGCTATGGAACGATGGGGCAGAAGAAACCAACCGTACTGATCTGGCACCAGGAGATTATCAACTGACTATTTCCGATGTGAACGGTTGTACTTTTGTGTCAGACACCCTCAATATAGAATATCCGGAACTACTCAGACTTGAAGTAGAGGAGGTGGGACTTCCACTTTGTAATGGTGAATCGACCGCATATATAGAGACCAATATTTTGGGTGGCACCGAACCTTTTAACATCAATTGGCTGGGAACAGGACTAGTGACAGAGGATATTTCCGATCTTCCAGCCGACGATTACAGAATAATAGTCATGGATGCGAATGGTTGTGCGATAGATACTACTTTTATCCTAAACGAACCAAGCGTGTTGGTGTCTGGGATTGAAATATTACAAGGGGAAGAATGTACCCCGGCTACCGGAGACACTTTGATGGCTTTTGCGACGGGAGGTACAATGCCTTACACCTTTACATGGAGCGAAGGCAGCCAGGGCGCTATTTTGACGGGGGTTGAACCCGGAAACTACAGTTTTACCGTCGAAGACGCAAATGGCTGTTCAGCGGTAATCGAAGATGTTAAATTAAAAGAAAAAACAGGGGCCATCATTCTGGATACCTTTATTGTGAATGGCATTAGCTGTTCCGGAGAAACTGATGCCAATATGACGGCGGTTATTTCCAATGGGTCGGGAGATTATCTTTATCATTTTACGCCAACTTACATCCTCCATACTTCAGCGGATTCCGTTACCAAGTTAAACCTTACCCATAGTGCTGTTTACAGTGTAACCGTTACTGACCTTGGCTCGGGTTGTACGGTTGAATCGGATGAGGTGTCCATTCAGGCTCCGTTGCCATTGACGGTGAGCCAGGATAGTTTTGATTTGGCTATTTGTTTTGGTGGTAATGAAGGAGGGGTGTATATTACTGTTTCCGGCGGTACACCTGAATACTCATTTGCCTGGAACAACCAGGATGGAGTCTTGGTTGGGGAAGAAGAGGATCTGGAAAATATTTCCGCCGGAATTTACACGGTACTGGTCACTGATGCTCACGGGTGTACCGTATTGGTGACAGATTCCAGCATAGTGTATCAAAATCCGCTGATCGTTAATGATTCTACCATCATAACGAATGTAAAATGTCGCGGAGACAGTACAGGCATGATCGATATTAATGTTTCGGGAGGAGTACCTCCTTTTACGTATAAATGGTCTTACGGAGGGGTAACGGATGAGGATTTGTCAGGGGTACCTTTCGGTTCTTATACTGTTACGGTTACAGATGCGGATACCTGTCGGGCTATTTTCCCATTTTTCTCTGTTGGACAACCGCCTACTGGCATTGAGTTGGTCAACCAGGTACTTAGCCCTCCATCTTGTTTTGGTTATCAGGATGGTTCCATTGCTGTTGATATAACAGGGGGAGGTTTTCCCTATAATTTTTATTGGAATTTTAATGGAGAAATTATCCCGGGACAAGTGTCAGATGTTATTGGAAACCTGGGAGACGGGATCTTTGAGCTCGTAGTGACCGATACCATGGATTGCCAGGAGCATTTTGAGTTTGATCTCGCTGAACCTGAAATGCTTGGAATTAGTCTAATCGGCATGCCACCTGATCCTCCGGCGAATGAAGGGAGTGTGATGGCTTCCGTTTCCGGGGGAACACCGGGTTATGCCTATTTTTGGAACACTGGGGATACGACGATGACTATTGAGGTGTCAGAAGTCAATACCTATGCCGTTACCGTAGTTGACGCAAATGGTTGTTCCCTTTCAGACTCTATTTTTTTGGTGCCGACAGGTGAAGCTTTTACCCCATTACAACGGTTTAACCTGTATCCAAACCCTGCAGACAATGGAATATTTGTTGATTTAACATTAAATGCAACAGGAGAAGTCCGGTTGACTTTATTTGATCTGCTGGGAACTATGGTGGAGATGGAATCTGTGGACAATTTTCGGGAAGGAAAACTTGAATTGAATACCACCCAACTTCCTGAAGGAATTTATTTTTTAAAATGCTTTGTAGATGGGGTGTTGGTTAAGGTAAGAGAAATAGGGATTATAAGATAAACGTCAATTCGCCACATTTATCCTGCCGCGACGGGTTCTCAGCAACCTGCCCCCAGGATTTGTAAAAATTTGAATAAGGAAGATCTGTAATATAATAATAGTAGCGGGTTGCGGATTGAAAAATCCGCAACCCGCTACTATTTACCATTCATTATTTTTGATCCCGGCCCATTTTAAAAAAATAGAATGCCCGGATTTTCTTCTTTAAATATTAAAAGTTATTCGGACAGCCAATGCCCCGTCCACCGCTTACACCCTGTAAACGACCAATATTAAAAGAGAGGGTAATATTTCCAAAGAAATACCAGTCATTGTACTGGCCTCCTCTACGGTAGGTAATATCCCCTTCTTCCGGACTTTTTACATTAGGGTTGCTGAATTGTGCGGCGATTTGTCCGTTGCCTTCCAGTACGTCGAGGTAATTGACAGGTGCCCCACTGATATCATCCAGGTGATCCGTGAAAAGTTTGCGACCTGAAAATTCAAAACCAAGGGTCCAACGTTCATCAAAGATCAATTTTATTCCACCCCCTAACGGAATATTGAGTTGTGTTAGCTGATAGGGCGCTGTGTAGGTGGGCAGTCCCTGACCTTCGGTGCCTAACGGCTGCAGGTCAACCCAGGTATCTTCAAGTCTTCCCTGTGGGTTAAACTTAAAAACCCCCACTCCTCCCATAAGGTAAGGTACGACTTCGACCCGTTTGGGGTCACCCATACGAAGAATGTTTAATTCTCCCATCAGTTCCGCTTCGAGCAAATTGGTACGGAAATTCAGTCCGCGTGACGGAATGCCCACGTCAAGGTCATCAGCCGAAAGTTTGGTATAGGAAACGCTAAGCCTTGCTGAAAATAATCGGGAAGTATTAAGTCTTCCGAATACTCCGATTGCCGGTTGGAATTCATTAAGGAAAAGGCCGAATTCTTTTGGGGATATATCGCCGCTATACAAAGATCCACCCAAAATGAGTCCGACTTCTGTCTTTTGGGCCTGGGTAAAAAAGCTTGAAATTAAAAAAAGGAGGATGAATATTTTTTTCATGATTTGACTATTGATAAATTTTTAGGATTAAGATTTTTCAACTTATTTTGTTCAATTATTGTTGCTGTCTAATGAGTAAATGCCTAAAAAGTGATTTACGATTTCCGGCGAATTTATTTATTATAATCCGGGATAAAGCCAAGACGGGGACATTTTACTTCCCCTTTAACGAAAAAACAGGTAAAGTATAGTATTGCAAATTAATAAATTAAAGGCAAAGTAGGTAACCGGTGACAAAAGTAATACTTTATTTTGATTTGATTAATTTGCCTACTTTTGAATTTCTATAATTTAACAGCTTGAATTAAAAGGAACTTATGGAGCGTGAAAAAACCGGCAATCAACCGGAAAAAAAGCCGAAACTGACTAAGGATGGTTTGAAAAAGGCTATGCACCTTTATTCATATGTAATGCCCTATAAATGGCAGTTTATTATAGGAATGGTTCTTTTATCAATAGGGAGTCTTATTTTCCTGGGGATTATGAAGATTCCCGGAGAAATATTGAATATAATTTCCGGGGAACCCCGGTTTGGACTGACCCTCGGCAAATTGTTCTTGCTCCTCTCCGGTTTATTGGTCATCCAAAGTTTGTTTTCCTATTTCAGGGTTAATTTGTTTGCCATAGTTAGTGAAAAGAGTATTGCCAACCTCAGACGGGATCTGTACAAAAAACTCCTGACCCTGGAAATTCCTTTTTTCGAAGAAAGAAGAGTAGGGGAGCTGACGAGCCGGATTTCCAATGATGTAACCCAGGTACAGGGCGTCATGTCGATCACCCTGGCAGAGTTTGTACGACAGATCATTACGCTGATCGGAGGGATTGCCATAATTATTTTCACTATGCCTCGTTTGGCACTTACCATGTTACTGACTTTCCCTTTTGTGGTGGTGGCGGCCATGTTTTTTGGCAAGTTCATCAGAAAACTTATGCGCGAACGGCAGGATAAAATTGCCAAAACGAACGTGGTCGTCGAGGAGACTATGCAAAGTGTCCAGACGGTAAAAGCTTTTACCAACGAGTGGTTTGAATTAAACCGGTTCAATAAGGAACTCAAAGATGCTGTGGACATTTCCCTGCGGGCAGCGAAATTCAGGGGCGTATTTTCGTCTTTTATCATATTGGTAATGTTTGGAGCCTTGTTTTTTATCATGTACGAGGCAGCTTTGCTCGTACAGTCAGGAGAAATGAATAAAAACGGGCTGATTGATTTCGTTATTTACACCGGCGTCATCGGAGGTTCAATAGTCAGCCTGGGCAATTTTTACACCACGATCGTATCTGCAGTCGGGGCGGCCGAGCGCATTTTTGAAATCATGGAAGAGGCGGCGGAGGTCGAGCTGAGCCCGCTGGAACCCCTGAAGCCGGAAGAGCGTTTTTCCGGGGCCATTCGTTTTGAAAATATCAGTTTCGTTTATCCAACGAGGACGGATATCCAGGTACTGAAGGATATTTCGCTGGAAATCAAACCCGGGGAAAGAGTTGCCCTTGTCGGAACCAGCGGTGCCGGAAAGTCTACCATTGTTCAGTTGTTATTGCAGTTTTACAAGCACCAGACCGGAATCATTGAAGTGGATGGAAAAAATATCCGGGAATATCCTCTTTCCAAATATCGACAAAATTTTGCAGTGGTTCCCCAGGAAGTAATACTTTTCGGGGGAACCATCAAAGAAAACATCCTTTACGGTAAACCCAATGCTACAGACGAGGAAGTAATTGAGGCTTCCAAAAAAGCTTATGCCTGGGAGTTTATTCAAAAATTTCCGGAAGGACTGGAAACCATCGTCGGGGAACGTGGCGTAAAATTATCGGGTGGGCAGCGGCAGCGAATTGCTATTGCGCGCGCCATTTTAAAAAATCCGCCCATTTTATTACTGGATGAGGCTACCTCTGCCTTGGATGCTGAATCTGAAAAAGTGGTTCAGGAGGCACTGGAAGCATTAATGGAAAACCGGACTTCCATTATCATTGCCCACCGGTTGGCTACCATCAAGGATGTGGACAGGATCTATGTGCTTGAGCATGGTAAAATCGTAGAACAGGGAACGCATCTTGAACTGTCAACAAAAGAAGGGGGGGCTTACAACAGCCTGGCAAAACTTCAATTTGATTTGGTTTCCTAAATAATCGGGCTGGCAGAAAATGCCATCAAGTAATCATGGCTTTCACTTGTTTTAAGGGCTTCTTTTGGCAGCATGAAGGAAGGGTTGAAAAATTTTGCTTGTTGAAATAATTGGAAGCAAAATGGGAAAATAACAGGCATTATTGGGGGGTACTTTTTAAATCAAAATTTTATACAACAGGATTTTTAAAGATAATTTATACATTTGCACTTTAAAATTGAAAAGAAATAATCAAAACTATGCCAAAGAACCTACTGATTGTGGAGTCGCCGGCGAAGGCAAAAACCATTGAAAAATACCTCGGCAAAGATTTCACTGTTAAATCCAGCTTTGGACATATCCGTGATCTGGAGAAAGGAAACAATGCGGTTGAAGTCGACAATGGCTTCAAACCCAAATACATTGTTTCCCCCGAAAAAAGAAAGGTAGTCAGCGATCTGAAAAGCTGGGTAAGTAAGGTCGATGAAGTATGGCTGGCTACGGATGAGGATAGAGAAGGAGAAGCCATATCCTGGCATTTATGTAAAGTTTTAGGGCTCGATGAACATACAACTAAACGCATCGTTTTCCGTGAAATCACCAAACCTGCCATTCTTCATGCTGTTTCCAATCCCAGAACGGTAGATACCAACCTGGTCAATGCACAGCAGGCAAGAAGAATTCTCGACCGTCTTGTAGGATTTGAACTCTCAGGAATTTTATGGAAAAAAATCCGGGGAAAATTGTCTGCCGGTCGTGTGCAGTCGGTAGCCGTAAAACTTGTTGTGGAACGGGAACGGGAGATCATTGATTTTAATCCTGCGCTATATTTTAAATTGTCGGCCGTTTTTAACGTAAAAACCGGTAATGGAAAAACAGTAGAACTTAAGGCTGAAAGTCCTGACCGTTACGATTCCGCTGAGGCTGCCGAGGCATTCCTGAAAAAATGCATCGGCGCTACCTTTAGCATAAAGGATATAAATGTAAAACCGCTCAAACGAAAACCGGCAGCCCCTTTTACGACTTCCACCTTGCAACAGGAAGCGAGTCGTAAATTTGGATTTGCCGTAAAACGGACGATGATGGTCGCCCAGCGCTTGTACGAAGCAGGGCACATCACCTATATGAGAACTGATTCCATCAGTCTGGGGGAGCTGGCCATACAAAGTATTGCCCAGGAGGTCGAAAAATCTTTTGGGAAAGAATACGTTAAAATCCGCCGGTTTAAGACGAAAAAGGTTGATGCACAAGAAGCCCACGAAGCCATTCGGCCCACTTATATTGTGAAACAAAATGTATCGGGGGACCGCGACGAACAGCGTTTGTATGAATTGATATGGAAACGGACCATTGCTTCCCAAATGGCAGAAGCAGAACTTGAAAAAACCACCGTTGAGATAGGAGTATCTACCGTTCCGGATGCCAGGCTTCAGGCCATTGGAGAAGTATTGAAATTTGAAGGATTTCTTAAAGTTTACCTGGAATCCAAAGATGATGATGACGAAGAAGAAGCCAAGGGAATGTTGCCCCCCCTCAAAGTGGGACAGGCTCTGGATCTTGAGGAACTGACTGCCCTGGAACGTTATACCCGCCCCCCTGCCAGGTATTCAGAAGCAGGACTGGTGAGCAAGTTGGAAGAACTGGGGATTGGCCGCCCGTCTACTTATGCGCCTACCATTACCAAGATCATGGAAAAGGAGCGTGGATATGTGGTTAAGGAAAACAGGGACGGCGAAGAAAAGCAGTATCTGGTTTTCACTTTGCATAACAACCAAATAAATAAAGCCACAAAGACAGAAATGTTCGGTGCTATAAAAAACAGGCTTTATCCCACGGATATGGGAATGGTGGTGAGTGACTTTCTCGAAGATTATTTTGCGAATATCATGAATTATAGTTTTACGGCCAAGATCGAAAAACGATTCGATGATATTGCTAATGGAAAGGAGGTATGGACGAAAATGCTCCAAGACTTCTATGTGCCTTTTCATTCTATGGTTGAAAAAACGATTGAAACGGCAGATCGCCCGAATAAAGAACGTGTTTTGGGACAGGATCCTGATTCTGGCTATACCTTACTCACCCGCTTATCCCGCAATGGTCCTGTGGTGCAGATAGGAACCCCGGAAGAATTGGGTGAAGAAGAAAAGCCTCGGTATGCCAACCTGGCACCTGGACAGTCGATGGAAACCATTGAGTTTGACGAAGCCATGAAACTGTTTGCGCTTCCTAAAATGATTGGTAAGTACGAAGGCCAGGAGGTAGTCATTGGTGCCGGAAGATTTGGCCCATACGTGAAATTCGATGAAAAATTCATTTCCCTGTCCAAAGGGGAAGATCCTCATGGGGTTTCCCTTGAGCGGGCTATTGAACTCATAGAGGAAAAAAGAAAACAGGATGCCCCGGTTTACGAGTATCAGGGAAAGGAAGTGACAAAGGGTGTTGGCCGTTTTGGACCTTTCCTGAAGTGGGACGGAATATTTATCAATGTTCCTAAAAGATTCAACTTTGATGAACTTTCCGATGCTGAAATTGTTGAGTTGATTGAAGAAAAAATAGAAAAGGAGGCCAACCGCTTTATTAAAAAATGGGAGGAAGGAAAAACCCTGATCGCACTTGAAAACGGACGGTGGGGTCCTTTTGTCCGCTACAATAAAAAAGCGATAAAACTGCCTAAAATAGATGGAGCCAAAGCCACTCCGGAAAGTGCTGCAACCCTTTCGTTGGAACAGGTAAAAGAGATTATCGAAGCCGAGATTCCGGGAGCTTTTAAGAAAAAGGCTGCAGCGCCTAAAAAGACAACCGCTAAAAAACCGGCGGCCACCAAAAAAAAGACAACTACTTCTAAAAAGAAATAAAAAGTTTGCCATGGACGAAAAGAACAAAAAAAATCAACAACTAAACCTGGAGCTTCCCGAAGAAATTGCTGAAGGGGTTTATTCCAACCTAGCGATCATCTCTCATTCCTCATCGGAATTTGTATTGGACTTTGTGCGATTGATGCCCAATGTGCCCAAAGCAAAAGTCAAATCCAGGATTATTC
The DNA here is from genome assembly GCA_020636105.1 of Lewinellaceae bacterium. Classification (NCBI taxonomy): domain Bacteria; kingdom Pseudomonadati; phylum Bacteroidota; class Saprospiria; order Saprospirales; family Lewinellaceae; species Lewinellaceae bacterium. The sequence continues at coordinate 31,857 of JACJYL010000001.1, forward strand.
TCACGCCTCAGCACGCGAAGCGTTTGCTCAAGGCCCTCAATGATAATATCCAGCGTTTTGAAGCTCAGTTCGGAACCATCGATGAACCGGACCAGCCACCGTTCCCTCCGATGAGTTTTACGCCGACAGCACAGGCGTAAACGTTTTATATACAGAAAAAAAAACCGCAAAAAGTATACATTACTTTTGCGGTTTTTTTTTGCCGTCAATTCATTGAATTTAACTCTAAGTCCTTTTTTGAACAGTAAACTTCGTTGGGCGGCGCCTAAAAATTGACCAGTTCAATATCAAAAACCAATACGGAATTGGCAGGAATATTGCCTGTTGCCTGGCTGCCATACCCTAGTTCTGAAGGAATAAAAAATGTTCCTTTTCCGCCTTTTTCCAGCAGAGGAATGCCAATTTGCCAGCCGGGAATAAGATTGTATAAGGGAAAGGTAGCGGTAGCTCCATCCTGGGTGCCATCAAAAAAAGTGCCGTCAAGCAAAGTACCCGTGTATTTTACCGTTACCGTCGCATCAAAAGGTGGATGATTTCCATTCCCCGTTTGGGTAATAATATAAAAGAGCCCGGATTCGTGTTCTATAGCATCCAGATTGTTGGCATCGAGAAAATCAAGGATTTCTTCCCGGTTGATCTTATTATAATCTTTTGAACAAGAAGCGAAAAATAAACCGACAAGGGTAATGATTGCAAGTAATTTCAAATTCATTTATAACTAATTTATTAACAATATTAAAGCCAATTAACTTTCTTAGGGACGATGAAAAAACAAATTGATAGTCTTAATTTTAAATTTTATTTTTTCCTTTTGTCCATACCATAACAGATCATTTTCAGAAGTGTTGAGGGGCTGACAAGGAAAATTCGATTTTCAAACCTAATTATTACTCAAATTATTTTGGAGTAAACTACGATGCTAAATAAAATCTACATCTACGTCGTAAGGATATATCATTAAAAACTCTATGGCACGGTCTACGGAAAAACCTTCGTAAACCACTTTGTATAGCATCCTCGTTATGGGAACGTGCAGCCGATAGTGATTGGCCAGATAGTTGGTAATGACAAGCGTTCTTACCCCTTCTGCCAACTCATCGGTAGTTTTATTGATTTCTTCAAGGGATTCTCCTTTTCCGAGCCGATAACCAAAGGTGAAATTGCGGCTGCTTTTACTGGTAGCTGTGGCAATGAGGTCACCGATGCCGGCGGTGCCGAGGAAAGCACTGCTTTCGGCCCCGATTTTTTTACCAAAATGGATCATTTCGCCAAGACCACGGGAAATCAGCATCGCCTGAATGTTTTTTCCGAGCCCATGTCCGCGGAGGATCCCCGAACCCAGAGCGATGACGTTTTTAAGTGCACCTGCCAGCTCAGCTCCCAAAAGGTCGTAATTGCCGAAAACATGAAAATGTTTGCTGTTGAGATTTTTTTTACCAAGGTTGATCACCTCGTCAAAGTGGCTGGCAATAACCGTTGCAGTAGGCTGCCCTTCCATGATTTCGCTGGCCAGGTTGGGGCCGGCCAGGCAACCCACTCTTTCTACGGAACTTTCCTGCTTGATCACCTCCGTCATCGTGCATATATCTGACAGGGTTACATTTTTGTTTTCAATATCATTTAAATCGATATTCCGCAGGTCAAACCCTTTGGTACCATGAATGAGGATGTGGTAAGGACGAAGGGATGGTCCCAGGTTTTGCATCATCACCCTGAATTTATTCGAAGGCACGATGGGGAAGATCAGGGTGCATTCCCTGGAAACTTCCTCCAGGGAATTGGTGGCAACAATACGCTCACTCAGATTTAATCCAAAATGGCGATGCTCCAGGTTGATTTTATCCACCACTTCCTGTTTCCTGCTAAAGACCAGTACATCGGTGTTGTGCGCCAACAAATTGGCTATCGCTGTTCCAAAACTACCTACTCCTATAACACCTGTCCGTTTTCCTTTTTTGTCTGGCATTTCAACTTTTAATTAATTCATAAAAGTACGCATTTTGTGAACAGATTTCCTATTTCCTAAATTAGGAATTACTAAAGTTTGAATAAAATAAAGATTACTCGTAGATTTGCGCCCGCACTGAAACTTTTTCCGGATATTTCAGGTTGCAATAATGTAAAATGTTGACTTTTAACTCCCCAAACTCAAAACTCAAACCCAAACTCACTTTAGTCTTTTACATTTTACATTTTACATTTTACTGGCCCCGTAGTACAACGGATAGTATGTAGGTTTCCGGAACCTAAGATCCAGGTTCGATTCCTGGCGGGGCTACTCTTTTAAACCGCAAAATGCAAAATGTAAAATTTTAAATTAAAAAGTGAGCGGGTTGGCGTTTGGGCCTGTCATTTTGGAATACTTCCTTTTACTTTCTACATTCGGTATTTTACATTTAATTCTCGTCCTGGCGGGGCGACATCTCCATTGGAAGTATTCCGGTAACGGTGCCACATTTCATCATTTTATCCCCGAAATAGGGATTTTCGATATCTTCTTCCCGGCTGATCCAATCGGCCCCGTCATTGTCAAAGGCCATAGGGCAATGTTGAATATATAGGGTATCACCATCGTATCCAAAGGCTTCAAAGGTCTGGATCAACAGCTGGGAAAGGAAGGAGAATTGGGTGCGCTGGGCTTCGACATCTGTTAGGGTTTTAATTTGTTCAGCATGCCCTTTCATCCCGTTCAATTGATCCATCCAATACATATGGGCACTTCCTTTCAGCAGGCTCCTATCAGGTTTTGTAAGATTTTCCAGGAAAGCGGGCACCGCAGCAATTGCGGCATCCTGATCGGTAGAAACGAGGGCGTTTTTTAATGCCAGGTATGGTTTGACCAGATCACTTAACTGGGCTTTAAAAGCTACCGGAGTGTCCGCCCCAAAATCGGGAAGGGTTGCAGGGGGTTCCTTTCCTCCTTTTTGTTTAACCATTTTATTCATCATGCTTTGCTGATTGTTCAGCTGGGCAGAGGCATCAATGGCAAAATTTCCACGAGTCACTACTTCCTCACCTGCTTCCAAACCGCCTTCAATAAGGAAACTATTTCCAAGAGAAGGCCCCAGGTCTATTTCACGATAAGAATAGGAGGGGATTTCCATGTCGGGCAATTTCACATAAACCACCGAACGCTTGCCCGTCCACAAAACTGCCGATTTGGGAACCATCAATTTTTCGTTTGCGGCCATGCTGGCTTTTACTTCTCCCCGGACGAACATTTCCGGTTTGAGCAGACCTGCACTGTTGTTTATTTCAGCACGCAAGGAAGCAACCCGGGTTTTGGGGTTGATCACTGGATCGATATAATTGATTCGGGTGGTAAAGGTTTTAGTGGACAGGGCTGGGGTAGTAAATTCAACTTTATCCCCAACGTGAATATTGGCCAGGTCTTCTTCATAACCATCAAATAAAACCCAAAGGTTGCTAAGGTTGATAAGGTCGAAAAGTACTTGTCCTTTGTTTACGTAGTCGCCCATGGCAATTCTGCGGTTGGAAACCACTCCGTCCGTTTCGGCATAAAGGGTAAAGGTTTCCTGGATGGTTCCGCTTTGTTCAATGGCTTCAATGGTTTTTGCCGGAATTTTCCAAAACAGCAGTTTTTTTCTCGCCGCTTCGGCAAGTTTTGGATTCACGTCGGAAAACTTCAGAGCTTCTATCAATTCCTGTTGGGCGGTGACCAGTTCCGGGGAATAAATGGTGGCGATTTTTTGTCCTTTTTTGACTTGCTCGGCGGTAAAGGTGATAAACAACTGCTCGATACGCCCGGGAATATGAGCAGACTGACTGGAGGAGCGCCTTTCATCGGCCTGAATTTTTCCATTGAGTAATATAGATTTTTCGTGCTTTCCTGAAGCTCCGATAACCGTAGTTTGAATATTGGCCAACTTAATGGCTTCCTGTGTCATTTCCAGCACAAGCGGATCATTATTGGAACTGATGTTGAGAAGGGGGATCAGGTCCATTCCGCAAATAGGGCATTGCCCCGGCTCAGGTTGCTGAATTTGCGGGTGCATGGAGCAGGTCCAGATTGTTGGATTTGCGGATTGGTGGTTATGCTCAATATTTGAATCGGGATTACTTTGAGTTTTTGCAGGTTTAATAAACCACGCTGCTGAAAAACCTAAGGCTAAAGCCATTATTCCAACGATATATATTGATTTATTCTTCATAATGCTGATTATTTAAAATCTCTGATAAATTTTGTCAAATAATTTAGTCCTGTTTAAATCAGGCAACGTGGACTAACTTTGCGTCCTCCGCGCCTTCTTCGCGTGCTTTGTAGTTAAATAATTAATAATCAATCAAGTACCTCTCGATTTCGATCTTGGCTTTATGACTTTTAACGGTAGCTTTCAAAATATCCATTTCGTAATTGACGAGGTCATTCTCCAGGCGAAGCAATTCATCAAAACTGTTTCCGGAATTGGTGTAGCTCTCCTGTAAAATGTCAATGACGGATTGGGTGATCTTTATTTGTTGCTGATACAGTTCCAGTTTCAAAATGGCGTCTTCATAATCTGCATAGGCTTTTTCAATGCCAGCCATAAATTTCAACTGAAGATCTTCCTTTCGATTTTCCAGGGCAGTAATTCTCAGTTGTTCTTCCTGGGCCCTGGCGGTGTACTTTTTACGATTCAACGGAACAGTCATTTTGATCTTTGGAACCAAAATGTCACGTCCGTTACTTTCCGGATTGGCGTCGCTGCGTTTCCCCACCAGGATGTAATCCAGGCCAACCCCAAAGGAGGGTTTACCGTTGAGCGTGTTCAGATCCATTTCCTTTCTGGCGCTTTCCTGCTGGAGGGAATACATAGTTAACATGGGGTGATGCTCCCTGATATTTTCCGCTAAACTATCCTTGTCGAATATCAGTTCAGCCGGTTCAAATTCATCCGTAACCTGCACCTGAACATCTGCGGGGCGGCCCAGGGCCTGGTTGAGGGTGGCCTGGGCTATAGATTTTTGGTTGGCAATTATTTTTAGTTTTTGATCCAGTTCCTTTAGCTTTAATTGCGTCCTAAGCACATCCGCAATGCTGCCTTTACCACTTTCTGTTTTGGCCAGGGCGGTGGATTCCAGTGCCTTAAAAAGCATGATATTACCCTGGATAATCTCCATACTTTGATTGAGTTCATACAACTCCAGGTAAGCCATTTTTACCTGGTAGAACAGATCGAGTTTGGTTGCCGTTATGCGTTCGAAGGATACGCTTGCATTGCTCAGGGCGATAGCTTTCCGGGCATTTAACGTCCCTTTCCATGGGAACATTTGGGAGGCTCCAAAGGCAATCCTTTGCGGCCCTAACCGTGTTTCGGCAGGCAAGGCGAATAAGCCCAGGCTGACTTCAGGGTCAGGTAACTGGCTAACCTGTGGCGCCTTCTCCAAAGCGGCAAGGTACTCCTGTTCCAAAGCTTTAAGTTCATAATTGTTGGTCTCCGCTATGCTCAGTAAATCATCTAACGGTTGTCCAATCATCTCATTAGAATAAAATAGAGATAGGGAGATAAATAGAGATAGATGGATAAATAGAGATAAATTGATATTTGGAGATTTTTTATGTTTCATAAATTGTCACTTTTTCGAATCCGGGTAATGAAATTGTTTAATTTTATTTCAAGCTTTTTTGAGCAACTTTTCAGGTCGTTAAATACATCTATATTCAAGATTTTTCTTTCGTGTAATAATTCCACCCAGTGAATACTAAATTCGTTAAGAGAAGCTCGGGCAATCAGGTAGAATCGTATTTTATCTAATTTGTGATAACGGCCATATCCTTCGGCAATATTTGCTCCAACAGAATCTGCTGACCGCACTGCCTGATCTCCCATGATTTTTTGGTCTTGCCATTTCATTTCACAATAAATTTGCCATATTCCACTTGAAAGCTCTCTGGATAATTTATATATTTCCAGATCCTTTAATTCAATGTATTTTCCCATTTTCATTTGTTTTAAGGGTTAAAAAATATTATTACAGTCATATTAACCAAAAATCAAACAAAAAAATCCCCTCACGCCTCCTTTCCAATACTTAATACCGAAATAAGGTCCTCCATCTGTCTCCATCTATCCCCATCTGTCTCCATCTATCCCCATCTATCTCCATCTATCCCCATCTATCTCCATCTATCTCCATCTATCCCCATCTATCTCCATCTATCTCCATCTATCCCATCTATCCCATCTATCTCCATCTATCTCCATCTATCCCATCTATCCCATCTATCTAATCCGCATTCCATTAATTTTCAAACTTAAACTTTATCTCCTGCCACAACGAATACAGGACCGGTACCACAAACATTGTAATCACTGCCAGTACCATGCCTCCAAAAGACGGAATCGCCATTGGGATCATAATATCCGACCCGCGGCCGGAGGACGTCAGAACCGGTAGCAAGGCAAGTATCGTGGTCGCTGAAGTCATCATGGCCGGGCGCACCCTTCTTTTCCCGCCTTCGATTACAGCTTCCCTGATGCCTTCTACAGAATCAGGTTTATTTCTTTTGAAACTATCCCGGAGGAAAGTGGCCACCAGCACCCCGTCATCGGTGGCGATGCCGAAAAGAGCCAGGAAACCTACCCAGACGGCAACGCTCAGGTTTAATTTATGGACTCCAAACAGATCCCTCATATTGGTTCCCATCACACTGAAGTCGAGGAACCAGGGTTGTCCGTAAAGCCATATCATAATAAAACCACCGGCAAAGGCGACAAAAACACCCGAAAACACCATCGAGGTGACCAGCACTGATTTGAATTCAAAATACAGGATCAAAAAGATGAGCATTAAAGCTATTGGCACCACAATGCTCAGGCGTTTACTCGCCCTTTCCTGCTGCTCAAAGTTTCCGGCGAATTTGTAGCTGATTCCGGGAGGTACCACCAATGTACGGGATTGGATTTTTTCCTTGAAATAATCCTGGGCTTTATTGACAACCTCCCCTTCAGAATACCCGGACTCTTTGTCAAAGAGAACATAACCTACCAAAAAACCGTCCTCACTTTTAATGGATTGTGGCCCTTGCACAAAATTGGTTTTGACCAGGGCTCCGAGTGGTATTTGTCCACCGGATTTTGAAGGCAAAAGAATTTTATTGATGGCATCGGGATCGTTTCTAAGTTCCCTCGGATACCGAATCCTGACCGGATAGCGTTCTCTGCCTTCCACTGTTTCCGTCATTTTCATGCCTCCTACAGCGGCCTGGATGTATTGTTGTACCTGGTTGACTGTCAGGCCGTGTCTGCTGATTGCATTCCGGTCTATTTCCAGTTCGATATAAGGTTTACCAACGATCCTGTCAGCGAAAACGGCTACATCCTTAACGCCTTCTACGTCCTTCAGGTATTTTTCAAGCTGAACGCCAAAATCTTCAATGGTTTTCAAATCCGAACCATAAACCTTGATGCCCATCGGGGCCCGCATTCCGGTTTGCAGCATCACCAGTCGGGTTTCAATAGGCTGTAATTTTGGGGCAGAAGTTACTCCCGGCAGTCGGGTTACTTTTACAATTTCATTCCAAATATCATCCGGACTTTTGATGTGGTCTCTCCATTGCCTGAAATACTGCCCCCGGTCGTCAGGAATTAATTCATTATTTGAATCCCTAACGAAAGCATCGTTTTCGTCCACTTTAAATCGCAGCCGGTGACCATCCGCATCGGTTTTGTACTCAGATTTATAGGAAATAATGTTTTCATACATGGAAATGGGAGCAGGATCCAGGGGGCTTTCGACTCTTCCCAGCTTTCCAACCACCGATTCTACTTCCGGAATAGCCGTGACAGCCATATCCAGCAGACGTACATTTTTGAGATTCTCCTGCATGCCGGAATGTGGCATGGCAGTGGGCATTAGCAGGAAGGAGCCCTCATCTAATGATGGCATAAATTCCTGCCCCGTTTTTTGCATAATATTAAAACCGATGTAAACGAGGAGAACCGGTATGCACAAAAAGAGCCATTTGATCCGGAGCAGAAACCTTAAAATGTTTTCGTAATAAAAAATAATGATATAGAAAAACCCAAGCAGTAAACCTGTGGTTCCGGCCACAAAAATAAAGTTGGTCAAAATACTCTGGTTTACGCCTAATGGCATCCATTCCCGGGCCAGTAAAAAAGCGATCATACCTCCGTACAGAATATTTTTAATGATATTAAATGACCCGGTGACCTTGTCAGAAGTAATCTTTTTCAAAGCAACGGTAAATCCTTCCATAACGCCAACAAAAATGGCCAGTAAACCAAGGCTGAAATTAAAGGATACCGCCAGCCATACCCCCCCGGCGATCAGTAAAATGTTGGCAACATACCGGGGCCATTCTTTTTTTGATTTGATTGAAAACAGCCCATGAGCCAGCGTAGGGAGAATGGTTATGGCTACAATAATAGAGGCCGTAAGCGCAAAAGTTTTGGTAAAGGCGAGTGGCCGGAACATTTTCCCTTCTGCCGCTTCCATGGCGAAAACAGGAATGAAGCTTACGATGGTGGTCGCAACGGCCGTAATAACCGCCGAGGCTACTTCTGTAGTTGCTTCGTAAATGGAAGTCATCAGACTTTCGTCAGGCGGAGCTTCCTTTATACGAATAATCATGCTCTCTGTCAGGACAATGCCCATATCCACCATAGTACCGATAGCGATGGCAATACCGGAAAGCGCAACAATATTGGCATCCACTCCAAAGTAACGCATCGCAATGAAAACCATTAAAACGGCAAGCGGCAAAGTTCCTGAAACCAGGAGGGAAGACTTCAAATTCAATAACATTAAAACAACCACAATAATGGTAATCAGAATTTCAAGGGTAAGTGCTTCCCGCAGGGTGCCCAGGGTTTCCTTGATTAAAAGGGTCCGGTCGTAAAAGGGAATGATTTTAATCTGGGAAACGGTCCCGTCTGCGAGCGTTTTTTGAGGCAATCCCGGTTCGATCTCCCTGATCTTGGCTTTTACGTTTTTAATAACTTGCATTGGGTTGGAACCATACCGAGCGACCACGACACCCCCGGTGGCCTCCGCTCCTGATTTGTCCAATGCCCCCCGCCTTGTTTCAGGTCCGAGGTTTACCCGCGCAATATCTTTGATTTTTATGGGAACATTATTGTTAACTGTAACCACGCTTTCTTCAATATCCTCGACGGATTTAATGTATCCCAGCCCCCTGACAAAATATTCCACCATATTGATCTCAAGGGTTTGTGCTCCGATGTCGAGATTACTGTTTTTTACGGCAGCCATGACCTGTTCGAGGTTGATGTTATGGGCTTTCATAGCATCAGGATCCACGTCGATCTGGTATTCTTGTACATACCCGCCAATGGAGGCCACTTCAGCAACACCGTCTGCCGAGGAAAGCCCGTAACGGACATAAAAGTCCTGGATCGATCGGAGTTCTTCCGGATCCCAGCCCCCGGTGGGGTTGCCTTCTGAATCTCTTCCTTCCAGGGTGTACCAGTAAATTTGTCCAAGGGCGGTTGCATCAGGGCCAAGTGTAGGCTGAACTTCGGGGGGAAGGGTGTTTGCAGGAAGAGAGTTGAGCTTTTCAAGAATCCGGCTGCGACTCCAATAAAAGTCAATATCTTCCTTAAAAATGATGTAAATACTGGAAAAGCCAAACATGGAATTGCTGCGGATGCTTTTAACTCCGGGAATACCCAATAAGGATGTGGTTAGAGGATAGCTGATCTGGTCTTCCACATCCTGGGGGGAACGCCCCATCCATTTAGTGAAAACGATTTGCTGATTTTCGCCTATATCAGGAATGGCATCTACAGAAACGGGGTCACGGGGCAGCCAGTTTACGCCAAAATCAAAGGGTGCCGTAACGATTCCCCAACAGAGAAAAACGCCCAGTAGTAACCAGGTTACCAGTGTGTTTTCGAGGAAAAACCGGATAATTTTATTTAGCATGAAATCCTGTTTTAAAGATTTTTAACTGCCTGGAAATTCTGGAAAAAACGCCCTGATTTCGGCAATAAAAAAACTTTGAATAAACAACAAATTCTTCGGGATATTTCAAATGAAAGGACATTTGGAATAAGCACAACTGTTGAAGCCCCTGCGATGAGGTATTCATCGAGAGGAATTCAAAAAAACAGAAAATCCTATAGGAGAAAGGTCTGCAACGAAACGGGAAGATCACAGACAATTAAGGGAGGTTTGTAGTTTTGGTATGGAACAGGAGTGGATTCGGGTTCAATGTAAATGATTTGATAACCAAAAACCAGGAGGGTGACAAAAACAGGCATTTGAATTTTCTGGAATTCAAAAGAAGTTATTTCCTGGTCCGTGTTGAGTTTTACAAATTCAGATTCATTGCTGCAACAACCTTTTTTTTCCTCGCAGGAGGTGGAAGCATTTTTAGATTGATGCATGGGGCAATTGGCAGGCATTCCGGCATGAGTCTCCCGGGTTTCATTTTCTTTAGCGCTTTCATGACATGATTTTGCTTTAAAAACCAGGGATGTTGCCTTAAGTTCTCCCTGGCAATAATGCTTATTGATCACAAACCCGGTGGAGCTGATGAAAATCAGTACAGCAAGAAAAATATTTGTAATCCTGAATGCCAATTTATTCGCTATTAATGAATTAAAAATTCAACGTTAATAGTTTCGTTGTTTCGTTGTTTCAAATATAAGACATAAACGGTGAATTGCCTTATATTCAGGAATATTAACAAACCTTTAGTATATTAGTTTTAATTTGCACTTTCCTTAATCCCCCTGAGATGACATTTGCTCTGTTTTAAAGCCAACACACGAAGATGTCACCTCATTCGCACTGCTGAGATGACACCTTTTGCTCTGCTAAAGAGCCAACACACGAAGATGTCACCTCACCTCAATCGCAATATCAAAATATCGCAGCATCAAGTAATTTTGGATCGACTCAGAATTTTGTCCAGCAGGGAAGGGAAAAAACGTTTAAGGTACACACCGATGATTTCCTTTTTGGCAATAACGGCTTCCCGTTTTTCGGCCTCAATGGCTTTCAGCGCTTTTTCCGCGAATTCCTGTCTGGTAAATCCTGCGGCCTGGCCATCATCCATCTTATTGGTTTTGTTCCCGTCGCCGGTGAGGGCGTTGACACTCACATTGGTATGAACAAAACCCGGGATAAGTAAGGTGATTTTGATGTTGTCGTCCCTTACTTCCATCCTTAAGGCGTCGAAAAAACCATGAAGCGCATGTTTTGAGGCGGCATATGCTGACCTGAGCGCTGTGGAGAATTTGCCCATCAGGCTGCTGAGTACCACGATTTGCCCGGATTGCTGCTTTAGCATATATGGCAATACGGCTTTGGTGATTGCTACCGTTCCGAGGAAGTTCACGTCCATTATTCTTTTGTCTACTTCAAGTACGGTATCCTTAACCAGGGCACGTTGGGATATCCCGGCATTGTTGACCAAAATATCAATACGACCAAAATGATCCACAATTTTTTTAGCGGCATCGGGTGCTGCATCAAAATTGGTGACATCCATATTAAAGATGAGTACATCTGAATCCTTCCCGATTTTGTTTTTTACCTTTTCCAAAGCCTCCAGATTCCTGGCCGTCAGGGCGAGCTTTGAGCCTCTTTGAGCAAATGCATAAGCCAGGTGTTCCCCTATCCCGGAGGAGGCTCCCGTGATCCAGACGACCTTGTTTTTGAATTTCATAATATTTTATTGATTGAACAGGTGGCCAAATTTCGACAATAAAAAACAAAGTCGATAGTTTTGGAAGGGAAAAATTTAACTTGTGAAATTGTGTGCATATATTTACGAACTCCTTTATACCTTGAATGTGATAAAATTCAACAAATGAAAAAACTATTTATCATCCGTCATGCCAAATCAAGCTGGGCCAATTCATCTTTACCCGATCATCAGCGGCCATTGAATAGCCGGGGATTACGGGATGCACCTTTTATGGGAAAATTGCTTCAAAAGACAGGAGCCCAGCCGGATCTTCTGCTTTCCAGTCCGGCAAACCGGGCCTTTTCCACTGCTTGTTTTTTTGCAGAAGCTTTTGGTATTCCTGAAACAGAAATACGGAAGGAGGAACGTATTTATGATGCTTTTCCTTCCGACATGGTGGATATCATCCAAAGTTTGCCGGCTGATCTGGAAACCGTTTTTATTTTTGGGCATAATCCGACCTTTACCAGTCTGGCCAATAAATATGCCGAAAGACAGATCGCAAATATGCCTACCTGCAGCATTGTCCAGGTGGAAGCTGACGTAAAAAACTGGAAGGATTTTTCTCCTGGTACAGCAAAAGTGGTTGCCTTCCATTATCCCGGGCAATATTTTAAATAAGTTAATATCAAATTGATGGAACGAACGAACAGGTGGATCCTATTAATGATGACTGCAGGAATTTTATTTTTTGGGTGTCAACAGGAAAAAGAGGACCCTTTGCCTTATGAGGATGAAAAGATCATTTCCATTCTCTTGGACGTGCATTTGGCGGAAGCCGCTCTGCAGTCCCTGGGAAAAGTGATGAAAGACAGCATGACAGATGTTTACTATGACCAGATTTATACCATTCACCAGATAAGCAAGGCTGATTTTCAAAAAATGATGGAGTTATTGAGAAACAGTCCGAAAAATTTAAACAGGATTTACGGCCAGTTGATGGAGCGTGTGGAAATTGAAGAAAAGGAGATAGAAGCCCGGATAGAGACTAAAAGAAGGGATAAGGATTCGACCGATCTAATAAAAATCCATGAAGAAAAAACAGATGAATGATAATAATGGTGATTTTAAACCATTTGCTTTCATTTGATGTTAATGTTAAATTTGTTAACAAAAAGGCAGCGGAACCCAATTGCAAATCGTTCAATACTCAGAGTTTATCCGACAAAACGCTTCTTTTTTTCGACCAAATGAACAAGGATCCCAAAATTTCCGATGAATTTTTTTAACAATTGTTAGGCTATTTTTGATTTATAGTATATTTTGGACTTTCTTATTTAAACAAAATTTGGATTAGTATGAAAAAATTGACACTGGTTTTGATGCTGGTGTTCTTTGGCGTTGGCTCCATGCTGGCGCAAAGAACGATCAGTGGTAAAATTACCGACGGGAAAGGCGAATCCTTGATAGGAGCGAGCGTTCTCGTGAAAGGTACCACCACCGGTACCATTACCGATTTTGACGGGAACTACACTCTTGATGTTCCTGCAGGCGGTAAAACCTTGATTTTCAGTTACACTGGTTTTGAAACTCAGGAATTGGCCATTGGCGCATCTGATGTTATGGATGTGACATTGGCAGAAGGAGCTCTTCTTGAGGAAATTGTCGTTACGGCGGTTGGTTTGGAAGCCAACAAGCGCCAGATCGGTTATTCTGTGCAGAATGTTAATGCTGATGATGTGGTAGGCGCTAAAGAAACAAACCTGCTCAATGCCTTGAATGGTAAAGTAGCGGGAGTTTCGGTTACCAGTTCTTCCGGTTCTCCGGGAGCATCCTCTTCCATCAGGATCAGGGGTAACGTGTCCATCGGACGCTCCAACAGCCCGCTGTTTGTTGTGGATGGTGTGCCTATTGATAACTCTGAAATCGGAAATGATGTAGGCGGTATCGACCAGTCCAACCGGGCGATCGACATCAACCCCAATGACATTGCTTCCATTACCGTATTGAAAGGCCCATCTGCTACGGCATTGTATGGGGTACGTGCGGCAAATGGTGCCATCGTTATTACCACCAAAGCCGGAAAAAAAGGAAAACCAGTGGTGAACATTACCGCCCGTTACAGTATGGACCAGGTAAATAAATTACCTGAGCGCCAGACTGCCTATGCCCAGGGACAACCTGTAGGCGGAGTACCCACCTGGAGAGGTCCTCACACAGGGGAAGGATTCAGCTGGGGTCCTGCCATTGCAGACCTCGAGTTCGACGGATCAGATTATGAATATGACAAGAATGGTCGTTTGGTTGCTAAAGGAACCGGAAACGGAGTACCTGCCAAGGCTTACGATCCTTATACTTTCTTTGTGAATGGTAATACTTATGACCTCAATGCTTCTGTGGCAGGAGGAACGGATGCCGTACGTTATTTCATTTCTGGCGGAAAACTGGAAAGCAAAGGTATTGCTCCTAATGCGACTTTTGCCAGAACTTCTTTCCGGGTTAAAGCGGATGCTAACCTAACGGATAAGCTGAGAGTTTCCATGTCTGCCAATTACATCAACTCCGGAGGATTCAGGGTTCAAAGAGGATCAAACGTACAGGGAGTAACCCTTGGATTGATGAGAAATACGCCAACCTTTGATATTGGTAACGGTAAAACCGGACAGGAAGCAGCCGACGATCCGGCCACTTACGAGTTGGCCGATGGCCGTCAGCGTTCATACCGTGCAGGGATCTATGACAGCCCTTACTGGGTGGTCAACAAAAACCCATCCACCGATAATGTCAACCGTATCATCGGTTACACAGGGCTTGGATATGACTTTACCGATTGGTTGAGCCTTAATTACAAACTGGGTATTGACCATTATTCAGACAGAAGGAACGGTGCCCTGGATATCAACCCAGGCCGTAGCGTGGGAAGTGTTTCCCAGGACTTCATCTCCAATACAGATTTGAATCAGGATTTATTGTTGTCCATGAGAAAAGACATTTCCGAAACCTTTGGCTTTGCGGCTACGGTTGGAGGTAATGCTTATAGAAATGACTATTATGCTCAGGGAGCTGCAGGATCTACGCTATCCGCTCCTAATTTCTACCATATCAGTAATGCTACAGATGTTACGGCTTATGAAAGCGTATCACGCAAAAAGCTTTTTGGTGTTTATGGTACTTTTGACTTCAACTATGCAGATTATCTTTTCCTTAACCTTACTGCGAGAAATGACTGGTCTTCTACCTTGCCGGTGGATAATAATACCTTCCAGTCTTATTCTGCCAGTTTAGGTTTTGCGCTTTCTGAAGCATTGAAATTACCGGTAAATCCAGTGATTTCTTATGCTAAGCTGAGAGCTTCTTACGGTGTGGTAGGTAACGACGCACCAAGATATGCAACGACCAGCTATTTTTACCAGGCGAGCAGCGCTGGTGATGGATTTATTACAGGCGTAAGTTTCCCTGCTTTTGGAACGAACGCTTTTGAAAGAGATCAGGTATTAGGTAACGATAAAATCGTTCCTGAAAAAACAACCACCTGGGAAGTAGGTGGTGAGTTCAAGTTCCTCAAAGGTAAACTTGGATTGGATGTTACCTACTTTAACTCAGAATCTGTTGATCAGATCATCTCTGTTCAGCTGCCTGCTTCTACCGGATTTACCGATGTAGTGCAAAATGCGGGAAGAATCAGCAACAAAGGATGGGAGATCGTTTTGGATCTGACACCCGTCAAAACCAATAATTTTAGCTGGGATATTCAGGCTAACTTTACCAAGATCGAAAACTTTGTGGAAGAATTGGCCGAAGGTGTTGACAACATTGGCTTAGCAGGATTTACTTCTACACAGTCAGTGGTTATTCCTGGTCAGCCATACGGTGCGATCTGGGGAGATGGTTTCCAAAGAACAGACGACGGTACTTTGATTATCGGTTCCAATGGATGGCCAGTGGCAAGCCCGGATAAAGTGATCCTCGGTGATCCTAACCCGGACTGGACGATGGGCGTTCGTAACAGCTTTAACTTTAAAGGAGTTACCCTTTCTGCCTTGTTTGACTTCCGCCAGGGCGGAGACATGTGGTGCGGTACTTGTGGTATTATGAATTATTTCGGAACCACCAAGCAGTCTGCTGACGAAAGAGATGATGTAGTGGTGTTTGACGGTGTGGTGAATACAGGTACTTCAGAAAATCCTGTTTACGAACAAAACAATACAGCGGTGCCTTTGGCAAACCCGGCAACAGGTCTTGGCAGCTACTACAGAGTAAGATACGGATTTGGTTACTCTGAAATGGAAATTTATGATACCTCATGGATCCGTCTAAGAGAGCTGACTTTGGGTTATTCTCTTCCTAAATCATTGCTCTCCGGTACTTTCCTCGGAGGCGTGGACATTACCCTTACCGGAAGAAACCTTTGGTTAAATACTGATTATCCGGGCATTGATCCTGAAACGAACCTCACCGGTTCTTCCAATGGATTTGGTTTGGATTATTTCAATATGCCAAATACGAAGAGTTATTCAGCCACGGTTAAGTTAACCTTTTAATTAAAACAAAACAGTAGCTAAAATGAAATTATTAAAATATTTTTCACTCATAATAATCGCTGCTTTCCTGATGCCGTCCTGCTCACAGGAAACATTCGAAGAGGTCAATATCGACCCGACCCAGCTCAGCGATGTTGGGATGAACCTCATATTGCCTGAAATCCTTTCCCAGGCGGCTTACAATAAAGGAGCCACACCGGGAAGGGCTGCGGGAATCGTCATGCAGCAATTCGAAGGATTTGATGCACAGCAGGTTCAATACACACAATATACTTTTGGATCTGATGCCTTTAACAACTACTGGGTTTCAGGATTGTATTCAGGCGTTTTGAGAAGTTGCCAGGTATTGATCGATAAGGCGGAAACTGAAGGAGCAACCTTTTACTCCGGAGTAGCCAAGGTAGTCATGGCCAGTGAATATGGTCTTGCGACATCTTTCTTTGGAGACATTCCGTTTTCCGAAGCCTTGAAAGGTACCGACAACCTGAAGCCTTCTTATGATGCTCAGCAAGATGTGTACAAAGGCGTTCAGGCTATGTTGGACGACGCCATCAGTGATCTTAATTCAGGCACCGGGTACGGTGGAGGGGATTTGATCTTTGGCGGTGATGCCGATGCATGGATCAAGACTGCGTATGCGTTTAAGGCCCGTTATCAAATGCACCTCTTAAAAAGAGAAGGCAATGCTCCCGCCGGAGTGTTGAACTCTTTGGGTGTCGCCTTCAAATCTTTGGATGAGCAGCCGAATTTCGAATTTGGAACTGCTCAAACGAATAATTACTCACTGGCTAAATTTGGTGCAGAAAGACCAAGTACATTGATCATTGGTCAGTTTTTTGCTGACCTGATGGACGGCGATCCAAGACAAGACGCTTATATGTTCACTGATGGTACGACCTGGTTCTATTTCAATACTGGAAATCCAGCGTTGGTTTACGCCAGGGACAATGCCGTAATTCCATTGATCTCTTACGTGGAAGTCAAATTCCTTGAAGCAGAAGCTTTAGCTCGTACGGGAGCAGATGCCAGCACTGCCTTGGCGCAGGCCATTACAGCAAGTATGGTTCAATCAGAAGTTACTGATTATGATGCTTATGTGGCTGAAAAGAGTGACCTGTCAGGATTGTCCGATGAGCAAGTCATTCAACGTATCATGGAAGAAGCTTATAAAGGATATTATGGATACAACTTTAGTGAAACCTGGTCTAACTTCAGGAGAACGGGGTATCCTGCCATCACACCACACCCACTGGGAGCCAATGGTTTTAATCCATCAGGAGGAGTGCCAAAACGTTTCCCTTATGTAGTGAATGAGCAGCAAACCAACCTGGTAAACCTCCAGGCAGCACAGGCCGCTCAAAATGGCGCCTTACTGGATGTTCCTGTTTGGGCTTTTCAATAATTAAACAATCATCGGAAAGAAGGTTGATTCAACCTTCTTTCCGGTATTTTTCACTTTTCATGATAAGAAAATATTTTTTGTCTTTCTGTGTTTTTATTCCAATGGCATTATTTGCTCAGCCTACCGATAGTAAAATGGTGGCATTGGATGATTTATATCCCGGCCAAAATGTAACGACTTTTGATCTTAGGCAGCGGTCCGAAAGTGGGCAGACTTTTTTTAACGAGGAATGGATGACCGGGCAGTTTGTATTTGATGACGGAAGTTTTTCCCAAAGGGCATACTTCCTTAAGTACAATATTCAAAGCCAGGAGCTACTCGTAAACCTCGAAGGAAGTGTTTACCTGGTGCCTACGGAAAATCTCAGCGGGTTTCTGCTGAAGGGAGTACTCCCTGAAAACGCAGGGTTTTTGAACCACGAATTTGAGTTTAGAACCATTGCAGGGAAATCCGGCCGCACTATCCTGGAGAAAAAAGTGGACGGTGCTTTTAAATTATATCTTTATTACGATGTAAAAGCGCTTAAACCCAATTACGTACCTGCGTTGGATGCCGGAGATATAAATACTAAATACGTTAAAAAAAACGTGTACTATTTGGAGTCTGAAGGGAATTTTAGGGAAATTCCGCAAAAAAGAAAAAAAGCTGAAAAGTTTTTTGACAAATATGCGGCGGCCAAAGTCTACATGGAAGGACAAAAAATGAAAATAAAAAGTGAAACCTACCTGATTGATTTAGTTAATTTTATGAACCAAAATTTAAATTAATTTAAGATGAAAAAAATATTATATATCGCAGGCTTCGCCTTATTCACAGGAATGTTGATTTCTTCCTGTACTAAGGATGAAGATGTAAACCATTTTGCGTCCAACGACCCCAAAGGGGCGGTGGCTATTGTATCCAATATTGTGAATGGATTCTTTGATCTGGCCAACCCTTCAGCATCAAGTATTGCATTTGATTTGGCTACAAAAGGGGAAGCGGTTTCTTCCCTTAAAATCACCAAAAGTGTTAATGGTGGGGCGGAAAAAGATCATGCTACACTGTCATCATTTCCTGCAACTGTGGCGGTTACCTTTAATGACGCACTTGCTGGAACCGGTGTTGTCCCTGCGGATCTTCAGGCCGGGGATAAAATAGTTTTGACCTTTTATGCCACAACAGCTTCCGGTACATATAAATCTGGATCACTTTCAATCGATATGAGTTGTGTATCCGATTTGGCAGGAATGTACTCTGTTACTGCTACCTATTCTCAGCATGACTTTTTACCTGATTACCAGACCAATACAATGAATGTGGAAATCGTAGAAGTTGCTGCCGGAGTTTATACCGTTAATGATTTCTCAGGAGGGCTTTACAGCGCAGGACCGTATGTTGATGCTTATGGTACGACTGATTTTGTCGTTGAATTCAAAGATGTGTGTAATGAAATTTCCTGGGAAGGTCAGACTGATCCATGGGGACCTGTAGTTGCTACCGAAGGCGGTGTCAACAGCGTTGATCCTGCTACCGGGGTTATTACCATTAGCTGGTTGTGTGAAGGTTATGGGGAAAGTGGTGTTTGCGTTTATACACCGCTTTAATTCTATTGCGAATAAGGGGGTTTCCCCTAGATAATAAATGGAAATGGCTCTTCTCATACGAGAAGGGCTATTTTTTTGCCTTAGGTAATAAGGTGACATTATTTATCTTTGAATACCAATGAATTGTTAAGTCTATTCCCTATTATTGATTTTTCAATGCACAAATAAACGCTCCAATATGTTAAGAATCATTTTTATCTCAACCATATTTTATTTTGTCCTTTCTATAAATTTACCGGCTCAAAATACAGTGGGATTGCTTTCCTATAATCCATCAAAAGCATTTGAAGGATATAATCTAATTTTTCCCCATAATCAACCTAATGTTTATTTATTGAATAATTGTGGTGAGATCGTTCATGTATGGGAGGATGATCCACAATTTCGCCCGGGAAATTCAGTGTACCTGTTAGAAAATGGGAATCTGGTTAAATGCAAACACCCATTGGTCTCAGAAAATGAATCTATCGGAGCTGGGGGAAAAGGAGGGATTGTGGAAATAGTGGATTGGGATAATACTGTATTATGGAGCTTTGAGCAAAACGATTCAACCGCCAGGTTGCACCACGATATCCAACCCATGCCAAATGGCCATATTTTAATGATTTCCTGGGAGTACAAATCAAAAGCAGAAGCCATTCAGGCAGGCAGGGATACAGCTTTGCTTATCAACAATAAATTGTGGCCGGATTATATACTGGAGGTAGATCCAAACACGGATGAGATCGTATGGGAATGGCATGTCTGGGATCACCTGATCCAGGATTACGACGCAGGAAAAGATAATTTTGGCAGCGTCGGGGATCATCCTGAATTGATAGACCTTAACTGGACCTCAAATCCTGACGGAATCGCAGACTGGCTGCATACTAACGCAATTGACTACAACCCCGAACTGGACCAGATCGTAGTTTCTGTGCCGTTCTTTGATGAAATTTGGATCATTGACCACAGCACGTCCGTTTCGGAAGCTGCTGGCCATACCGGTGGGCTTAGCGGTAAAGGAGGAGACCTGATTTTCAGGTGGGGCAATCCTGCTGCCTATAGAATGGGAAATGCTGCGGATCAAAAGCTATTTTTTCAACATGACATTCATTGGATTGATGAATTTGTAGATTTTGATCATCCACATTATGGTAAACTTGCCGTTTTTAACAACAGGGTAAACCCAAGTTATTCGACAGCCAACATTATTAACCCTGGGTTTGGTTGGGATAGTTGGGCTTATTTGTGGAACGGAAGCCAGTGGGGTCCTGAGGATTTTGAGCTTACCGTCATGCACCCTCAACCTACGAAAATTCACTCGGGAGGGTTGTCAAGTGTTCAGTTATTGCCTAATGACAACCTGCTAATATGTTCCGGGGCCAATGGTTATAGTGTAGAACTGACCCCACAAAATGACATCGTTTGGGAATATAAAACGCCACTTATGGGAGGGCAACCTGTTACACAGGGGGATACGACCATTTCTGGCAATATTACATTTCGTATCAAACGTTACCCGACATCCTATGCTGCTTTCGAAGGCCGGGATCTTACCCCCATTGGATATATTGAACTGGATCCGGATACCACTTTTTGTGATATGATCCTTCCTGTTGATGAAGTTGCAGGTAATACTAATACTTTTAAGGTATTTCCGAACCCCGCCTCCGGCATAGTGACTTTGGAAATAGACAATCCCGGCAGCAGGTTAATAGAAATAATTGATTTATTGGGGAGAAGACAACTCTATTTTGAAATGAATGATCACCGGATTGATTTAGATGTTTCTAATTGGGAACCCGGTATTTTTTTTATCAGGATGGATGGATTTACTTTTCAAAAATTGCTGGTCATTAATTAAAAATCCGTTATTTTACCGTTCATAAATCTGATGGCTTTGGCAAAAAAGATAGAAACAAAAATAAAGGAAGGCGGGAAAGTTACCCCGTTGATGAAGCAGTATTTTAAGGTGAAAGCCAAATACCCGGACGCTATACTATTGTTTCGGGTAGGAGATTTCTATGAGACTTTTGCCGATGACGCGGTAACGGCCTCCCAGGTATTGGGGATCGTTCTGACGAGCAGAAACAATGGCGGGAGCGACATTGCCCTGGCAGGATTTCCTTACCATTCGCTGGATCTCTATTTGCCCCGTCTCGTGCGATCGGGATTCCGGGTGGCCATTTGTGAACAACTGGAAAAACCTTCAAAAGAAAAAAAGATCGTAAAACGCGGGGTGACGGAAATTGTCACTCCCGGATTGGCCATTGATGATAAGCTGCTGGACCACAAAAGCAATAACTACCTGGCCGCCGTTTGTTTTGGAAAAAGAGAGGAAGCTGGGCTGTCGTTCTTAGATATTTCCACAGGAGAGTTCCTCGTTTGTGAAGGGAGCCTGGCTTATATGGATAAACTGCTGCAGAGTTTTAATCCCTCTGAGGTGATTTTTTCCAAAGACAAAAAGGCCGTTTTTGAAAAAAGATTCGGGGATAAATTTTACACCTTCACTCTGGATGAATGGGTATTCACCCCTGATTATACCCGGGAAAAATTGCTGGAACAATTTGAGGTTCAAAATCTCAAAGGGTTTGGCGTGGAAGAAATGGAACTGGCCCAGATGGCCGCCGGGGCTACCTTGCATTACCTGGCCACCACCGAAAATAAAAACCTGCGCCATATTTCATCCATCAGCAGGATACAGCCGGATAACTACGTCTGGCTCGACCGCTTTACCATTAGAAATCTTGAACTGATCCATTCTCCCCATGAAACGGGAGTACCCCTGCTAAAGGTCATGGACAAAACCGTGTCTCCCATGGGAGCCCGCTTGTTAAAAAAGTGGATCGTTCTGCCCCTGAAGTCGCCCCAGCAAATTGAAATGAGGCTGGATATGGTAGACTGTTTTTTGAGCCAGCCCCAGCTCAGCCGTGACCTCGATCGCGAGATTTGCCAGGTGGGAGATATTGAAAGATTGATTTCAAAAGTATCCCTGGCAAAAATTAATCCGCGTGAAGTGGTTCAGCTCAAAAGGGCCATGCTGACCATTCCGGACATCAAAGCCATTTTGCAGGAAACCGGAAATGATAACCTCAATAAAATCGGTGATTTACTCAATCCATGCTCCACGCTTTGTGAAATGATTGAAAAGCAAATCGTGGAGGAACCGCCGGTCAATATCAATAAAGGAGGAGTCATTGCCGACGGCGTACATCCGGATTTGGACGATCTCCGGAATACGATCAACAACAGCAAAACCTTACTCAAAGGTATCCTGGAAAAAGAGATGGAAAGGTCGGGGATCACCAATTTGAAAATCGGATTCAACAATGTGTTTGGGTACTACCTGGAAGTGACCAACAAATTTAAAAACGATGCTCCCGCGGACTGGATCCGTAAACAGACGTTGACCAATGCCGAAAGGTACATTACTGAAGAACTCAAAGTATTGGAAAGCAAAATTTTGGGCGCTGAAGAAAAAATCCTGGCGCTGGAGGATCAGATTTACGAGCAGCTCGTTCTTGCCTTATCCGACTATACTCAGGCCGTTCAGCATAATGCCAACCTGGTGGCCCGCCTCGATTGTTTGCTTGCCTTTTCGAAAATAGCGCTGAAAAATAATTATTGCCGGCCTGAAATCAATGATTCTTTAGTGATCGATATCAAGGACGGAAGACATCCGGTCATTGAACAGCAGCTTGCCCTGGGGGAAAGTTATGTCCCCAACGATGTATATCTCGATAGCGAAACCCAACAGATTCTCATGATCACCGGCCCGAATATGTCGGGAAAGTCTGCCCTGTTAAGACAAACCGCCCTAATATGCCTGATGGCCCAGATGGGATCTTTCGTCCCGGCAGCCAGTGCCCAATTGGGGGTGGTGGATAAAGTATTTACCAGGGTGGGGGCTTCGGACAACATCTCTTCCGGGGAATCCACTTTCATGGTGGAAATGAATGAGACGGCAAGCATTATGAATAATGTCTCCGACCGGAGCCTTATCCTGCTCGATGAAATCGGACGCGGAACCAGCACTTATGACGGAATTTCCATCGCCTGGTCTATTGCAGAATATTTACACGGGAACGGGAGGAGCCGGCCCAAAACCTTGTTTGCAACCCATTACCATGAGCTGAATGAACTGGCCAATAAATTTCCACGGATCAGGAACTTTAACGTAGCTGTTAAGGAAGTGGGGCAGCAAGTGATTTTCCTGAGAAAATTGAAAGAGGGGGGAAGTGCCCATAGTTTTGGGATTCATGTGGCCAAAATGGCGGGAATGCCTCGCGCAGTCGTGGAAAGGGCTGCCCATATTTTGTCCCAGTTGGAGAAAAAGTCGATTGGTGAAGAGAACGGCGATTCAGCGGCGGGAGAAGTATTTGCCGATAAACCGCAGACAAAAAACATTTCCACCGATGCCTACCAATTAAGCATATTCGAAACCGTGGATCCCGTGGCCGGTCAACTCAAAGAATCCCTGATCGACCTGGATATCAATTCCATGACGCCCATTGAGTGCATGATGAAACTGAATGAATTGAAAAAACTGCTGGAAGAAAAATAAAAAAAAAGACCTTATGCGCTTTTGCATAAGGTCTTTCTTTTAAAAGATTACTTGAGAAAAGAGATTTAACTCTTGCTTTTGAGACGATAACCTATCTAAAAGTCACCTCTATGAAAAAAATATTTTTTAAAATTTCACGCTTTGTGGGTGGGTTGGTTGGCCTGGTCCTTTTGTATATCGCAGGAGTCTTGTTGTACGGTACTGTTAATGACTTTCAGCCTGAAGGAACTATCGCTCTTCCCGTGGAAGGGAGTGCTGATCAGCAAATCATTTCCGACAGTATATTGACTTTTACCACCTGGAATGTCGGGTACGGCGGGTTGGGTGCTGAGGCCAATTTTTTCTATGACAGCGGCAGTATGTTTTTTTCCAATGGAAAAATGATCCGGTCAGGGGAGGCGGAAGTGAACAAATACGTTGCGGGCATCGAAGCTTTTGCACGCAGGGATTCTTCTGATTTTTTGCTTTTCCAGGAGGTGGATTATCGCTCAAAAAGGAGTTATTATATCAATCAGTTTGAATTGGTGGGGAATGTTTTACCAGGTTACGCTTCCGTTTTTGCCGTAAATTATAAAGCCAATTGGGTGCCTCTCCCGATTTTCGAGCCCTGGCGTGCCTATGGATCCACGAACAGCGGTCTGGGGTCCTGGTCGAAATTTCAACCGGAATCTTCCGACCGGGTTCAGCTTCCGGGATCTTTTGCCTGGCCTACCCGGATTTTTCAGTTGGATCGTTGTGCCTCCGTGCAGCGTTTTAAAGTGAGTGGAGGAAAGGAACTCGTCGTCGTCAATGTTCACAATTCAGCTTATGACAAAGGAGGGGAGCTTAAAGCGGCCCAGATGGACTTTTTGAAAAAACTTTTCCTGGAGGAATATGAAAAAGGACACTACGTGATTGTCGGCGGCGATTGGAACCAGTGCCCTCCGGGTTTTCCATTTGATAAATTTATGCCTGGAAATACATCGGGTTATACCCAAACCAATATCGATCAGGGATTTCTCCCTTCGGACTGGACCTGGTGTTTTGATGCCAATACGCCTACAAACAGGAAAGTGAGGGAAGTGTATAAAGCGGGAGAGACTTTCGTGACATTGATCGATTTCTTTCTGGTTTCGCCCAATGTGCAGCTGTTAAAAGTGCAAACGGAAAATTTAAATTTCTTATACTCTGATCATCAGCCTGTTAGCATGAATGTTAAATTGCGATAACAAATTGTAACAATATTTTAACACCATTATATTAAATTTATTTATTACCTTTCGGGCTCTAAATACCTATTTATTAACTCAAATTTTTTAGAAATGAAAATTAAAAAAGGATTATTTTTATTCGCATTTGTAGCTTTTGCCATTGGCTTAAATGCACAGGACAATGTAATTAAGGCCAACCCCATCGGACTGGCTTTTGGAAATTTCAATGCTACTTATGAAAGAGTTTTGAATGACAAAACTTCTGTATTGATTGATGCCAATTATCGTTACAGCCTCTTTGGGTTGGACGTTTCTGCCTTTGGTGTTGGAGCTGCTTATCGTTTTTATATAACCAATGCTAAAAAACCTGTTCCTGCAGGTTTTTATGCACAAGGTCAGGCAGGTTTTAACCTCGGTAGTATTGATACATTTAAGTATACCTCTATTGCTATTGGAGCCCAGGTTGGCTATCAGTGGGTATGGGATTCAGGTTTTGTCCTGGATTTAGGTCTTGGACCTGTTTATACTATTCTGTCAGGAGAAACCGATTCATTCGGAAGTGATTCAGGAGGAGGTATTCTCCCTTCCTTTACACTTGCGATCGGTTATGCATTTTAATCGAGAATGAAAATTTAGCCGTACAGCGTTTCGCTGCACGGCTTTTTTACCCTCTCTTGTATTCATTGTCCTGGAAGGTGGAAACCAATAACATCGCCCATCCGATGATCAGCAAACTCCCGCCTAAAGGCGTAACCGGTCCCAGCCAACTGCCGGAGAAGTTCAGCACAGGCCTCAGGGCCAGCAAATAAATAGATCCTGAAAAAAGGATCGTTCCTGCCGTAAAAAGCCAGCCGGCATAATCGATAAATTTATTTTTTCTTTTATACATCAATAAGGATATAATCATCAGGGCAAAGGCGTGGTAAAATTGATAGCGCACACCAGTCTCAAAAGAAATAAGATGCTCAGGGGTTAAGTGTTCTTTCAGTGCGTGTGCACCAAATGCGCCAAAGATCACGGCAAAAAGAGCAAACAATACCCCGATTTTAAAAAATGTCTTTCTCATAATTGTTCGTATGTTGTTATAATATACAAATGTATTAAATTCGGGCCGGACATAAGATTCACAGATGAAAAATTTATTCGGATTCGGTTTGCTTTCCCTGCTTTGGGTTTTTATTTTGACCAATTGTGGCAACAAGCCTAAACAACTCTTGTCAGCAATACCCGAAAATTCGGCGGTGGTGGTTTATGCCGGGGCTTTTGAAAAATTGAAAAAATTCAATCGTTTAGACAGCCTTTTGCCGGAAAAGTCCAGCATGAAGGATTGTCTTTTGCGGTTGGAAAGCTTGAATTTGGGCATGAATCTGGCGGATAAACCAGCCGTTTTTGTGCCTGACCGAACTACCGGGTTACTGATATTGGATATTTCTGGCAGCCTGAACCAAAAGGATATTCTTTCTCGTATGAAGGCATTGCAGGGAGGAGAACTTACCCTATACCATTATAAGGGAAAGGAGATTTATGCTGTTTCGGGCAAAGAAAAAATTTCCGTTGCCTTTCACAAAAACCTGTTGTTGCTTTCTTCAGAAGCCTTCCCGATTGAGGCTGCGCTGGACCAGATCAGGGAAGGTAGTATCGGGCCGTTTGTTTACCAACCCGACCAGGAAGGGATAACCATTTACATTCAACCAAAATGGCTGCCTGCCTTGTTTGCCGGACAACTTTCCCTGGCTGGGGAAGCGGCTTTTAAACACTTCGAAGAAAAGATTGAAACGCTGATCTTTAACTGGCAGGAGCCGGACAGCCTTTACTTTACAGCGACTGCCGGATTAGGCAATGGTTTTCCTGCTCTTCAGCAATCAACTTCTCTTGACCATTTTTCCGGAATGCTGGAACGAATGCCTTTTCGCAGCGGACAACTCATGCTGCTGAATTTGGATCTTGCCCGTATGAGGAAACAAGGAGATTCCACCACCTTTTCAAGATTGATCCTGCCGTGGATGGGACATAAAATTGGGGTGTTTAAATCGGTAACTCAGCATGGAATAAAAACCGATGGTTATGTTTTGAACATTTCAGATAAAGCCCTTGCAGAATCCTTAATGGCCGAATTGGGAGAAGAAATGCCCGCCGGAGCGCCTTATGATTATGGAATGTTTACAATTCATCCGATTACCGGTAAAGATCTCTTCCTTGGACTACCAGGGAACGATGAGGATGGATCCGACCTGCTTGCTTACGTAATGTTGGAAGATTGTGTAGTATTTGCTGGATCAGCACAGGAACTGGAGTTGATATTAGAGGATATTATCGTCGGCAATACCAGGATGAAAGACGAAGCCTTACTGGCCAGCCTGGGGAAGGGGACGCCAAAAATGTGCGGAGTTTCATTATTTGAAGCTTCCTTTTTGGGGGATCTTTTTTCAAATGAATCCTTGCGTTTGGCGTATGGACAAATGAGGATGACGCTTCTGTTTTCAGAATTGGATTCCCAAAGGAATGCTATCGAGATCAAAGGCATGACTTCAGCAGCTGAGGAAACTAAAAACCTGCCGGGTCTGAAGGTCTGGAGTACCAGGCTCCAGGCAGAAGCTATCTCCCCGCCTGTTTTCATTAAAGACCGTATTTTCATTCTGGACCAGAAAAATATTTTATACGCACTTGACCTTTCAGGGACGATTTTATGGGAAAAACAACTGGAGGGGCCAATGCTTGGAAAAATTCAGCATGGAGTCGTGGAAGGAAAAACAGTCCTGTTTTTCAATACAGCCCATAACGTTTCGGCTTTGGATCTTTCGGGAGATGAATTACCCGGGTTCCCGATAATGCTTAAGGAAGTGTCCACCCAGGCCATAACACTTGTTGATTTTGAGCACAATGGACGTTTTTCGTTTTTTGTTCCCTGCGGGGATAAAATTTTTGGTTTTGAATATAATGGAATTCCGATTGTAGGCTGGAATCCTTTAGTGCTTGAGGCCCAGGTATTGTTCCCTTTTGATCATTTTCAATATGGAGGGAACGATTATATTTTTACATTGGATAGCTTGCCACAATTGCTTGTGCTGGACCGTTTTGGAACTCCCGTTTTTCCACCCATTCCACAAGAAGGATCATTTTCTTCCCCACCTTTTTATCAACTCGATCCCAGCTCAAAAATGCAGGGGATAAACCGCATTGTAGCCGGGAATGATGCAGGAAAAATCCTGGTGGTCAATCCGGATGGAACCCATTTCAATCTTCGGCTAAAGTGCGGGAATAATAAAAGAATGAATTTTGTTTTTGCTGATTTTACCGGGGATGAAAGAATGGATTACCTGGCTTCCAGCGGGCAAAATATCTCCCTAAGCGGTTATGAATCGGATCGCTTTTTTATCCATTTTGAAGTTGAATTACCCGTGGAAATCACCGGGATTTTTGGATTGGATCCGTTGTGTCAAAACAAGGCTGCGTTGGGTGTTTTCTCTGCTCCTTCCAAAAAGGTATACCTCCTGAATCCCGACGGTTCGGTAAATATGAAATTTCCCCTGGCGGGTAATCAACCTTTTACCATGGCCTGGAATGAAAATTGCAGGGAAATTTTCTATATTTTGGTGAACGGATCAGAAGTATATGCAGTCAGATAGAGCGAGCTAAAGGAGGGGGAATAATCGCCCATTAACTCCTCTGTTTTGCCAGACTGTTCCGTCGTTTCCAGAGCATAGCGAGGCTGAAAGCAGAGATCAGATGCCATACCCCCCACCAGGCGGCGACCATGGCCATTCCGCCCAGGCCGTTAAAGAAATTGAAAATCAGAATGAGGCCCAGCCCTGAATTCTGTATGCCGGTTTCCAATGAGATGGCCTGTGCATCTGTATTGGGTAAGCGGAATAATTTGGCCCAATAGTACCCTGCACTCAACCCCATAAAATTATGCACCAGGACGAGAAAAAATACCAGGTGAAGATAGTTTTTGATGTTCTCGAAGTTCCCGTAAATGGCAAATACCACAAAACTTAGGAAAATGATCATCGAAAGTATCCGGACAGGTTTTTTGATCTTTTGCGTAAAGTCTTCAAACCTGCTGTTGATCCACATGCCGAAGATTAAAGGAACCACAATCAACCTGATAATCGTGCCGGCCATGTCTTGTGGGTTCACATGGAGTTCCTGGGCGTAAACCTCTGTGCCGGGAATGAAAATGCTCAGGTACCGGAAATAAAAAGGCGTAACCACTATGGCCGCTAAAGTGGAAATAGAAGTCAGTAAAACGGAAAGCGCAGCGTTGGCTTTTGAAAGGTGTACCGCGAAATTGGAGACATTACCTCCCGGACAGGAAGCCACGAGAACCATTCCCAGGGCAATACTGGTAGGCGGCCTCAATATCAGGATCAGGATCACTGATAATATCGGCAAAATAATGAATTGCGAACTCATTCCGATCAACGCGATGCGGGGGTGTTTGAAAATGTACAGGAAGTTTTCTTTTTTAAGGTCCAGGGCTACCCCGAACATCAGAAAACCAAGACATATATTCAGCAAAAAAAGTTGATCCGGATTGAAATTAATACGGATGGCATCAATACCGGTCATATTAAAGTTGATTTATTTCGTTGCAAAGGATGGATGCTTTATTTTTTTTCAATTTCATCCATTACGTTTTGCGTATCATCCAGCAGCTTTTTCCAGTCCTCCTGGATTTTTTTTTGATCGTAGCTGTCTGGAGTTTTCTCCGAAAGTTTCTTTTCGAGATCTACCCGTTTTTGTTCAAGATTATCCAACTGGTCAAGTAAACCACTGTCTTTCACTTTTTTGGCATTATCTTTTAGCGAAGAATAAATGCCCTTCAACTTGTCCACCCCGGATTCAATGTTGTCCACGGCCTCATCGTATTTACCGTCTTTGAATTTTTGATGTTCAGTTTTCAGCAGGTTCCATGCTGATTTTGAAAAATCTTTAACATCGGAAATGATCTCTTTGGATTGCTCTTTTTCCTCTTCGGAACCATAAAATAAATTATAGGCGACGATGCCGACGACTAAAAGAAGCGCGATTTTAATTGCAGATTTTATCATAGTAATTATCGTTTATTTTAACAGAACTATATGATTAAAACAAAAAAAATCCCTCATAGAGTTCCGCCTGGTAAAACAAAGTTAGGGAAAAATAATAATTTTCTTTTCACTTTGTCATCCTTACCGACCGAGTTATCTTATTCTTCGACGTTTTGACGCCAATCCTGATTAAACGCTTTTTTGCGGGTGGCTTTACTTTCATGTCGTTTTACGTATTCTTCGAAAAGCGCTTGCTGTTCGATTTCAGGTAAAGGTTTGTTGTCATGATAGAACCCTTTTTCGAGCCGCTGGCGAAAGGCTTCGTATAAAGTTACCGCACAAGCGACTGAAATATTCAAACTTTGAACCATTCCCATCTGAGGGATGATAAAATTCCCGTCCGAATGTTTCAGGGCTTCCTCAGAAACGCCATCGTGTTCATTACCGAATAAAAGGGCTACCGATTGGGTCAGGTCGAGATCGTATATGGATTTGGGTTCTCCCTCAAGGTGAGTACTGAGGATCAGGTCATAATTACTTCGAACGTGTTCAAAACAAGCTTTGAGATCCGTATAAAAATGAACATCCACCCATTTTCTTGCCCCCGAAGAGGTGCGTTTTCCGAGCACAATATTTTTTATAGATAATTCCGGCTCCGAATACAGTACGAAAATTTCTTTCATGCCAACGGAATCGGCACTCCGTAATACTGCCCCGATATTGTGCTGGTCGTGCACATTCTCCAGGATCACCGTAAGATTGGGTTGTCGCCTTGAGGCAACCTCTTTAAATCTTTTTATTCTTTCATCTGTCATCATGTTCTTTCTCCATTTTATTAACTTACCAAATTTAACCAGGATCAGGTATTTACTACCACAGATTTAATATTTACCAACTCAGGGAATCCCTTTCGGCCTCACCTTTTAGTTTACCCATTTTCTGCCTCATTAAGGAGGCGTATCTGGATGGAACTGTCCTCAGGGCCCAGGCGATGTTCCTGATCATTTTAACACGGAGGGTTAATGGAACCGTTTTCCACAAAGAGTAAACGGTGGTAGCCAGATCAAGTTTTTCGGCAATGGCTGAGGCATTGAGGGATTCATAAGTGTTCAAGGCTTTTTTCGAAACCGGAATAATGCTTTGGAACATAACAAATTGATTCGCAGGTTATGGATTCAAAGAACAAAGTTAACCAAAAATAATGGTTAATAATTTTAGGCTAAAATTTTTAAATCTGAAAAATTTATAGTAACTTTAAGAGTATTGAAAAAGGTTCTACGGTAATAAATTTCGCTTATTTACACCCAGTATGTTAATTGTTCTGTTGCCGTATTGTAAAAACGAACCAAAAGACATTCTATTGACCCTGACATAATTTTTTACTGATTTTAAAAAGTAAAATTATGTTAGAAATACGAGGCCATGCGCGCGGCGGCCAGGGAATGGTAACCGCTTTTGAAGTACTTGCCAAAATATTCAGCCAACTCGGTGATTATGAGGTACAGTCTTTTCCTGCTTTCGGTGTGGAAAGGACGGGGGCTCCAATTCAGGCATTCCTAAGGATAGCCAGGAAGGCGATTCTCAACCGGAGCAATGTTTATCATCCCGATTTTATCATTGTCTTTGATGAATCCCTTCTCGATCAGGTGCCTGTTTTTGACGGGCTAAAAAATGGGGGATCCCTTTTGCTGAATACCTCCAAACCTATCAAGGCATTTGTGGGGCAGTGTGATAACGTTTATGCCGTACCAGCTACCCAGATTTCGCTGGATCTGGGCCTTGGTAGTAAATCCCTGCCCATCGTCAATGCGGCCATGATTGGTGCAATCATGCGTATCCTTGACGCTGATATCACCATAGCGAAACAAGTGGTTGCCGCAAATGTGCCGGTTAAACCCGAAGCCAACATAAAATCCTCACAAATAGCTTACGACAGTGTTTTGGGGCTTGAAAACAGCAACAACCTTTTATTGGAAGCCCTCAATACGAATGAGGAAGCCGGTTATGAACAGCCTGTATTTTCTAAGGACAACAATGGGGGCAACGATCCGAAATACAAGGTGCCTGTTTGGGAAGACCCTATGTCAAAGAACAAAACGGGAAACTGGCGCTTGCTGACTCCTTCTTACACTACAAAAACGCCTCCCTGTACTGATAACTGCCCGGCCGGCACTTCGGTTCGTGAATTTGTAAAACTGGCCGGAGCCCATAAATTTGATGAAGCGTTCGAGGTAATTCATGAACACAATCCTTTTCCTTCCATTTGCGGTAGGGTTTGTCCCCATTTCTGCGAGCAAAATTGCAACAGGAATCCTCTTGACGAGGGGCTTAATATCGGGGCAATAGAACGTTTCCTGGGGGACAGGATGACGGCACGAAAAATAACCGCTGTTCCGGTTACCCGGGAAGCAAAAATCGCGATCATTGGATCGGGCCCCGCGGGTCTTACGGCTGCTTTACGGCTGCGCAGTAAAGGGTATCAGGCGGTCGTTTTTGAGGCTTTACCCAAAGCGGGAGGCATGATGCGAACGGGTATTCCCAAATTCAGATTACCCGATGAAATTCTCAACCGGGAAATCAGGAATATCGAAAAAGCAGGGGTGGAGATTCTTTTGAATCAGCGTAAAAAAGTGGCTGAATTAGCCGATAGTTTTGATGCCGTGATCACCGCGGTGGGGTCGCATGTCAGTTCATCCATGTACCTCGATAATGAGGATCTCGTCACTGATGGCATTGATTTTCTTAGGGATTTTAAATTATTTGGCGATCAAAAGGGCCTCAGAAAAGGAGAAGAAGTTGCCGTGATCGGCGGAGGGAATACGGCCATTGACGTATCCAGAACCTTGCTGAGGCTGGGAGCCAAACCTACCATTTATTACCGGCGCACCAGTGAGCAAATGCCGGCCATTGCGCAGGAGGTGGAAGAGGCTCGTCACGAAAATGTACAGTTTGAATTTCTTGTTGCGCCTGTTTCTGTGGCCAAAAAAGCGGATGGCCGCTTCGAACTCGGGCTGATAGGCATGGAACTGGGCGAAAAAGATGCTTCGGGGAGAAGGAGGCCGGTTCGTATGGAAGGTTCTGAAAGGTTTATTCAGGTGGATCGCATCATCTCGGCCATAGGTCAAAGATTTGACGATTATGTTTTCAATGGAAGACCCATTATGCCGCAACAGGGGCAAATCGAATTTCAGGCCGGAGTCCCCGTCTTCTGTGCGGGAGATATGGCCTGGGGCGGAACGGTTGCCGAAGCCATTGGTAGCGGGAATAAAGTGGCGGAAGAGGTGCATGCTTTTTTGCAGAAACAACCTTACAGTCACGAGGAAGTGCTTCCGGAAGTCGTTTTGCCCAAAGACATCAATTATACATACTACCTGCCGTCGGCCAGACATGACAATAAGGTCTTTTATCCAAAGGATATTTTTAATGATTTTTCGGAAGTGCTGGAGTCTCTGCAGGCGGATGAGGTGGTGGACGAAGCTTCCCGCTGTTTGAGTTGCGGAGATTGTTACAGTTGTTTCAATTGTTTTAATTACTGCCCGGATGCCGCTATTCATGTGGATGAAAATGGCAGGATGCGAATTGATTATGATTACTGTAAAGGATGTGGCATTTGTGTTACAGAATGTCCTTGTTCAGCGATGGATTTTAGCTTAAGTTAAAAAAATGCCCGAATCATAAATAAAACCAGTCCGTGTATGATCACGGAGAAAAGAAGTAAATATGGAAAATAAAATCCAGGAACGTAAAAAAACGGTCAAGGGATATCCACGGCACACCATGAGGATCATGAAAGGGAATTTTGCGGCATCAGAAGCCGCCCAGTTGTGTCGAGTGGATTTTGTGCCCGCTTATCCCATTACCCCTCAGACTACCATCATTGAAAGTATTGCAGAAAAGGTAGCCCAGGGTGAAATGGAAGCCACCTACATCAATATGGATAGTGAACATTCCGTTTTTGCAGCGGCTATGGGAGCTGCAATGGGAGGTTCGCGTGTATTCACCGCCACAGCAGGGCAGGGGTTGTTTTATTCTCACGAGTTGTTGCATGCTATTGCTCACTTCAGATTGCCGGTGGTGGCTTGTAATGTGGGAAGGCCTTCTATACCGTGGAACATCTGGTCCGACCAGAC
Organism: Lewinellaceae bacterium; assembly: GCA_020636105.1. Classification (NCBI taxonomy): domain Bacteria; kingdom Pseudomonadati; phylum Bacteroidota; class Saprospiria; order Saprospirales; family Lewinellaceae; species Lewinellaceae bacterium. Next base: position 65,905 of record JACJYL010000001.1, read on the forward strand.
GGATTCTCTTGCGCAAAGAGATACCGGTTGGGTGCAATATTACGGGGAGAGTTCTCAGGAAGTGCTCGACACGATCATACAGTCCTATATGTTGGCAGAAGCCCTGGAATTGCCTGTTTTGGTGGTGTTGGATGCCTTTTACCAAAGTCATACCAGTGAAAATATTTGGGTGCCGGATGCAGATCTCGTAGATGAATTCCTGCCTCCAAAGGCGCTTAAAGGAAACGAAATTGATCCTGACCATCCCAAAGATTTTGGTGGACTCGTTCCACCTGAACACTATGGGAAATTCAATATGAATTATTGGGAGGATGTCAATAAAGTGGAATTGCTTTCCGAAAAAATTGCCAGGAGGTTTGAAACCCATTTCGGGCGTAAATACAGCAATGTGGAGGCGGTGAATATTGGCAAAAACACCAAAATCGTCCTGGTGACCCTCTCAAGCATAACCACTACTGCCAGAGGCGTCATTCAAAAATACCCGGATGTGGGATTGCTGAAAATCAGGTTATTCAAGCCTTTTCCTAAAAATTCAGTACTCGAAGCCTTAAAAGACCTTCCGGAAGATGCCATTATTGCCAGCGTGGAGCGTAATTTCATCGGAGACAATGAGGGAGCCATTATGCAGGAAATGCTTCGTACCCTTTACGGTAAAAAGTACAGGTTGCACGATTTTTATGCCGGGATGGGTGGAAAGGATGTTCCACCTGAAACAATAGAAAAGATCATTTACATGGCCAGAAACAACCCTGAGTATATAAATTGGGTGTAACCCGGAAGAAATCATTAATCTACCATCAAAAACTACCATCATAAATGGAACCATCATTTGATTTTTTGATAAAAGAAGAAAAAGTATTCTCAGGTGCATTGAGTTGCAGAGGTTGTGGCTGGTCCCTTTTAGTCAGGCACCTGGCCAGTATTTTGGGCGAGAAAACGGTATATGTGCTTCCAGCCTCCTGCTTTTCCATTATATCGGGTCCTTATCCTTTAAATGATTTGAAAGGCACCGTTGTGCACACGGTTTTTGCCGGAGCGCCTGCTACGGCAACAGGTGTCCGGGCAGCTCTTGATCGTCGAGGTATGGAGGATGTACCGGTAGTGATCCTGGCCGGAGATGGCAGTACTTTTGATATAGGATTGCAGTCCCTGTCCGGAGCCGCCTCCCGTGGGGAGAATATCCTGTACATTGTCAACAACAACGGGGCCTACATGAATACGGGGATACAGACCAGTACTGCAACCCCTTATGGTGCTATGACGACGACCAGTCCCGGAGCTCAGGGGTTTAAAAAAACCTGGCCCAAGGATCTCATGGGCATCATCGCGGCTCACAATCTTCCCTATGCCGCCACTTGCTCCCTGGCTTTTCTCGAAGATTTTCGAAGGAAGGTTGAAAAGGCAAAAGAAATGAAAGGTTTTCGTCTGCTGATGATCGATGGCCCTTGTCCTCCGGGGCATAAAACCGACCCGTCACAATCCATTTCGCTGGCACGACTGGCGGTGGAAACCAGGTTGTTCCCCTTGATCGAAATTGAGCATTTTGATTACCGGATCAATTATACGCCCGAAAAATTCGTTCCGGTGGAAGCCTGTATGAAATTGCAGGGAAGATTTAAAAATGTCTTTAAAACCGGCAATGAACAAATATTGGAGGACATCCAGGAGCATACGGATAAAAACTGGAAACGGCTGGAAGCCCTGGCGGCGATGGTGGTTTAGGTGCTTTTTGTGAAACTTTTAAAAGAGTTGAGTTGTTCAAGTTGTTCTAAGAGTTCAAATTGTTCAAGTTGTTCCAATTGTTCAAGTTGTTCAAGTGAATCGAAGACAAGTCGGGAGGGTTTCAAAAAACTCCATGTTAACCCCCCTTTGAACTTTTGAAACAAAAAAACACTCACACATGACCTTTTCCACCCGGGTAATTGATTTTTTCAACCGCATCCAGGCCCCCGAAGTGCCCAAAGGGATTGGTGTCATGAACCCATATGTGACAGCGGAGGTAAAAGCCATTGTCCGGCAATTTTACGGTAAGTATTATAACGATCAGCATCCCCGGCGGTTGATATTTGGGATCAATCCGGGCAGATTTGGCGCAGGCATCACCGGGATCCCTTTTACCGATCCCATTCGCCTCGAAACTAGTTGCGATATTCATAATACTTTTCAAAAGAGACTTGAAGTTTCCAGTGTATTCGTTTATAATTTTATTAAAAAGTACGGCGGCCCCGAGATGTTTTATAAAGATTATTTTATCACGGCCACCTTTCCGTTAGGGTTTACCTTTGAAGGGAAGAACATCAATTATTATGATCAAAAGCCGCTGCAGGAAGCCCTTGAAGCCCTGATCATCCGATACATAAACGAACAACTCGAATGGAATGTCAAAACCGATGTGGCTTACTGTCTGGGCAAGGGCAAAAATTTGAAATATCTGGAAAAACTCAACAAAAAACATCAATTTTTTGGTGAAATACGCCCCCTTCCTCATCCTCGATGGGTCATGCAATACCGGTATCCAATGAGGGATGAAATTGCTGAGCAGATTGCCCTTGAGTTAAAAGGTCCCTAAAATTTTACATTTTACATTTTACATTTCACCTTGCAATGCCTACTTTTATCCTTTCAAAATTTTGAGGGTTTGCTTTCCTCATTCCTAAACACACCGATTTAAATTATGACAAAGACCATTCGTTTTTGCCTGTTCCTGATGATAGGGATGGGTTTCATTTCCACCCATGTCAATGCACAATTTGTAAATTTCGAAGAAACCTGGAAGGAATTTCTCGCTGACAACAAAACCATAGATTTCAGCGAATTAAAAAAACCATCCAAAGATCAGATCATCGATTATGCCAAATATACGCTTATGTATGCCACCAAACATTTTTGTGGAGGCGACATAAATGCTGCAGAAAAGCTGATCAAGGAAATCCATTCCTTTACCGAGGAAGGGTATAGTTACATCGATGGGTTTAAACCCAAATTTGATGACCTTACTGCTAAAGTCAAAGCCTATCATGATGTCGAACGACTGTGGCGTAAATTTTTAAAGACCAGAGATGTCAGCCTGGCGGAACTGGAGATTGAAAATGCTCCGCTGGTTTGTGATAAAGGAACCCTGGCCAAGTATTTTTATATGACCAGTGCGGCTTATTATTGCGAGGGAAACATTCAGAAATCAAAAGATGATTTTGAGAACAGGGTGATCAAACTCGTGGATTTTACCTCTTTAAAAGTGGAAGATGTGCCCGGCCTGGAGGTCAATGTAAATGTGATGAGGCAGATATACGCCGGGTTACCCCAATTGGGAAAGGCCTGGAAGCAATACCTCGATACAGGGGTTTCTCCCGGCTTTGATATTGAACTTCCCGTGATCGAATGTTATTCCATTCCTTCCATGAAGGAGTTTGTGCTTCGTGGGTCAGCAGATGTCTGTGGACAGGGAGAGTCGATGCTTAAAAAGATCAATGACCTGAAAGCCAAAAATACCCACCCAATCGAGGCAGGACTTGCAGATAAGATCAAATGGCTGGAAGAGGAAGTGGGCAAAAATAATGGGGATGTAACGGCATTGAATAAAGCCTGGAACGATTTTTTGCCGGATAACCAATTGACCGGGGGCATTAATTTTGGCTTTGAATATTGTAATAAGGCAGCCCAGGTTAAAGCCTATATCATCGATGGAATGGTCAATTTTTGCGAAAAGGGGCAACAGCGATTGGCTGATATAGACGCTTTGCGCAAATCCGACAATCCCCAATTGGATGAACCCACCCTCCGCAAGATCAATGAGTTTTCTGCCCGGCTGAACAGTGCCGACCAGGACCTTTCCAAACTGGAATTCCTTTGGAAGGATTTTGTACAAAACAACGATACCATCGTCGGGGCTTTTCAACTGGCCGATTTTTACTGTGATAAAATTGCCCAGGTGAAATCATGGACCATCAAGGGACATTTTGAGGCCTGTAGCCAGGGGCAGCAATACCTGGATAAAATTGCCGACCTTAAAAGAACACACAACCTAACTTTTGATACTGAATTATCCTGCCGGGTGCAGCGGTTGAGCCGCAAAGTTTGGTGGTGTCGCTATATTGAGCTGGTATTACAAGCCAGACGGGAAACCCATGAGGAGCGCGAGCGTTTTGGACCTAAATCTGCCCTGATCATGGAAGGGGATTTGAATAGTGATAAATTGCCTTGCCAAACGACGGTAAAATATGAACCCCTGGGCAATATCGGCATCAAATATGTCATTACGACTTACCTCTGCCAGGAAATCGACCTGGCAAAAATGGGAGATCCCGAATATTATAAAAAAATAGCTACCTGGGTGGATACCGAAGTGCTCCAGAAATATTGTGAAGTTAGCATGCGGTGTAAGGAAGATTTTTTCATTTACCTGGAAGGCCATACCGACGGGCATCCTTTTGGAGGCGCACGCTATAAGGAATCCCTTGAAATTCCGGAAGGTACTCCATTTACCCATTTTTGGGATGGGGAGGCCATTGAAAAAACGACGGAACGTGAAATGACCACCTCCCTCAAAAATAATATGGAATTAGGGATCGCAAGAGCCTGGACGGTGAAACGGCAGCTCGATTTCATGGGCGTTCCCATTACCATTGGCGCCTACGAGCATCCGAAATCGGAGAAAGGAGGGGAGTACCGCAGTGTCCATATAGAATTGAATATCACTAACCTTTTGCTCGATTTTTATGAGAAAAGGCTGGCTGAATTGTTGGAAAAATCAGGCATCGGCAAGCAGCCGGATAATTGCTAGAAAATATAAATCAGTTGAATGAATCCCAATAGCAAAAAGGCCATTCAAACCACTTATGTGAGTATCTTTGGCAATGTCCTGTTAGCCCTGGCCAAAGGCCTGACCGGAATTTTTGGGCATTCATTTGCTCTGGTGGCAGATGCCATTGAATCAACCACGGATGTTTTTGCCTCCATTTTGGTGTTGATGGGATTAAAATATGCCACAAAACCTGCCGATGAAAACCATCCTTACGGACATGGCAAGGCTGAAGCCCTGATCACCTTTGCCGTAGTGGGTTTCCTGGTGATATCTGCTACGGTGATTGCTTATAAGAGCATTCAAAACATTCGTTCTCCACAGGAAATGCCTGAAAGTTACACCCTCATCGTTTTGGCGGTTATCGTGCTGATCAAAGAATTTTTTTATCGGTTCGTTTCCAGGAAGAGCGATGAAACACGAAGTACTTCCCTCAAGGCGGACGCCTGGCATCACCGGAGTGATGCCATCACCTCTTTGATGGCTTTCATCGGCATTTCCATTGCCCTTATCATGGGAGAAGGGTATGAAGCGGCTGATGACTGGGCAGCTTTGATGGCATCAGGATTTATTGTTTTTAACGCTTACCTGATTTTCAGACCGGCACTCGGGGAGATTATGGATGAACACCTGCATGATGATCTGATCAGTAAGATCAGGGCCTTGGCAGGTTTGGTGGAAGGCGTGGTGGATACAGAAAAGTGTTTTGTGAGAAAATCCGGTCTTTCTTATCATGTTGACCTGCATTTGATCGTTAATGGGAATATAAGTGTCAGGGAAGGCCATGGTATTGCGCACAACTTAAAAAATTATTTACAGCTTAAAATGCCTGAAATTTCAGACATATTGATTCACGTGGAGCCGGATGAATAAAATTAAATCAAGATTATGGAAACAGATCAACTTTACGACAAAGCCAGGAAAAAAGTAAAAAATAAAGCGGGGTTCTTTGTTCACCTTGGGGTATTTATTCCCGTAGGTATATTTTTGTTCCTTTTGAATATGTTTACGTCCCCGGATATCTTATGGTTTCATTTCCCTATGTTATGCTGGGGATTAGGTCTGGCCATTCATTACACGGTCATCTTTGGTATTCCCGGAACGAAAATTCTCAGCCCGGACTGGGAAGAAGATGAGTTGGATAAGGAAATAGAACGCCTGAGACGCATCCAGGATAAAACCCGCACCAAAAAATATCTTTTGGACATGGGAGGGTTTAAGGAAGATTCCCTTGATCTCAGGGAACTGGATAAACAACGGGAGGAAATGTTTGATGAGGAAGACCTGGTTTAAATTATTCAGTTGAGCAACAAACGAAAAATAAAATAGTGCGTTGTCCTAAATTTTTTTGATGACCAGAATAAACACGCTCAGCAGAACAATAAAAGTTTCCATTCTTCCAATCTTTTCTTATTTTTGCCGGCTATGAGATTGCAAAGTCTGGAAATAAAAGGTTTTAAGAGTTTTGCCAACGATACGAAGATCAACTTCGGGCAGGACGTCATTGGGATTGTCGGGCCAAACGGCTCCGGGAAGTCCAATATCGTCGATGCTATTCGCTGGGTGCTCGGAGAGCAAAAGAGCAGCGAGCTCCGCCTCGACCAAATGTCCAGCGTGATTTTTAACGGCACCAAAAAGCGTAAGCAGGGTGGATTGGCACAGGTTTCCCTGACTTTTGACAATACTAAAAACCTGCTTCCTACCGAATACCAGTCGATTACTATTACCCGAATGTTATATCGTTCCGGTGAAAGTGAATATCGTCTGAATGGTGTAGCCTGCCGGCTGAAAGACATCACTTCCTTATTTTTAGATACCGGGATTGGCTCCAATTCCTATGCCATCATCGCATTGGGGATGGTCGATGATATCCTGGCCGACAAGGATGATTCCCGCCGGAAAATGTTTGAGCAGGCCGCCGGAGTTTCCAAATACAAAATTCGCAAAAAGCAGACCCTCAATAAGTTAAAAAGTACGACTGAAGATCTCGACCGGATCGAGGACCTGCTGTTTGAAATAAACGCCAACCTGGAGACCCTTGAGAAACAAGCCAAAAGGGCCGAAAAATATTTTGAGCTTAAAAACGAATACAAGAAACTGAGCGTTGATATGGCTATCCTTAAGGTAGCTTCGCTCAAGGTCAAACAAAACGAGCTAAAGGCTACCCTGGAAAAGGAAGAGGACAAATACCGCGAATACGACGTCGTGACCAGGAAACTGGAAGCCCAACTCGAACATGAGCGTAAAGCCAATGTGGATAAAGAAAAGGCATTGTCTGAAAGTCAGCGTGAACTGAACAGCCTCATCGGCCATATTCGTGGTATGGAGAACGACAAACGCATGATGGAACAGAAACAGGAGTTTCTCGAACAAAACATGCAGAAGTCGAATCAGGATATACAGTCTGCCAGCGGTAGAATTGCGCAATTGGAAGGCGATATTGAGCATTTTCGTTCAGAACTCAATTTGTCAAAAAGAGAAGAAGCCCGTCTGGAGGAGGAACTTGAAGCAACAGAATTGGCGCTGAAAAAGGTTAAAGAAAGCCACGGCTCCATAAAAGCTGAATTGGACGACATTGTCAATAGTCAGCAAGAGGCCGAACGCGCCTTGTTTTCCCTGGAAAAACAAAAAGCGGTCAATGCCAATGAGATCGAAAATTACCAGCGGCTCATCGAACAAAACAGACTCGATATAGAGTTGAGGGTAGAAGAAGTCAATTCCCTTAAATTGAAAATAGAGGCCATTCGCAAAGAAGAAGAGGGGAAAGCCAAATCGCTGGAGAATCTTGAAAAAGCCGAAGCGGGTCGTGTGGAAGAAATCCGCCTGACGGAAGAGGAACTGGATACGCTTCAGAAGACCATGACCCGTGTGAACAGGGAACTGGATTCCAAGCGCAATGAATTCAAACTGACTCAGAGCATGATCGAAAACCTCGAAGGTTTTCCGGAGTCCATCCGTTTTTTAAGTGGAAGCAAGGAGTGGAAAAAAGATACGCCCCTGCTTTCCGACATCATTTATGTCAAGGAAGAATATAGAATTGCCATAGAGAATTTTCTAGAGCCATATCTGAACTATTATGTCGTTCAAAACCTGGAAGAGGCCCAGCAGGCCATCCGCTTATTGAGCAGGAGCCAGAAAGGGAAGGCCAACTTTTTTATTTTGGATGCTTTTGCTCATTACGAGGCACCTATGAAGATGCTTCCGGGGACAAAACATGCCATTGACCTGGTGGAGACGGATATGAATTATCGCCGATTGTGCGGTTATTTGCTTGAAAATGTGTTGATTACGGATAATGAACAGTTCGAAATCCACGATATGGATGAGGATGTGACCATTCTTTCGAAAAGTGGCAGTTTCATCCGCAGGAAGTTCAGCGTATCAGGAGGATCGGTCGGTTTATTTGAAGGAAAAAAGATCGGGCGCAAGAAAAATCTCGAAATACTCGATTCATCCATCAAAAAACTTGAGCGGGAAGAGAATAAGTTCTCCACTGCTTTTTATAATCTGAAAAGTAAAATTGATCACCTGAAAACAGGGAATCATAATCCCGAAATACACCAGGAGCGGAATGCGCTGAACCAATTGAGCCAGGAACGTATTTCCCTGGCTACGCGACTGGAAAATTTCCAGACCTTCATTGCTGAAGCAGATGCCAAATTCCAAAAATCAAGTGAGGCGATCAAGACCCTTGAGGCTTCCAATATCAGCATAGATAAGGACCTGGAGGAAAAAATGAATATCGTCAGGGGCGTGAAAGACCAGATTGCCAATATGGATGGATCTTACCGGGAAGTGGCAGAGGAACTCAGTACGGCATCGGCGAATTTCAACCAAAAAAATATTGCCTTCATTCAGCAGCAAAATAGGGTAGGAGCGTTACAAAGAGAATTGGTTTTCAGGGAGAAGCAATTGGAAGAAACCCTTACTGCCTTGGATGCCAATCAGCGTCAGTTAAGGGAAAATAGTGAGGAAATCAAACGGATACAGTCAGGAATTGATGAGTTGCAAAATAACCTGCTGACCAAATACGAGGAGCGTAAAGCAAAAGAATCCTCCCTGACGGAGGTGGAGCAATTGTATTTCAGTGGCCGTGGCGGCATCAATGAGATCGAAGATAAACTCCGTCAGACAGGTCGCGCCCGACAGGATGCACAAATCCTCATCAACCAGATTAAGGAAAAATATACCGATATCAAATTCCAGGTGAGCTCTGTAGCCCAGCGCCTTAAGATCGAGTTTGAAATGGATATCAACTCCATCATCAACCAGGACCCCGAAGATCCCAACCAGGATCCTGAAGAACTGGAGATGAAAGTCGACCGGATGCGACGCCGTCTGGAAAATTACGGGGAGATCAACCCCATGGCAGTGGAAGCCTATAACGAGATGAAAGGTCGTTTTGATTCCATCACTAAACAAAGGAATGACATCGTCGAGGCTAAGGATTCCCTGATCGCCACCATCAAGGAGATCGAAGAGACCGCCACCATCCAGTTTTTGGATTCTTTCAGCAAAGCCAGGCTGTATTTTATCGATGTATTCCGCAGTCTTTTTACCGAGGATGACAACTGCGATCTCATCCTGCTCGAACCAGATAACCCGCTGGAGTCCAAGATCGAGATCGTCGCCAAGCCAAAAGGCAAGCGTCCACAAACCATCAGCCAGCTCTCAGGAGGAGAAAAGACCCTCACGGCCATCGCCCTGCTGTTTGCCCTATACCTGCTGAAACCGGCCCCTTTCTGTATCTTCGATGAGGTAGATGCGCCATTGGATGATGCCAACATACTCAAGTTCAACAAGATCATCAAAAAATTCTCCGTGGAATCCCAGTTCATCATCGTGACTCACAACAAACTGACCATGGCTTCGGTAGATACTATCTACGGAGTGTATATGGCAGAACAGGGCGTTTCAGGCGTCAGTCCCGTCGATTTCCGGGATTTTGAGCATAAGGCTACTTTTGAGGTGAGCAGGTAGGGAGAAAATAATTGAACCCAACAAAACTCCTGAAACCTTTCCCCATTCTATGTGTTGATATTGAAATATTCGAACAACCCACTTCATATCATGTCAAAATTCAGAACCCGCTTTCGCAAAGTGCTCAGGATCATTGGTATTGTTTTTTTTATTCTTCTGGCATTTGTTTTTTTTGCTATGCATTTCCTGATGCCTTTCAGGGAATCGGATAAAAAAATTGAAAAATATTTCGCCGAAAAGCATGTTCCTGTAGTCATTCATCATGTCGAATACCAGGGCGCTCCGGTTCGGTTTATTGAAACCAAAGGATCTGAAGCCCCCGACAGTACGCTCATCATTTTTGTACATGGAGCCCCGGGGTCTTTGTCAGATCATAAAGCTTTTTTGGCTGATAGCCTGCTGCTTTCAAAGGCGAGAATGGTTTCCATGGATCGCCTTGGCTATGGCTATTCGCATTATGGACAATCTGTGCCCGGGATTGGGGAACAGGCAGCGTTTATTAAATTTATCGTGGAGCAGTTTCCCCATAAAAAGGTCATTCTTTGCGGTCATTCTTTTGGAGGGCCCATCGTGGCAAAATTCGCCATGGATTATCCCGAGCTAGCCGATAAGGTCATCATGCTGGCTCCCTTGAATGAGCCGGAAACAGAACCCATGTTCAATATGGCTTACCTGGCCAAGTGGAAACTTACCCGCTGGACGTTGCCTGCAGCCATCAATGTTTCGGCTGATGAAAAATTTGCCCATGCGGCCGAACTGGAAAAGATGAAAGGAGGGTGGGCAAACCTGAAAGTGCCCATGGTACATATTCATGGCACAAAGGATATGCTGGCGCCGTTTTCCAATGTAAAATTCAGCGAGGATCATATTCCTGCTGCATTGCTGCAAACCATTGTATTAGAGGGTGCGAATCATTTTTTGCCCTGGTCGCATTATGAATTGGTGAGGAAGGTTTTGTTGGAAAGTATTTAGGTTTCAGGTGTTCAAAGTGGGCTTAATCCGTTTTATCCGTTCCATCCGTGTTCTAAATAGTCCCGATGGAACACGGATGGAACGAATTTGACGAATTTAGACGGATTTTCTTTCATACAAGAAAGCCCTGATCCAACAAATCCCGGTTCTGACGCTAAATTTACTTCAACCTGGCCACAGCTTCCTTGATCCTTTTTGCAGACTCTATCAATTGTTCATCGGAAGCCGCATAAGAAATTCTGAAGCAATTGTCCGCTCCGAAGGCACCGCCTGAAACGGTGGCTACATGGGCTTTGTGCAATAAGTATTCACAAAAATCATCCGCATTGTTGATGGTCATTTGTCCATCACTTTTGCCGAAAAAGTGGCTGATATCCGGGAAAATATAAAAGGCGCCATTGGGCATATTGACCTTGAAACCGGGAATTTCGCTGAGTTTTGCGATCATCATATCCCGGCGTTTTCTGAAGGCTTCGCACATTTTATAGGTTGGGGTGAGGTCCGACAACAGCGCGTGGGCCGCGGCTTTTTGACCGAAAGAACTGGCACCGGAGGTGAATTGTCCCTGGATCTTGGTACAGGCATCGGCGATCCATTTTGGCGCGCCCATGTATCCGAGTCTCCATCCGGTCATGGCAAATCCTTTGGCAAAACCATTCACCGTGATGGTGCGGTCCTTCACATTTTCAAAAGAACCTATGCTGATGTGTTTGTCTCCAAAATTGATGTATTCGTAAATTTCGTCAGAAACGATGTAAACATCATCATATTTGGCAATCACATCCGCAAAAGACCTGAGTTCTGCTTCATTATAAACCGAACCGGTAGGATTGCAGGGAGAAGAATAGAGGATGAACCTTGTTTTGTCGGTAATGGCGGCTTCGATTTGGGCCGCAGTCACCTTGTAGTCCTGCTCGATACCGGCGCTCACCAAAACCGGCGTCGCTCCGGAAAGTCTGATGATTTCAAAATATGACACCCAGTAAGGGGCCAAAATGATCACTTCATCGCCTTCGTCCAACAGCGCAAGGGAAAGGTTCGCAATGCTCTGTTTGGCTCCGTTGGAAACTACGATCTCATTGATATTGTAATCGAGATTGTTATCTCTTTTGAACTTAGTCTTTATGGCCTCACGCAATTCGATCAGACCGGGAACGGGAGTATATTTGGTATACCCATCATCCAGGGCCTGCTTGGCGGCTTCCTTTATGTGTACGGGAGTGTCAAAATCGGGTTCCCCAAGGCTTAAATTGATAACGTCATGTCCCTGTGCTTTAAGGTCACGGGCCAGCTGCGACATTTTAAGGGTGGCGGATTCCTCCATTTCCTCAAGGCGCTTTGATACGATTTCTTTGCTCATTTTTTATGAGTTGTGGCTTCTGAAAAGTGGTAAATAAGAGGGGGCAAAAGTAATTCTTTTTTTCAGAACAGCCCGCTTTTTTTCACCCTGAATTACAGTCTCAAAAACACATTTGTTCCTGCAATATCTAATTATTAAAAGACCTATTGGCCGACAATTTTAGTTTTTTGCAAAAGCAATATTTTTAGAAGTGTTGTATCCATGAAACTATTTGTCTAATTTGGCGCCGATTATTTGAATAATATTTTGCAAAATCTACTTTAATGAAGATCATAGTAAATCTGGGCCTGCTTTTTTTGGTCTCTACCTCCTTTGTACGGGCTCAAAATGATTCCTGGAACATGAATTTGCTGGGTAACTGGACGGATCCCTCCCTTCCTGTTTATCAGGGCCTTATTTTTAATGATGTTTGGGGATATACGGATCCTTCCGGAAGGGAATACGGCATTATCGGTTCGGCTCAAAAAGTACATTTTATCAATATAACCAATCCAGGGGCACCTGTGGAGATCGCCAGTTTTGCCGGCGGGGTGTCGAGTATCTGGCGTGATATAAAAACCTACGGCAATCATGCCTATTCTGTTGCTGATCAGGGGGCGGAAGGCCTGATGATTTTTGACATGAGCGGTTTACCCGGTACGGTTGCCAAAGTGTACCAGTCCAATTCATTTTTCAACAGGGCGCACAACATTTTTATTGACGAGGCCCAGGGACGGTTGTATGTTTTGGGGTCCAGCGGAGGTTCCGGGCACATTATGATCTTTGATATTGCGACCGACCCTGAAAATCCCATTTTGTTGGGCGCCCCGAACCTCAACGGCGGTTATATTCACGATGCTTATGCAAGGGATAATATTGTTTATTGTTCCCATGGCAATAATGGCCTGTACGTCTATGACATGACCAATCCGACAAGCCCGGTGGAGTTGGGCAACCTGACTGGCTACATCAACAGCGGTTACAACCATAGTAGTTGGTTGAGCGAGGACGGGACAACCCTGGTTTTTTGTGATGAATCCCATGGAAGAAAAATCAAGGCCATTGATGCAACCAATCTTTCCAATTTATCCGTGAGCAGTAACAATTTGTTTTATTCCAACCTGCTGGGGACCACACCACTAAACAGCATTGCGCATAATCCTGTTATCAAAGGCAATTACGTGTATATTTCTTATTATCACGATGGGGTACAGGTGTTTGACATCACCGATCGCACCAATGTCACCCGGGTAGCTTATTTTGATACCTATCCTGATAATACGGGTTATGGCGGGTACGACGGAGACTGGGGCATCTATCCATTGTTTGACTCCGGAAAGATCATTGCCTCTGATGAAACCTACGGGTTGTTTATTTTAGAATTGTCTAATCCTTTGCCGGTGGGCCTGAAAGACTTTGCCGTGACCCGGGCAGATGGCCAGTCCGCACGAATTGCCTGGAAGACGAATCATGAAGAAAACAGTGCTGTTTTTTACGTGGAAAGAAGTGTCGATAATCAATCTTTTTCGACCATCGGCAGTGTGGTCGCGGCGGGGAATTCCCAGATGGAGCTGAAATATTTTTTTTACGATGAAAAGCCTGAGCCCGGAACCAACTACTACCGCTTACGACAAGTAGATTTCGACGGCAAGGCTAATTATTCGGACTCCAGGTCCCTCGATTTTTGGTCGCCGGGGGCTTTCTCCGTTTTTCCAACGCTGACCAAAGCAGGAACGGCCATCAGGTTCGAAAGCAAAGGAATCCTGCCCGGAGCTAATTGGATTCTGCAACTGTTTGATGTTCAGGGGAAACTCCTTGAAACGCTCGATTTTGTCCCGGGAGAAACTGAAAAAAACATACCTACCGAAACTTTGGTTCCAGGAACCTATCTTTTTGTTTTGAAGGAAGGGGATCGCACGGCATTCTTACAAAAAATGATCATTTCTGAATAAAAGGCTTGATTTTTTATATCTTTCGGGTCAAAACATAAGCCTTACAAGATGAGTAGGAAAAAAAGCGGTAAACCACCAATACAAAAAAATAAGAAGTCATCGGGAACCAAAACCGAGTCGTTCCAAAAAGAGAAAGAGATATGGATCGATCATAAGGATCCCAAGGATAACTTTTACAGAAAAATATTTCTGGGTGTTTCAGCCTTCGTGGTCGTGGTCATGATATTACTGTCTTTCAGCGCCGGGATCAATGCCGATGATTCCTACCAGGTCAAATATTCTGAGAACATCGTCAATTTTTATACCACTTTCGGAAAAGACAAAGCGGCGCTGGAGAACGTTCATATAGGAACCAGCCAGGCTCCCATGCAGTATTACGGTGGGTTTTATGAACTTATGGCTGGCGGAATCAACCGCATTTTGGGATACACGGAGTACGACCCCGCTTACCATAATATCCGGCAGATGCTCATTGCCATTTTTGGTTTTTTTGCCATGTTTTTCACCGGGTTGTTTGTCAAAGAAATCGCCGGATGGCGGGCAGGCATTTTGGCCCTGGTTTTGATGTTTTTATCGCCGCGTTTCCTGGGACATTCAACGATGAATCCCAAAGATATTCCCTATGCGGCCGGTTTTGCCATAAGCCTTTATTTTCTCATCCGGATACTCAAACACATGCCCAAACCCGATTGGCGGGAGGCGCTCGGGTTTTCCCTGGGCGTAGGCATCGCCCTGGGCACGAGAGCCGGTGGTTTGCTCGTGATCGCCTACGCCGGATTATTTGCCGGCATAGATTTTTTGGCCAGGTATGGCCTGAATGGCTTAGGGACGAATTTTAAAATGATTTATAAATACCTGATTTATATCGGAGGGACCTCCATCATTGGTTATATTATTGCCGTCCTCTTTTGGCCCGCGGCCCTGGTTTCCCCCATCAAATTTCCCCTGGAAGCGCTGACGGAGTTTTCGAAATTCGGGACGGCCATACGCTTGTTGTTCCAGGGCGACAACGTGATGTCGGACACTACACCCTGGTATTACGGAGGGTTGTGGATTGCCAAGACCATTCCGCTTTTTACCTTGATAGGATTGTTAGGTAGTTTCGCGGTATTGCCGGCCTTGTTGCGAAAATATTCCAGGGTAGCGGTTTTACTGGCTTATTTCGCGGTGTTTTTTCCCTTGCTCTATATTGTTTATAAAGGATCAAGCCTTTATGACGGATGGCGTCACCTGTTGTTTATATATCCTCCCATGGTGATCCTGGCTTCCTTGTTCTGGGCCCACCTGGAGCAGTTGTTTGCAGAAAATGCTACGGCAAAAAAAGCGATATGGGCCATCCTGGGTATTTTGATGCTGATCCCCGGTATTTTTATCGCCCGAAATCCCGCTTATCCCTATACTTACTTCAACCCTATCGGCGGGGGCATCCAGGGAGCTTTTGGCAATTATGAAACTGATTATTGGGGCATTTCCTGCAAACAGGCCATCCGCTGGATGGAAAAAGAAGGGATACTTAGTGAAAACATGAAAGATACCCTTTACATCGGGACGACCTTCCAATACAATGTTTCCCGGCAACTCGATCCTTCCTATGCCGGTAAAGTAAAAGTGAGGTATGTACGCTTCGGTGAACGATATACGGCCAGTTGGGATTATGGAATTTTTCCTTCCCGGTTCTTTAGAGGGCCACAACTGCGTGCGGGTTTTTGGCCCAACAGCAAATCCATACATTCGGTAAAAGCCAATTCTGTGGTCTTGACCACCATCGAAAAAGATGAAAATCATTATGCTTTCCAGGGAGAACAAGCCTTGAAAGCAAATGATTTCACCAAAGCCATTGAGCAATTTACCCTGGAGGTACAGGCCTTCCCGGACAATGAACTGGCCTGGGGCGGTTTGCTGCGCGCTTACCTCAACACAGGCCGATTGGATGAGGCTATTGTTGCCGGACAGGAGATGCTCAAACTGGCTCCGGAAAATGAAACCGCCCTGTTGATGCTTGGCGTCGCTTACCTGAATAAAGGCGACCTGGATACCGCTGATCAGATGTTGCAGGAAAATGTAAGGATCAACCCTAAAAACGCAACAGCTTTTTATTACCTCGCTTTGGTTTACGATAAGAAAAATAATTACGTGGAAGCGGTTTCGTATGCCACAAAGGCCGTAGCGGCCAATCCGCGTTTTAAAAATGCTTACAGCCTGGCGGCCGACCTCTATCAGAAGATGGGCGATGCGGCCAGTGCAGAAAGATACCGGCAGGCGGCGGCTAAGGTGCAATGATGTTAAAGGACAAAAGAATAATGTCAATTTATTTAACCGCAATGGTCGCAAAGAAGGCGCAGTGATCGCAAAGGGAATGTAATGACATCCCGACCTAACGGTACGGGATGTTCTATTTGCGAACTCAGAAACAGATTATACATGAAAGATAAATTACAAGAACTTAACGACAAACTGGCAGAAGCCAAATTAGGCGGAGGGCAGGCCCGTATTGATGCCCAGCACGAAAAAGGAAAACTGTCGGCCCGGGAGCGGATACACTTCCTTTTGGATGAAGGCTCCTTTGAAGAAATCGGTGCATTGGTGACCCACAGGAGCAGTGATTTCGGAATGGACAAACAAAAGGTCCTCGGGGATGGGGTAGTGACCGGTTACGGAACCATTGAGGGCCGTCTGGTGTATGTATTTTCACAGGACTTTACCGTTTTCGGGGGATCCTTATCAGAAACCCATGCCGAAAAAATATGCAAGGTGATGGATCTCGCCATGCAGAATGGCGCTCCCTTGATCGGGCTGAATGATTCCGGCGGGGCAAGGATACAAGAGGGCGTCCAGTCTTTAGGTGGTTATGCCGATATTTTTTACCGAAACGTACAGGCTTCCGGGGTGATTCCCCAGATTTCTGCCATCATGGGCCCTTGTGCGGGAGGTGCCGTTTATTCCCCCGCGATGACGGATTTTACCATCATGGTGGAACAGTCTTCCTATATGTTTGTCACCGGCCCGAACGTCGTGAAAACCGTTACCAACGAAGAAGTGACGGCAGAAGAACTCGGCGGCGCCAAAACCCATGCCATAAAATCCGGTGTTACCCATTTTACGGCGGTAAACGATCTCGATTGCCTGGCCAAGGTAAAAAGGATGCTCAGTTATATGCCTCAGAATTGTGAGGAGAAACCCACCGATATTCCCTTTGTTTTGGAAGAGGAGGAAAGACCGCAACTGCTGGAGATCATTCCCGAAAACAGGAACCATCCTTATGATATGCGGGATGTGGTGAATGGCATAGTGGACCAAGGCAGTTTCATGGAAGTGCATAAGGATTTCGCTGAAAATATCATTGTCGGCTTTGCCCGGCTCGGTGGACGCAGCATCGGCATTGTGGGCAACCAGCCGATCAGCCTGGCCGGAGTGCTCGACGTGGAAAGTTCCAAAAAAGGCGCCCGTTTCGTCCGCTTTTGCGACTGCTTCAATATCCCTTTGCTGACCCTCGTAGATGTACCGGGTTTTCTGCCCGGGACCGACCAGGAATGGAACGGCATCATCGTCAACGGCGCCAAGTTGCTCTATGCATTCAGCGAAGCCACCGTGCCCCGGATCACCCTCATCACCCGCAAAGCTTATGGCGGGGCCTATGATGTGATGAACTCCAAACATATCGGGGCCGACATGAACTATGCCTGGCCTACCGCCGAAATTGCCGTGATGGGAGCCAAAGGCGCCTCAGAGATCATCTTCAGGAAAGAGATCAAGGAAAGTGACCACCCGGATACCTTCCTCGCCGAAAAAGAAAAAGAATACCAGGATAAATTTGCCAACCCTTACCGGGCCGCTTCCCGGGGATTTATCGATGAGGTGATCAACCCCAAAGATACCCGGAGGAAGCTGATCAGCGCCTTTGCCATGCTGTCGAATAAGGTAGCCAAATTGCCGAAGAAGAAACATGGGAATATTCCTTTGTAGGGGAGGGGCGGAGATTCACAAAAGTTATATGGAAACGTGGGAAGGTTTCTATGTAACTAAGTATAGCCAATAAACAAATTAAACTTATGAGCATATTTAAAGTATTAGAAAGTAGCATTGAAAAAAATGCAGAAAATTATTCCGAATTTTTGAAAGATAAAAAAGGAGATATTTTAAGAGGCTCTGAATTCATGCTTTATGCTTTAACAAATATGTTCAAAGATAAAGAGGTTGATGAAATTGAAAATGGCATCGTTGATTCTTCATACAAAGGTGAGAAGTATGATTTTGGAATTGATGCAGTTTATATAACTGCTTCAAATGATTTCCTAGAAGAACCAGAACAGGTTGAAGATTATAATGAAGATACTAAATTTAAGATACAATTTTTTCAGTTTAAAAGGGGTACAGGAATCGCTCAAGCTGATCTATTGAAATTTAAAGGGGGAATTGAAAAGGTTTTGATAAATGAAAGTATTTCTGAAGACGATAATTTCTACTTTTTCAATCGAATGAGTGTACTTAATGAAATTAAAAATATTCTATTTAGAGATTTTCCCAGTGAAAATATTTCAATATTATGTCATGTTGTTTTTGGTGGTATTGAGAAAAACATTCACTCTGAGAAAATACTGACAGATGAATTAGAAAGCTTAAACTTATTACTTAACAACAATGGCTATACGAATTCCAGTATAGTAATCACTGATTGTGAATCCCTAATAAAAGGGCCATTTAAGCATCAAAACATTGTTGACATTGTCGAGTATCAAAAAACTTTTAAATATATCACTGATACAGACAAAAAAAATAAGCTAAATGGTTATATCAGTATTATTAACGGTGGTGAAATTGCCGAACTTGTTCGCAAACATCAATCATCAATATTTGAAGCAAACATCCGTGATTATTTCAAACGAAGCGATTTGAATTCAAAAATACTTGAGACAAGTGCCAATGAAGAAGAAGCTAAATATTTCTGGAGTTACAATAATGGATTAACAATGACATGTAGTAAAGTCGAAGAATTACCGAATAATAAATACAAATTGCATAACCTTCAAATTGTAAATGGCTGTCAAACATCTAATGCAATATATGCTGCAGTAAAAAATAAAGAGCGAATTATTGAATTGAACAAAAAAATTGAAGAAGGAAATACTTTAACTAGAAAAGAAGCCGAAGAATTTGATCAAAAAAATCTTCTTCAATTCAACGAAGAAACAAGTTTATTGGTAAAGATAATCGAGACTAATAATGATGATTTAATTTATCGAATTACTGAAACAACAAACTCCCAAACACCAATAAAGGCATTTTCTTTAAAAGCCAATGATGACATACAAAAACTAATCGAAAAATATCTTGAAGACTATGATGTTGCTTATGAACGAAGAATAAATGAACTGAGGAATCAAGGAAAAAAGAATATCTACAGTATTCAGAAGTTATTTCAATTGTACACCTCTCATATTTTACTTAAACCTTCTCAAGTTAGAACAAGACCTAAAAGCATGTTTATTTCATCTTATGACGATGTTTTTCCTGCGCCAAACGTTAAATCAATAAATTACCTTTTGTATTACATTCCTATTCAGTTGGATATATATGTCAATAAAATCATCAAAGAATACACAGGAGAAATGGACTCCTACCAAAAAACATTGATGTCATATGGGAAATTTCATTTAGGATGTTTTTTGCTGAGTTCTATATTAAAAAGTAACTATAGTGAAAAAGGAATAATAGCAAATGAGGATAGAATTAAAAAAGAATTGAATGATAATTTAGAAGCACATTTTTTAGATGCAATCGATAATTTTGAAAAGGTTGTCAAAAATTTTATCGGTAATAAAAAAGAGTCCATTCCCAGTGCAGTACGTAAATTAGAACTAGACACAAGAATCGCGAGGTTTGTGAAAAACAGAAAATAAAAGGCTATAACAAATAAGCCCCAAAGCGAGGCGGAGGCGCAGCCGACGGCCGTAGCTTTTGGGCTATGTTGGACGCACCCGCCCTTTCAGCAGGATATTATGGGGATTGAAAAAGTTGGTTGATTGGGGTAAAGGACTAAATGGGAAAAAGCAACGGCCTGCATTAGCTTGTTTTTATAGGCAACTTTTACATTCGTTCTTTGAAAACCGGATTATTAAGGAGTTATATTTATGGTTTGGGGCTTTTCAGGTGTAGCCAGGCATGAAAATGGCCCGAAAGACAACGCTCATCGCTTTGACAGGAAACAAAAAACCGGACTTTCGTTTGGGTGCTTGCCATTTCCCTTGTTTGTTTATTCCTCCACCGGGGACAATGGCATGTACATGGGGGTGTAAACTCAGGCTTTGTCCCCAGGTATGCAGTACCATTGTAGCGCCGGTAGCTGCTCCGAGGTATTTTGGATCGGCGGCGAAGTTTTGTAAAGTCTGCCATGCAGCCCGAAAGAGTAAATCGTAGCAAAAATTGGGATTGTAGATACACCAGCTATTGAGCTGTTCAGGAATGGTGAACACGACATGGTAGTAAGTTACGGGCAAGAGTTCCCGTTCGCGAGCTTGTATCCACAGCTCGCGCTCCAACCCTCCGCACTTGGGACAGTGTCGGTTGCGGCAAGAGTTGTAACTCACTCGTAAAACTTGTTCACAAGCAGAACAATAGTCGATGTGGCCGCCAAGCGCGGCTGTTCGGCACTGCTCCAAAGCCCGTAACGTTCGGAGGTGTGGGGGGATACAGATGATCGGCGAGTTGGTCTAATGCCTCTTGTAGTTCAGCCCGATGGGAAACTATTGCTTTTTTTTGACATGATAAACATTTTTAGTGAATTGGAAAGATAGGTCAAAAAGTGTTATCTTGGAGGAGTTTTGGAAGAGTTCCCGCGTAAGCGGGTTCGTTCAACAGCACCTATAAGAAATTGGCGGTTCAGTGCTCCGCAGACAGTTTTGTGGTTAATCAAAGTTTGGTTCTCCGCATCAACATTTGTGGTGAAAATCGCCAACTTCTTATAGCTGCAAAACGTTGGCGGCAATGCCCCAAAAGACAATCAATAACTATTAAAATTGTATGGATAATCACCCTAGAATATTCGTTTCATATGCGTGGAGTAACTCCAAATATACTGATGTAATAGAAACAGATTTCAGTACAGCAGGAATTCCAATAATTAGAGATAAAAATTCAATTAAATATACGGGAAGCTTAAAAGAGTTCATGGACTCTATCCGATTCAGTGATTTTGTTATTGCACTAATTAGCCCTGATTATCTAAAAAGTAAAAATTGTATGTATGAGCTTACTTCAGTTTTTAAGGATATCGATTATAGGAATAAAATCTGCCCAATAATAGTAGAGCCTACTAAGTTTTATGACGTAAATGGTAAAATAGAATACATAAAGTATTGGGAAGAAAAAAAGAGAATGCTTAATGATAAATCAGCAGAACTAGAACCAATGAACGCTTTATCCATTTTTAAAGAATTGAAGTTAATTGACCAGATTTATGATCAAATTGATGAGATTTTAGATTTTCTATCTGATTCTTTAAATAAAAATTTAGACGAACTTAGAAATGATAATTATAGACCATTATTAGATCGAATGGGAATTAATGAAATAAGTCATTTGTCTAAATTGTTAGAAATTTCAAAATTGAAGAATGATGAACAAAAAATGATTGCTTTAGATGAATATGAAGAGAAATATGCCCCGAACACATTTACATACTACTTTAGAGCTCATAATTCAGTATTAAATAAAGAATACCTAAGGGCTGAAGTCTACTATAAAAAGTCATTAGAACATGATGAAAATAATTCTGAGTCATTATTTAGATTAGGAGAACTATATTTGGCATATCTCAATAAACCAGAAGAGGCTATCAAGTTGTTGCATGCGGCAGTAGAAATTAATCCTAAAAATGAAGGAGCTCTACTTGATATTGGGCTTTATTATTTTAATATACTTGGTGACTATGAAACAGCGGCTGAATATGCAGACAAAGTAATAGAGATAAATCCAAGAAATGAAAAAGGGTATAATAATCTAGGTGGTTGCTATGTGATGATGGATATGAAAAGTAAAACCTACACTTATAAAGAAAAAGTAAAAAGTTTAATACTGAAATCACTAGAGATAAACCCTAGGTATTATGATGGATTAATGTCTTATGGTGGATATTATATATATTATGAAAATAATCTTGAGCGAGGAAGAGAAATTCAAATAATGGCTTTGTCCTTACGAGAAAATAAAGATATTGGAAGTTCTTCAGTATTAATAAACGATAGTACTGGAGAAATCAAAATCATTTTAGATAATTAACACTTGCCGATAACAATGCGCATACGTCAACCCAGCCACAACGTTGATTCTTCGGTTGAAAAGTCCTAAATTACGCCACGTTAAACCTCTGAAAAGACGTTTGTGAAGGCTAGGCTGCGCATGCGCGGACCGTTATCTTCAAATAAAACCGACAAAAGAACCAATCAAATGAACTATTTTCAACCTAAAAACACCGCCGAACGATACGCAAGTGGAAGACCAGACTTCCATGAAAATACTATTGGGAAAGTAAAGCAGGATTTGGGTATTCAGGATAAACTTGACAAAGCTTTAGATGTAGCTTGTGGGACCGGATTATCAACCAGGGCGCTATTGAAAATTGCCGATAATATTTTCGGAACAGACTCCTCCGAAGAAATGCTGAGGTTTGCCCATTCAAATGATAGGATTAACTATTCTGTTTCCACGGCAGAAAACCAGCCATTTCCGGATAGTGAATTTGATATCATTACCGTATGTTCTGCTATTCACTGGTTCAACATAGATGACTTTCTGCTGGAAGCCAGTCGGCTTTTGAAAAATGATGCTTACCTCGTTATCTATGATAACTTCTTTATTTCCGAGATGAAAGAAAATGAAGATTTCAAACATTGGTTTCCGAATGTTTATCTAAAGCGATTCCCTTCTCCTGTGAGGAATAATAATTATGATTGGGATAACGGGAACTTAAAAAGAAGCCATTTTATTCTCGAAAAGGAAGTGAGTTTTAATAATGAAGTGAGTTTTTCAAAGGAAAAATTAATGCTGTATTTTACCACTCAAAGCAATATTACAGCGGCCATAAAACAAGGGAGCAGCTACGAAGAAGTTGAAGATTGGCTGAATACAGAACTTGCTCCATTTTTTGAAGACAACAAGGTCACGAAAACCATTTATTTTGGGAATTGGGTGAAATATTTAAAACGAAACCATTAAAACCTGCGGTTAAATTCTTCCGGTTAAATTTTTCTAAATTCGCAACTTACCTTAATATAAATTCAGCTCCTAAAACCAATCCTGGCCGGAGAGTTGCATCAATCGTACATAGGCCATAATTTTGTCATATTCAGCCTGAATGAGCCGTTGATTGATGCTTAACTGTTGTAAAAAAACCTGTCGCAATTCAAATTGTGTGATTCGGCCACTGGTGTATAGTTGTTGGGCCAGATCGAAGTTTTCTTTAGCCATGTCGAGGTTTTCAAGTTCGCGATTGTACAATGCTTGTTTAAAGTTATAATTTTGCTGCTCTGTTTGAAGCTCATGCTCAATGCTTTTCGTCAGCGTTTCCGTGGATAACTTTGCTTCCATTGCATTGAGTTGGGCAATTTGATTTTCCCGCTCTACCCGCTTGCCATCATATAGATTATAATTGGCGGTAACGCCCAGGTAAGGACCGTAAGCGATGTTGCTCACAAGGAATCCTGTCGTGGAATTCAGGAAGCCATAATTGAGCCCTGCATTGAGATTGACTTGTGGCAATTTTCCGCCTTTGGCCAAATCCACCTGCTTTAGGGTGATCTCATTCTGTTTCCTGGCAGACAGTAAATCAAGATTGTTCTTTCGGGCATTTTCCTCCCAAAACGCAGGATCTATATTTTTATTCACCACCAAAAATTGTGTATCCACCTGTATCGGTTCATTGGCATCGCGATGGAGCAGGGTGTTGAGTTCAGTCTGGGTGACCTCGTATTGTAAAACCATCAGGTCACGGTTGTTTGTCAACTCGTTAAGGTCGGTATTGGCTTGCAACACATCTAATTTCGTACCCGAACCAATGTCTAATTTAGCTTTGGTGAGTTCTAGGAAATCCGACAAATAATCAATGTTTTCGTCCAGGATGGCAATATGCCTTTTTTGCAATACCATCAACTCGTAAAGCTCCGTAATTTGTGCCTTCAAAACCAATTGCTGATTGAGGTAATTGATATGAGCGATGTCATTTTCAATATCCAAAATATCTTTTCTGGCAAACATTCTCTTTCCGTCATAAATCGTCCAATCCATACGAACCCCACCGTTCAACGACAAGTTAGTCCCCCCTTTGATTGAATTTTCACGACCATCGAGAAAAACCTGGTTTGCGTTATTGATCGCATAGGATCCAGATGCGTCCAAATTTACACTGGGAAGCATACCGGCGGCGCCTTTTCCTGTGTTAATGGTGGCTCTTTCTTTGGCAATTTTCGTAATGGCGATATTAAGATTATTATCCAGTCCGATCTGGATGATTTCTTTCAAGCCTTGAACCTGTTGTGCCTGGGTGACATTCGGAAAGGAAATGCTCATCAACATCAGCACAAATAAAAATGGGTATAAAAGTTTGTTATGTCTGCTCATCTCAATTATGTCATTTGTGGTTTCTTCCGGGAAATTAATAAATACATTGCCGGGATGACGTACAGGGTTAATCCCAATGAAAATAACAATCCGCCGATAATGACAAGGCCCATAGGCACTCTGGAAGTAGAAGCGCCGCCAAGGGCTAAAGCAATAGGCAGCGTTCCAAGAACCGTAGCCATGGATGTCATCAAGATGGGGCGCAACCTGGAAGTCGATGCTTCTAAAATGGCCTCCGTTTTTGTTTTGGAGGTCTTCATTTTTTGGTTGGCAAACTCCACAATCAGGATCCCGTTTTTAGTGACGATACCCACCAAAACAATAATCCCGATTTGCGAAAAGATGTTGAGCGTTTGTCCGAAAAAATACAAGGTCAGCAAAGCCCCTAATAATGCCAAAGGCACCGTCAGCATGATAATTAATGGATCGACATAGGATTCAAATTGTGCGGCAAGCGTCAAAAACACCAGTATTAAAGCTAAAACAAAGGCAAATAAAAGTCCGCTGGAACTTTCTTTCAATTCCTTGGACGTTCCGGCCAATGAAGTTGAAAACGTTTCATCCAATAAATCAGCCGCTATTTTATCCATTTCGGCAATGCCATCCCCAATGGTGTATCCTTCATTCAACCCGGCATTTAAGGTAGCCGACACATATCGGTTATAACGATAAAGCTGCGGTGGAGAGGAAGTTTCCTCCATATTGACCACCTCCGTTAATTTGACTAACTGACCATTTTCAGCCCGCACATTAGCCATTGAAATATCCATGGGGTCATCACGGTAATTCCTGGCAGCTTCCCCAATAACCTGGTATTGTTTTCCGTCACGGATGAAATAACCATATCGTTGCCCGGCAAACAACAGTTGCAAGGTTTCGGCCACATCCTTAACGGAAACGCCTAACGTTCGTGCTTTATCCCGGTCAATGGTAATCGTCAATTCCGGTTTTGTGAATTTCAAATTGATATCCACCACACTGAAAGCAGGATTGACTTCCGCTCTTTTGATAAACTCAGGGATGACGTCCTTCAGTTTTTCTAATGTTGGCGCCTGTATAACATACTGAACCGGCAGGCCCCCAAAACTTCTGGTCACTTCAATGGTTTGTGGCTGGATTATAAATGATCGTGCAAAATTCTTTGCGGCAATTTTGGGAAACAAATCAGCCACGATCTCTTGTTGACTCCGGTCTCTGTCCCGCGCATTGACAAGATTCATGAAAATAAACCCGGTGTTTACCGAAGTGGAGGAACCAAACCCAGGCGATGTTACACATATATAGGCGTCACGCTCCGAAAGGGTATCTACTATCTCTAAAATGGAGGTCATATAATCCATCATCAATTCGTAACTCGTTCCTTCAGGAGCTGTGGAAAAGACCCTAAACTGACCTTTGTCCTCCATCGGTGCCAACTCACTCGGTATTTTCTGAAAGACCCCGTAAATGGTTCCCAAAGCCACCAGGATGATAAGGGGAGAAAGCCATTTAATTTTTATGGTTTTTGCCAGTGTTTTTTGGTAGACCTCCGTCAACTTAACAAAAAAGACCTCTGTCACCTGGTAAAAGTTATTGTGTCTTTCGCGTTTTTTCAACAGTCTGGAAGCCAGCATTGGGGTCAGGGTCAGGGATATGAAAGTAGATATGACAATCGCTCCTCCCACGACAAATCCAAATTCTCTGAACAATCGCCCGGATAGTCCTGAAAGGAAAACAACCGGCATGAATACAGCGATCAAACTGACCGATGTAGAAATGATGGCAAAAAATATTTCCTTGGCCCCTTCATGCGCCGCCTTTAATGGCTCCATTCCTTTTTCGATCTTCTGATAGATATTTTCCAGCATGACGATCGCATCATCAACCACCAATCCTGTTGAAAGTACGATGCCGAGCAAGGTGAGAATGTTAATGGAATATCCCATACCATACAAGACGAAAAATACACCAATCAGGGATATCGGCATGACTATTACCGGAATGAACGTTGTGCGCCAGTCACGCAAGAACAAAAAGATGACGAGTACCACCAGGGCAAAAGCGATAAAAATGGTGTTTTTAACCTCTTCAATCGCCGCCCGTATAGGTTCTGTATTATCAAAAGCATACCCCACTTTGACATCTTCAGGCAATTCCTTTTCAATGGCCGCCACCCGCTCATAGATGTCGTCTGCTATCTCGATGTAATTGGCTCCGGGCTGAGGGGTGATCGCCACCCCTACCATGGGGATAATTCCTTTCCCCCGAAGTAAGGTTCTCTTATTTAAGGCTTCTATTCTGGCTTGGCCCACATCTTTCAGCCGAATGATCGTACCTTCCTTTTCGGCAAGAATCAGGTTGTTAAAGTCCTCTTCAGTCTCTAAGCGCCCATAAGTTCTAATCGTTAATTCCTGGCGAAATCCTTCAATTTTACCGGTAGGAAGCTCGACATTCTCTTTGCTTAATGCAATTCTGATGTCATTTGGTGCAATCTCCAGTGAGGACATTTTGGTCGGATCCAGACTAAGCCGCATACTGTATTCTTTGGCTCCCCAAATCCTTATATTGGCAATACCCTTAACTGTTTGCAGACGTTCTTTGAACATCTTGTCAGCCATATTGGTCAAATCCAGTAAACTTCTATTCTGGGATTGAATGGTTAAGGCCATTATGGTAGTTGCATCAGCATCTGACTTATTCACGATCGGGGGCTCAACATCAGGGGGCAGGGAACTTATGGAACGCGACACCCGGTCTCTTACATCATTGGCAGCAGCCTCCAGGTCAACATCCAGTTCAAATTCCACGGTTACCGTAGAACGGCCATCCGCTGATACCGAAGTAATGGTACGGATGCCTGAAATGCCGTTGATGCTTTCTTCCAGCGGTTCTGTAATTTGAGACTCCATCACATCGGCATTCGCCCCTGGATAGTTGGCCACAACTGAAATGATGGGTGGATCAACGGATGGGTATTCCCGAACTCCAAGAAAGGTAAATCCTATTATGCCAAAAATGACAATAACAATAGATAATACGGATGAAAGTACGGGTCTTTCTATGTTTAAGGAGGATAAATTCATACTATTATATCTCTTTTAAGGTCGCTTTGACAGGAGCACCATCAACTGCCGACAGGATACCCGTTACTAAAACAGTGTCACGTTCTGTGATTCCGCTGAGAATTTGTACCGACTCGGAAGTTCTCATGCCAACCTGTACTTTTTGCGAAACTACTTTCCCATTTTTACTGAGCAGTACTTTTTGCCCGTCCAGAATAGGGATGATGGCCTCGGCAGGGATCAGCAATGATTCTACTGCTCTTTCCACGGAATAATACACATCGGCATAACCTCCCGGCATAAACTTGTTGGCCTTATTGTCCACGCGGCAACGGATCCTTAAGGATCGATTGTTTTCATCCATGCTGGGATTGATGAGATATATTTTGGTGGAAAAAGTATCTTTACTGGCAGGTATTGAAAAAGTGACATCGTCTCCCGGGTTGATTTCTCCAGCCAGTTTTTCAGGAATGTAAAACTCCAGTTTGATCGGGTCTGTTCGATACAATTCTGCAATTTTAGTTCCAGGGGTCACATAAGCGCCCTCGCTGATAGACCGAACGCCAATTCTACCTGAAAAAGGCGCGTAAATATTTGTTTTTTTGATTTGGACATCCAGGATATTTATGTCTGCATTAAGGAGGTCAATATCATTTTGAAGTTTGTCCAGTTCTTCCTTGCTGATCGCTTCGATTTTAACCAGTTTTTGTGCTCTGGCTAATTCTGTTTGGGCATAATTCAGCTGAACTTGAAGCTTTGATTTCCGGGCTTGCAATTCATCATCATTTATTTTTCCCAAGAGAGAGGATTTTGATTTGTATTCGCCTTCTTTAAAATTTATTGATTGTAAATACCCGGCTACTTCGGAAGAAATCACAACATTGTCTTCGGCTATAAAAGATCCCGTGGAATTTGACTTTTGCACTAAAGTGGAATGAACCGGTAAAACAGCTTCCGCAAACAATGTTCCGGGACCACCGGATGCATTGGCAGGTTGTTTATCCTCCTGACCACAAGTGGCAAGCGTAATGCTTATGGTTACTAAAACCATAATTTTTAAAATTCTTCGCATAAATAACAAGGTTAGTCAATAGTTAAAAATCATGCATGGAAACAAGGGGGCACTGTCGATCCGTCCAAACAATACAAAGAAACCTGATTTTTATATCTTTTGTTCATTGAAAAAGCGGCTATTTTCTACCAGGTTATTTTTCTCTCTGTATCTCCTTTAATTTCGAAATGGCTCTTTTATAAAGCACCTTGATTTTCCGGCAGTTGGTTTACCTCACTTTCTCTTTGCAATAATAATAAATTTTTCCCTTAATAAAACCTGACAGATCAATATCTTTGGTCGAAGATAAATCTTAACAATCATGGCCACCGCCTGGCAGTAATAAATCTGGAAGTAAAAAACCTGATACGGGGGCAGCCTAAGCGGTTGCACATAGCCTTATTTTGTAACGCGAATGTTGTTGCACTCCATTTATACCTTGCTGCGCGACGGAAGGCAGGTTTTGCGGTTTATTTCTTTTTGTGAAATAAAAAATCCCGAATTTCATCTAATCAGATAAAATTCGGGATATCTCATGTTTCGTTCCTGATATTTAAGCAACCGCTGCTTCAGTAAAGTATAGCGGCCAGCTATTGATCACTGAAATCAGGCCAGGTCGAATCGGTCAAGATTCATCACCTTGGTCCAGGCAGCCACGAAATCTTTTAGGAATTTCTCCTTGGAGTCTGCACATCCATAAACTTCAGCGAGTGCCCGTAATTCCGAGTTTGAACCGAAGATGAGATCGGCACGAGTACCGGTCCACTTGACTTCGCCGGTCTTACGATCGCGGCCCTCAAAGACGTTTTGGGCCTCAGAAGTCGCCTTCCAGGTCGTACCTAAATCGAGGAGATTGAGGAAAAAGTCATTGGTAAGCGCTTCAGGATGTTTAGTGAAGACACCATGTTGAGACTGGTCGAAGTTCGTATTCAGGACTCTCATGCCGCCCACAAGCACTGTCATTTCAGGCACCGTTAATGTCAGAAGTTGTGCCCGGTCCACCAGCATTTCCTCTGCAGAGGCGGCATGTTTAGGCATGTAGTAATTGCGGAACCCGTCTGCTGCCGGCTCGAGGGCTGCGAATGATTCCACGTCTGTTTGTTCCTGTGAAGCATCGGCGCGTCCGGGTGTAAAAGGTACCGTGACCTCCTGGCCGGCATTTTTAGCTGCCTGTTCAAGGCCTGCGCTGCCGCCCAGCACGATCAGGTCAGCCAGCGAAACCCTCTTGCTTCCTGACTGGGCACTGTTGAATGCTTTTTGGATGCCCTCCAGCGTTTCCAATACGATAGCGAGTTGAGCCGGATTGTTTACCTCCCAATCCTTTTGAGGGGCAAGACGAATGCGTGCACCATTCGCACCACCACGTTTATCCGAGCCACGGAATGTTGATGCTGATGCCCAGGCAGTAGATACCAGTTGGGATACCGTCAGACCGGAAGAAAGGATCTTACCCTTCAGCGCGGCGATATCCTTATCGTCGATGAGTTCATGGGTAACGGCAGGTACAGGGTCTTGCCAGATAAGCACTTCCTCCGGCACCTCTGGACCGATATAGCGCGCCAGTGGTCCCATGTCGCGGTGAGTCAGCTTGAACCATGCACGGGCGAAAGCATCGGCGAATTCATCCGGATTTTCGTGAAATCGTCTTGAAATTTTTTCATAGGCAGGATCCATTCTCAAAGAGAGGTCGGTTGTCAACATGACAGGTGTATGGCGTTTTGATGGATCATGTGCATCCGGGACAGAATCGGCCCCCATGCCATGTTTGGGTATCCATTGCTGGGCACCGGCCGGGCTTTTGGTCAATTCCCATTCGTAGCCGAAAAGGTTCCAGAAAAAATTATTGCTCCACTTCGTAGGCGTCGTCGTCCAGGCTCCTTCGAGACCACTGGAGATGGTATCGACTCCATGGCCACTGCCTAAAGTATTTTTCCATCCGAGGCCCTGCTCTTCGATGCTCGCTCCTGCGGGTTCCGGCCCCACGTATTTACCCGGATCGCCTGCACCATGGGTTTTTCCAAAAGTATGCCCCCCGGCAATGAGTGCAACCGTTTCGTAGTCATTCATCGCCATACGGCCAAAAGTTTCACGAATGTCACGGGCCGCTGCGAGCGGATCAGGATTCCCATTAGGGCCTTCCGGATTCACATAGATCAGGCCCATCTGAACGGCACCCAGAGGGTTTTCCAGTTCGCGGTCACCGGTATATCTTTTGTCTCCCAGCCATTCGCCTTCAGATCCCCAATAGATGTCTTGCTCAGTCTCCCAAACATCTTCACGTCCTCCTGCGAAGCCAAAAGTCTTGAAGCCCATTGACTCCAGTGCACAGTTCCCCGCGAGGATCATCAAATCCGCCCAGGAAATTTTCTTGCCGTATTTTTGTTTGATTGGCCAAAGCAGCAATCGTGCCTTGTCGAGGTTCACATTGTCGGGCCAGCTGTTGAGTGGCGCAAAACGCTGAGTACCAGATCCCGCCCCGCCACGTCCGTCAGAGATTCGGTAAGTGCCGGCACTGTGCCAGGCCATGCGAATAAAAAACGGGCCATAATGACCGTAATCAGCCGGCCACCAGTCCTGGGAATCCGTCATCAGATCGAAGATGTCTTTCTTGACGGCACCCAGGTCAAGGGTTTTGAATTCCTCCGCGTAGTTAAAGTCCTCGCCCATTGGGTTGGACAGGGAAGAGTGTTGACGAAGGATGTTTAAATTCAGAGCATTGGGCCACCAGTCACGATTTGACGTTCCTTTGCCAGCGCTGTGCTTTACTGCTCCACCAGTAAACGGACACTTGCTTTCCTGGTTGCCTGAAGCTCCATTTGAGATGTCCTTATTTTTCTTGTCATCCATAATTTTTATTTATTTTGTTGCTAAGATAGGGTTTAATTTACTAAATTTTTTATTGAATTAAACGATTATATTATTGATAAAATCTATCATGCAGGCTTTTCTCCTGTATACACTTAATTTACCAAACAACTAGTCGACCTTTTGCTGCAAATATTGTAAATTAGGGTAAGAATTTAAAAAAAGCTACTTTTATATGATGAACTACAAAAAAAGAAACAACCTGCCATTCACATTTATCCTCTTTTGTTTAGGACTCCTTTACAGTTGCGCGTTAAAGCCGCCCCATGAAAAAGGGGATTTCAAAGATTCAGATCTGGTTGAATTAATCAAACTTGATTCCACCCTTAAACTAGATATCAGGTACGCTTCGGACAATAATTTTGTTGGCAGGCCTGTCTATACCGAAGCGAGAGCTTTTCTACAGCGTCCGGCAGCAGAGGCTCTGGTTGAAGTAAATAACGAATTAAAACCGCTGGGTTACAGGTTGTTGATTTTTGATGGGTATCGCCCCTGGAGCGTAACCAAAATGTTTTGGGATATCACCCCGGAAGAGGACAAAAAATTTGTGGCAGACCCCAAAGAAGGTTCACGACATAACAGGGGATGCGCCGTAGATTTAACCTTGTATGAAATTTCTTCCGGAAAAGAAGTTCAGATGCCGGGAGAGTATGATGAAATGAGCGAGCGCTCTTATCCAGATTTCAACGGAGGCACTGACGAACAACGGAAAATGAGGGATTTGTTGAGAAACAAAATGGAAGCCCATGGTTTCAATGTTTATGAATATGAATGGTGGCATTTTGATTTTAAAGACTGGAGAAAGTATCGTATTCAAAACATTCAGTTTTCAGCAATAGGGACAAATTAAACAACACTGGGAAAATCGCCTGGCCGTTTGTGATAAATTGCAGGATTTACCTTTTTTTCATACTTTTGATATTATCACCGCACCATCATGAACTTTACCCGGGTATTCGACATATTATCCTACCAGCAACAGAAGTATCCTGAGAAGGAGGCACTGAATACTTATGAGCGCGGGCGCTGGGTGAGTTATTCTATTGAAGAAGTCCAGCGACGGGTGGATGTCTTGTCTTATTGGCTGCATCAAAACGGATGGGTGAAGGGGGATAAAATCGCTTTTGTACCGAAGATGGGACTGCCAGAGTGGATGATGCTCGATTTCGCCTGCCAGCAATTGGGGGTCATCGTAGTACCCATCCATCCGACAGCCACCAGGGAGGAATTTCAATTTATCCTTTCGGAAACGGCCTGCAAAACCTGCGTGGTAGCCGATACCGCCCTCTTCTACAAAATGAGCCTTTTTTTTGAGCGGCAATTTTCAACAATTTCGCTTTATCATCTGAGATCTGATGAGGAAGGTTATTTCCCCGGTTTTCACCGTAAAAAGATTACCGAGGCTGAACGGGAGGTAGTGAATGATCTGAAAGCCCGGATCCAGCCGGAGGATATGGCGACGATCCTCTACACTTCGGGCACTTCAGGAGAACCTAAGGGAGTGATGTTGACGCATTTTAATCTGGTCAGCGCCATAAAGTCGGTCATTCCTCTATTGCCGATTTCCTACAAGGATAGAGTGATCAGCTTTCTGCCATTCAGTCATATTTTCGAACGCGCCACTACTTACACCTATATCGTTTTTGGCGTTTCTATTTATTTTGTTCAAAATCGTGAAAACCTTCAGACCGATTTTCAAAGCGTGAAGCCTGTCATGTTTACGACTGTGCCGAGGGTTTTGGAGAAGATGTACGATCTTTTAAAGGAGGAGGGGCTTTCCAGAAATGCCGTAAAACGCCTGCTCATCAAATGGGCCATACAAATAGGCAAACGTTACCAGGAAACCAACCGTTTTCGGCCGGGTTATGAAATTAAACTGGCCATGGTTCGCCTGCTCGTTTACCGAAAATGGAAGTCGCGCCTTGGCGGTAAAATAAAATACATCATCGTGGGGGCCGCAGCGCTGAGCCCGGATATTGCCCGGCTGTTTTCCGCAGCAGGAATCATGGTGAGGTCGGGCTACGGCATGACTGAAACTTCCCCGTTTATCAGCGCCAATCGTTTTGAACCGGGCATGAACAGGTTTGATACCGTTGGGATGCCGGTGGCCGGGATGGAATTAATAATCCACGAACCCAATGACAAGGGAGAAGGGGAGATTTGGGTAAAAGGTCCCAATGTGATGCAAGGTTATTACCAACAACCCGAACGGACTCGTGAAGTGCTTTCGGATGACGGATGGCTGAAAACCGGGGATGTCGGTTTAATGGTGGACAAAAGATTTCTCAGGATCACAGGAAGGAAAAAAGATATTTTCAAAACTTCTGCCGGGAAATATATTGCCCCGGAATCTTTGCAGGATTATTTTAAACAATCGGTTTTTATTGAACATTGTCTGGTCATCGGTTTCCAGCGTCCTTTTGTGACCGGGATTATTGTACCCAATTTTTCCTGGCTGGAAAAATGGTGTAAAAAAGAAAAAATCCACTGGACGGCTCCCCAGTTTATGGTCCATAATATCCGGGTGATTGAAAAGTTTGAGGAAGAGGTCAATCACCTGAATGAAAAATTACCCAATTACCAGACCATGAGAAAATTTTTCCTCTGTCATGAAGATTGGTCGATAGAAACCGGCGAGTATTCAGCCTCCTACAAACTTATCCGGCACAAACTAATGGAGCAGCACAGCAGGGAGATTGAAAAAATGTACCAGTAGATCGAAAAAATTTGCCTTTTGATCGCTTTTTGCGGATGTTTGTTTTTGTTGTTTTGAAAAACCTAACTCATTAAAAATACATGAAAAAACTGACCGGGCTTATTTTTTTATGGGCCTTCCTGATAATTCCCTTATCAGGACAAAATGTTTCTACTCTTAAAAGCATTCCCAATCCAAAAAATGGAGGTAACGGTTATGTGAGTGACCCCGATCAAATTTTGGAGGCCTCCGACATTGCCACCCTTAACCGGCTGATCGCCAGCCTTGAAGATTCATCCACTGCGCAGGTGGCGGTGGTCATCGTAGCGTCTATCGGACAGGAAAATCCAAAAGATTTTGCCACCCGATTGTTCAACCAATGGGGCATCGGACAAGCGGATAGGGATAATGGACTGCTCGTCTTTACGGTTATGGATCAGCACCGTACTGAATTCGAAACCGGTTACGGCCTGGAAGCCGTGCTGCCCGATGCCATTTGTTATCGTGTCGGGATGCAGGAGTTGGTGCCTGAATTTAAAAAAGGCAATTACGGGGCCGGATTGATCGCCGCTGTTTCCCGAATGAAGGAGATTCTCGAAAAAGGAGAAGTGGTGGATGAAATTCGCAGCCGCCGCAAGTTGGGATCGGGGGCAGAAAATCCCTTGTTCATCGCCTTGCAAATTTACCTGTTGATCAGTCTTGTTTTTCATCTCTGGTGGCTTTGGCGGCTCAGGGATATGCTGGTGGCCAAGGATGATTTTTATGATAAATACATGAATGTCAGGAAATTGAGATTATGGGGTTTTTTGATCGTTTTCCCATTGCCCTTCCTGTTTGTCTGGTATTACCTCAAAAGAAAGATGAATCAATTGCGGAATAATCCCCGGTACAGTAAAATTACCGGCGAACTGATGACCAAATTATCCGAGGAGGCTGAAGATGATTACCTGGAACATGGACAAATAGTGGAAGAAGAAATCGGTTCGGTGGATTAT
Organism: Lewinellaceae bacterium; assembly: GCA_020636105.1. Lineage (NCBI taxonomy): Bacteria > Pseudomonadati > Bacteroidota > Saprospiria > Saprospirales > Lewinellaceae > Lewinellaceae bacterium. The sequence continues at coordinate 101,204 of JACJYL010000001.1, forward strand.
GATGTGTGGGTTACCGAAAGCGGGGAGGATGTTCTGATCCTGAAATATGAAAAACGGTACTCAAAGTTCAGCACCTGCCCGAAATGTGGGTTTAAAACTTATTTCCTTGCCTTTACCAAAACCATCGTTCCTGCTACGACGGTCTCAACGGGGAAGCAGTTGAAACGTCACGAATGCAAGAATTGCGCTTATTCAAATGATAAGATCACCATTATACCCATCGTACAGACTTCTTCAGGTAGCGGCGGTTCCGGCGGTGGCGGTGGCGGGGGATCCTGGGGAGGAGGATCTTCCGGCGGTGGCGGTGGTGGCGTGAGTTGGTAATGCTTTAGCGGTTGACGGCAAAGGGGGGACGGTTGACGGTGGTATCAAATTACACTGATTCGTCCGTGTTTTATTTCCGGTTCCTTGCGTATATTGTGGCGATTTTTATTTACACTGAAATCTAAACAATCATGGAGAAAACCAGGGTGGCCATTATTTTTGGAGGACGTTCCGCTGAACACAGCATTTCCCTCCGCTCAGCAAAAAATGTAATCAGGTCTATCGATCAATCAAAATACGACCTTGTTTTCATTGGCATTGATATGCTGGGAAACTGGTTTCACTACGATACCGCAAAAAAATGGAGTGAAATGGAACAAACCGGTAAACTTACGCTGGATAATCCTGTCGGAAAATTATCACTCCAACTGGAAGCCAAAGGGAGTTTTGTTTCTTCCAACGGGAATGAAAAAGTGTCCGTAGATGTCGCCTTTCCTGTGCTGCATGGTCCCTTTGGGGAAGACGGCAGTGTACAGGGGATGTTGAAATTGGCCAGCATTCCCTTCGTGGGGCCTTCTTTGCTGGGTTCTGCAGTAGGCATGGATAAAGATGTGATGAAACGGTTACTGAGAGAGGCCGGGCTTCCTATCGGAAAATACATTTGTTTAAGGAAAGGGGAGGACATTCCGGAATTTTCCTTTTTTCAAAAGGAACTCGGCATTCCCTGTTTTGTTAAGCCTGCCAATCTCGGCTCATCGGTGGGAATAAGCAAAGCCAAAAATGAGGAAGAACTCAAAAAAGCCATCGAGGTGGCTTTCCAGTACGATAAAAAAATTGTGATCGAAGAATTCATTAAAGGCCGTGAAATCGAATGCGCCATCCTGGGGAACGAAAATCCGAAAGCCTCTGTGGCCGGAGAAATTGTGGCTCATCATGATTTTTATTCTTTCGATTCAAAATATATCGATGATCAGGGCTCTGAAACAGTTGTCCCAGCGGATATTCCCAGGGAGGATGAAGAAAAAATAAGGGCTTTTGCCATAAAAACATTTACTACACTGGAATGTGAGGGACTCAGCCGGGTGGATATCTTTTACAAGGAAGACGGGAGCATGTTCATCAATGAGATCAATACCATTCCCGGTTTTACCTCGATCAGCATGTATCCCATGCTTTGGAAAGCTTCGGGGATAGAATACGGCCCTTTGATCGATAAACTGATCCAACTGGCTTTCGATCGCTTCGAGGTGGAACAGCAGTATAAGGTGGAGGTCTAGAATATGTTCTTAACCAGTCAGACCTACTAAATCCCTTAAGGCTTCCCGGATACACACCCCGGAGAAGCCGTCACCTCCGCAACCAGCAAACGAGTAACCAGTAACCAGCAACGAGTAACCAGCAACGAGTAACCAGCAACGAGTAACCAGCAACGAGTAACCAGCAACGAGTAACCAGTAACCAGCAACCAGCAACGAGTAACCAGCAACGAGCAACCAGTATGAAACCCATTTTGATCATCCTCTTTTTTCTGATAATTGGTCTGGCTGCAACAGGGCAGTCAGATACTACCGTGCTTTTTTCAGAGAGGCTGACGGCGGAGGATATTCATATTGATATCATGGAAGTCAACAGTCAAAAGGTCGTTTCTGGCAGCCGTACCTTGCAGGCAGTGGAAGATTTACCCTTCACCGTTTATGTGATCACCAAAGACGAAATCAGGAACAACGGTTACAACACTTTAGTGGATGCGCTCAAAATGGTTCCCGGGATCAGGGTTTCCCAGCCGGGGTCAGGAACTGACGGCGAGACGTTCCTGATGAGGGGCCTGAAAGGCAATGAGTACACTAAAATTCTCATCAACAATATTCCTGTCAAACCCATTGGCATCAAAGGAATGCCCATCGGTGCCCAATTGCCCATCAGGCAGGCGGAAAGGATAGAGGTGATCTTTGGTCCGGCGGCAGCCCTTTACGGGGCGGATGCTTCAGCAGGAGTGATCAACATCATTCTAAAAGAATCAGAGCGCCCCCTGTACACCAAGGCCGATATCAGTTTCGGAGCCGAACAGTATTCCAGTATGAATATTCTCTTCGGGGGGAAGGCCGGAAAACGTAAAAACGTTTTAAAATACAATGTCTTTGGCAACTTCACCTCCCTTTCAGACCGAAGGATATACGAAGAGGGAGGGCCATTATTTGATCCGGCCACCTATTCCAAGGATTCCCTCTACCTCAGTCATCCTAATTATATGTCAAAGGATACCAGTGGTATTGAACCGGAACTCAGCAATCTTCCGCATCAAAGCCGGTCCTTTGGTATGGAACTCAGGTATGGCGCCTTTGATCTTATCCTGATCAATATGTACCGTCGTGATCACAGCTCGCTGGGCTTAAACCCGGCGGCATATTCTTATGCCAATCCGCTCAATTTTATTGGCGAAAACCTTTACCAGGGGCATCTTGGGTACAATAAAAAAACCGAAAAGATCGGATTTTCACTGGGAGCAAATTTCCTGATGTATGAATCCGATCTAAACTCTTCATACCATATTGTCAGCAGCCTTTTCAATCGGGCTCTTGTTATGGCTACCGATGCGGATCATCAGTCGCCTGTGCCCTGGCTGTCGAGGTTGAACAGGTATTTTGATAACTTTATCAGTGGGAACCGGTATCTCTATGACCGGAAAATTGATCTGTCACTGGATGCTACTTTAAATGTTCAATTACTGGATCGGATTGAATGGATGACGGGAATTACGCCCAGGGCACTGGCTTCGAAAAGTGAATATTTTCTCCGAACGCCTTATCCCAATCTTTATGAAGATCATACTGTGACGAGTGGAGGTCATAAAGATGATGCTGAGCTGGCTGCTTTTACACAGTTTTTCTTCAACGGGAATAAACTAAAAGGAGTGCTTGGGGTGCAATCCACGCTTAAAACGGATTTTACCACTCTTTCCTATTCCAAGTTGTTTCCCAGGATGGCCTTGTTGTTTAAATTTACTCCCGGCTTTAGCCTGAGGTTGTTTTACGGCAGCGCTTTCAGAAGCCCCTCCACCTACTATTCCAAAAATTCCTACACCATTACCACGGGTAATTACGACTGGATTGAACTCGGCTATTACCCGCTGAAACCGGAAATTACGCGGTCACTGGAAGGGGGAATAAGATGGACCGTTTCTGATAAATTTCATGCCGATATTAGTTGGTTTTCTACCAAAACGGATAACCTCATTGAATCCGATTTTGAATTTGAAAATGATCTCTTGGGAAATATTCGAAAAATTACCCTCGGGTACTTTAATGAAGGTAATTCTTTTGCAAAGGTCGTTGGATTCCAATCGGTTTTTATGTGGAAAAATTTGATCCCTGAAATCAGTTTTAACGCCGCACTCCATCTTGCCATTAGCAGGGGCAGTGAACAGAAGTCCGGGGAGCCGGAGCCGCAGAATTTTTTAAATGAACAACCAAGAACCCTGGCCCAGCTTAAACTTTCCTTCGAACCCCTTAAGGATATCTTTTTTTACCTGGATAACCTTTATGTATCCTCCAGTTCAAATAAAATTGAAATAGTCGATCCTGCATTCCTGCATTACGATACCTTGCCTGGATATTATACGCTCGACCTATCAGTGCTGGGAAAACTGACAGATCATTTTCAGATAAGTTTTAAACTGAGGAACGCTTTTAATGCTTCATACGCAGGTCTCGCAGCTACCGGTACGGAGGACGACCTTTTGTGGAATCCGCAGTCCCGGCGTACCTGGGAGATTGGCTTTAGTTATAGGGTAGAATAATTTTTATCAATCATCAATGATCATTCGTTTGGCACATATGCGTTTTTTTATTTTCCTGATATCCTTCCTGTTTTTTCCGGCCCTGCTTTGGTGCCAGGAAGAAATAGAAGTGACGGATAGTGTCATCATGGAACGATTGAAGGCCGCGAAACAGGAAAAGGCAGCCTATGCGGCTATTTTGTTGTCTCAGCAGGCCTTGCTGGATGCCAAACGCAACGGGCTCCAAAAAAGCATGCAGGCGGGGTTGCGACAACTCTCTGAACTTTACCAGGAAAATAATAATACGGTTCAGGCTCTTAGGTACGGACTGGAGCTGCTGAGCCAGGTCGAAGAGAAAAAAAACCAGGAGTTTTACCAGGCCAATTTGCACCTGGGCGAAATTTATTACGGGGAATCTTTTTATGGTGCGGCCATTAATTATTTTAGAGCTGCGATGGATTTTCGACCGGAAGGAGTGGAGCAATTACCCTTGTTGATCAAGATCGGAAAGGCTTTTTTTGAGAACCAGGAGCTGGACAGTGCGGCCGTTTATTTCCAAAGGGAATGGAAAATTTACAACCAAAGAGAAGATTACGACGGACAGTTAAAGACCCTCCAGCAATTGGCCAAAGTTTTTGAACTCCGCGGCAATTCCACCAATGCCCTGCAATATTATCGCGCGGTAGAGCAGTTGGTCTATAACTTTAAAGATACCGCTCATTTTGCCATCGTACACAATAATTTGGGGTATCAATACCACTGCCTGAAAGATTACAAAAATGCTATTGATCAATTTGAAACGGCCGTTGATTTTTGCAATGAAGGTTGCCCGTTAAACAAGGTCATACTGTACACCAATCTGGGGATTGCCTATTTTAACGCCAACCAGTTTCTGGCCGCCGTACGTCTTCTGGAGACCGCACTGCAAGAGGCTAAGGCCCAAAAAGATCTTTCGGAGGTGGGCAAACTTCAAAATTTACTGGCCAAAGCCTACCTAAAACGCGGGGAGCTTTATGAAGCCCTGCTCAAAAATAACGATGCTTTATATACTTCGAATAAAGCCAGGGAGTTGAAAACCCTCAGCGATGCCTATTTAACGGAAGCCAATATTTATGAAGAACTTTTTGAATACGATAAGGCACTCGATTTTTATCAAAAGCACCTCGCATTGCGCGATTCCTTGTTGTTGTCAGAAAGATTGCACCAGGAAAAGTTGCTGCAGGATCAGTTTAGCCTTGAAAGATCTGAAAAAGAGATAAAACTGTTGCTGGTCAATCAAAAGGTACAGGATCTGGCGATTCAACAACTTCAGCTGGAAAAAGACAATCTGGCGCTCGAATCCTCGCAGCAGGAGAGTGAGCTCGCTCTTTTGCGAAGGGATCAGCAGATTCGTGAGGAACGCTTGCATATTGAACAACTGGAGGCCTTGAAGACGAAACAGGAACTACGGCTGACCCAGCAACTGCTTGATGCTGCTGAAAAAGACAGGCGGATTTCTACCTTGCAACAAACCGAAGCACTGCAGGCGCTTGAGTTGAGCCAAAAAGCCGCGGAAGAAGAGGCTCAAAAGCAGGAAATTAAAGCCCTTAATAAAGAACGTGAGTTGCAGCAACTTGAAATTGAAAAGCAAAATACTTTCCGAAAATTCATCTATGGATTGCTGATGGCTCTTTTCATCATTTTGGTGCTCATCCTGTCCGGGTATCTTTTTGCCAGGAAAACCAATCGTAAACTTGAAAAGCAAAAGCAGGAAATAGAAAATCAAAAAAGGCTCATAGAAGTGGAGCAGGCCAAGTCGGAACGATTGTTGCTCAACATTTTACCGGAGGAAACGGCGCTGGAACTCAAACAGAAAGGGTCCGCTACCCCCCGGCATTACGAAAAGGTGACGGTTTTGTTTGCCGATTTTGTCAACTTTACCAACCTCACCGAGCACATGCCGCCAGGGGAGTTGATCGAGGAACTCAATCATTGCTTTTCGGCTTTTGATGAAATCATTGATCGTCATGGGATGGAAAAGATCAAAACGATTGGAGATGCTTACATGTGTGCAGGAGGCATTCCTACCCCGAATGACACCAACCCCGGGGATGCCGTGGAAGCAGCACTGGAAATGATGTCTTTTATCGAAAGCCGTTTCCGTCAATCGGAATTTCCTTACTGGAAAATGCGGGTTGGCATACACACAGGTCCTGTGGTGGCCGGAGTAGTCGGCAATCAGAAATTTGCTTTTGACATCTGGGGAGATACCGTCAATATGGCCAGTCGGATGGAAAGCAACAGTGAACCGGGACGGATCAATATTTCCCAGACCACTTTTGAAGCCATTGGCCAAAATTACCCTTGTACTTTCAGAGGCAAACTGCCTGTAAAGAACAAAGCAGATGCCCCCATGTATTTTGTTGAAAAATAAATCGCATTGAATTTTTGAATATACATTCTTTTGCTGTACCTTGGCCTCGCTTAAGGAAGGATGTTTTATACTTCCGCATACTACACATCAACATTCGGTAAGCAATTGCCGGAAAACACATACTATAAGAAGGGGGGATTCCTTTTGTTTGACCGACAAAAGGTTCAAAAATATTTTCAGTTGGCTATATGCCAAAGGATAATAGCATCTATCGTTGATCATTGCGATTAACCGAATCATAATTTCACACGGAATGTATCCGGATGATACATCCCATTTCGCTAATAATAGCCGCAATTCTGTAAAGGGTTGCGGCTGTTTTTTTTCCTTAAAATTATTGCATGATTTAAATACACACGGGTACAAGACCATTCCTTTTTATTATATTTGCTGTATGGAACCTTTAAAAAATATTCTGATTCTTTGTACGGGCAATTCCTGTCGCAGCCAGATGGCCGAAGGTTTTCTGAACCTTTTTTTGTACGATAAGGCAAGGGTTTTTAGCGCCGGGGTGGAGGTTCATGGGCTGAATCCAAGGGCGGTAAAAGTTATGGCTGAAGACGGAGTGGATATTTCAATGCAGACTTCCAACCACGTTGAGGAATACATTCACATGGATTTTGACTTCGTGATTACCGTTTGCGACCATGCCGCAGAAGTTTGCCCGGTTTTCCCCGGTGCAAAAGAAATAATTCACCATAGTTTTCCTGATCCAGCCAAAGCAAAAGGGAGCGAAGCAGAAATTATGGATGCTTTCCGGGACACCAGGGATGAGATCAAGGACTGGTTCAAGGATTTTGCCGATGCATTGGTGCTTTGACCTGTGCGGAGTCATCAGGGGAATAAAAGAACGACCAATATCAGTGTGATAACGGCCGTTCGCGTTTTTGGGAAAGTGTATAAAAATGTAGGGGACTTAATTCAGGCTCAATAAAATTTACCGTTCATTGTCAACAGTAAAATCTTTCAGTGATTTTCCGAGTTCATCCATATCGTGATTAAACTCTATTTTGAACGATTGCCATTTTTCTCCTCCGTCTTCTTTGTATTCGCTCATTCTAATTTTCATTTCGGAATTTTTTTCTTCCAATACAGCAATTTGTTTTTCGTAAGATGCCTTTAAATCTTTTTTATGCACCTAAATACCTGTTTTATGAGATAGGGATGGTAATTTTATTAAAAATTTACATTGACTTCTTCCCTGTTGTAGTTAAAAACAGTTTAAATCAGGAAAAGTAACATTAGATTGAAACCATCCATGCTCGGCATATTACTGGTTATGACCTTTCTGGTACCTGTTTTGGGTACCTATGGATGGTTGCATCACCAGAAAAATGTTGTCCGGGAAGAAGTCAAAAGTCAGATCCTTCAAGGTATGGACAAAAAGGAGCTGGTTTTACTTAAATTATCCCAGAAGGAAGCCCGTATTGAACTTAAGTGGAAAGGTCCCGGTGAATTTAAGTATAAAAACCAGATGTATGATGTGGTGGAATCGGAAATGGCCGGAGATTCCATCACCTACTGGTGCTGGTGGGATCATGAAGAAACCCAACTCGACCAAAAACTAAAAACGCTAGTTAACCATGTTCTGAATAACGATACCGATGGCAAAGAAAAAAAAGAGCGATTGATTCATTACCTGAAATCGCTCTATTGTTATACCTCAACAGAGGTCGTTTTTCCTACTCCTCCTTTAATGTTTACCGCATTTAACTTCATTGCGGATCCTTATGCAATTCTTTTTTTGACCCCACCGGCCCCACCTCCTAAGCTCTGCATGGGGTAAGGTGATTATTTATCTATCTGATTCATTTTATTTTCCAATTAAGAAACTGTGCATTCCCGACAGTAACCATGGCTCGTTTCATTTGATTATCATATGGATCAATCAATGCTTGCGGTGGTGTATTCTGAATCAGGGGAATTTATCCGCGCGATCAACATTCGTTCGGGGATTCATTTAATTAAAAATGACTAATGAAATATATATACATTTTAGGGTTATGGCTTGGAATTTCAGGGGTTGCCCTTTCCCAAACCATCACCATTAAAGATAAAGATACTGAAGAGCCACTCGAACTGGTGAGCCTGTCCAGCGATAATCCCAGTGTCTTTACTACCACAAATGCACGGGGGCGGGCAGACCTTTCAGCTTTCAAAGATGCCGGGCAAATACAGATTCGCCTGCTTGGTTACCGCACCGTCACGGAAAGTTATGCCGGATTGGAGGCTTCTTCTTTTGAGTTGTTGCTGGAACCTTCCTTTTTGGATATGGATGAAATCGTCGTATCTGCTTCCCGCTGGCGTCAAAGCTCCCGTGATTTACCTTCAAAGGTGATTACCGTTTCGGCCAGGGAGGTAGCCCTTCAAAATGTTCAAACGGCAGCAGATCTTTTAAATATTTCCGGGAAAGTGTACATCCAGAAAAGCCAGCAGGGGGGAGGTAGCCCCATGATCAGGGGCTTTGCGACAAACAGGTTGCTGTATACCATAGATGGCGTTCGCATGAACACAGCCATTTTCCGTGGGGGCAATATCCAGAACGTGATTTCTCTAGATCCCTTCTCCATCCAACAAACGGAGGTTTTTTTTGGACCGGGATCGGTTATTTACGGGAGTGATGCTATTGGCGGTGTCATGAGTTTTCAAACGCTGACCCCTCAATTTTCCATTACAGAAAAACCGTTGATCACCGGGAAGGCCGTCAGTCGGTATGCTTCGGCAAATGAGGAAAAAACCGCCCATTTTAATGTCAATGTGGGGTGGGGAAAATGGGCTTTTGTCACCAGCCTCAGCGCCAATGATTACGATCATCTGCGCATGGGGAGCAAGGGCCCTGAGGATTACCTTAAGCCTTATTATGTACAACGTCTGGACAATATGGATGTAGTGATCGAAAATGAAGATCCCCGGGTGCAAAATCCATCGGCATATTCGCAGATCAATATGATGCAAAAGGTGCGCTTCAAGCCTAATGATGAATGGGATTTTCAATACGGATTTCATTATTCCGAGACCTCTGATTATGGCCGTTATGATCGGCATCTGAGATTGAAAGAGGGTTTGCCCCGTTATGCCGAATGGAAATACGGGCCACAAAAATGGATGATGAACCATTTTAGTATTGATCACCTGGGGCAAAACAGCGTTTATGATGAAATGAATATTCGCCTGGCACAGCAGTTCTTTGAAGAAAGTCGCATCGATAGGTCGCTCAACAAGAACGCCAGGTCTATTCGTAAAGAGCAGGTTCAGGCTTATTCCGTAAATATTGATTTTTTTAAAGCACTTGGAAATAAAAACAAGTTGTTCTATGGTGTTGAATACGTCCTCAACGATGTAAACTCCACAGGCATAGACGAGGATATTTCCACCATGAAAAGCGAACCCGGCCCTTCCCGTTATCCCCAGTCAAAGTGGGAGTCCATGGCCGCTTATATCAACAGCCAGTTTAAATTATCTGATGAATTCATCCTTCAGGCAGGAATGCGATATAACCAGTTTGTCCTGGATGCGGTATTTGACACTGAATTTTATCCGTTTCCCTTTTCTACGGCAGTCCTCAACAGTGGATCTGTCTCTGGAAGCCTGGGATTTGTTTACAGGCCCTCGGATACCTGGGTGATCAGCTCAAACCTGGCCAGGGGGTTCCGTGCCCCGAATGTCGATGATGTGGGAAAAGTGTTTGATTCTGAACCAGGAGCGGTGGTTGTTCCCAATCCCGAGCTACAGCCTGAATTTGCCTACAATGTCGACCTGAGCGTGGCAAAAGTGTTCGGAAAAACCGTCAAGATAGATTTGACGGGTTATTACACCTTATTGCAAAATGCATTGGTAAGAAGGGACTTTATTTTAAACGGACAGGATAGTATTTTGTACGACGGTACTTTGAGTAAGGTCCAGGCCATCCAAAATGCGGCGGTAGCCCATGTGTATGGAATCCAGGCAGGCATTGAGATAAAACTGCCAATGGGTTTTGGAATTTCTTCTGATTTTAACTTCCAGAAAGGGGAGGAGGAACTCGATGACGGAACCACCAGTCCTTCCCGACATGCTGCTCCATGGTATGGTATGTCCAGGCTTACTTATACAGCGAGTAAACTTAACCTTCAGTTTTACGCTGTTTACCAGGGAGAGCGAAAATTTGAAGACATGGCTTTTGAAGAGCAGGGGAAACCGGAAATTTATGCAGCGGATACCAACGGAAATCCTTATGCACCCTCCTGGTGTACGCTCAACTTTAAAAGTATGTACCAATTCATGGAAAATCTAAGCGTGAGTGCCGGAATCGAAAATATAACGGATCAAAGATATCGCCCTTATAGTTCAGGAATTTCTGCACCAGGGAGAAATTTTATCCTTTCGTTCAGAGCTAATTTTTAAGATTTGGGAGGGCATATTTCGTTAAGGGAGTCAGGGGAGGTTTAAGGATTGATCTTTTTTTGAACAGATCGTCCTTAAACCCTCCCCGGCTTTTGGGGAACCCTTTTACATTTATTCTGTTACATTTTTCACTCTCTTATCCTGATTTCTACTCGCCTGTTTTGGGCTCTGCCCTTGGTCGTTTCATTGTTATCCACCGGTTCTTTTTCACCAAATCCAATGGCTGTAATGTTTTCCGGGGCACAACCTTTTTCAATGAGGTAGGCTTTGACGGCTTTGGCCCTGTTTTCGGAAAGCAATTGATTATCAGTCTCTTCTCCCACATTATCGGTATGTCCGAGAATTTCTATGCTCAAAGCATATTCCTTCATCCAGTTTACGAGGCGGTCGAGCTCGGGGTAGGAGGTAGGTTTGATCTCGTATTTAGCGGTTTCGAAAAAGAGGTTGTTGAGTTTCAGCTTGACGCGATTTTCTTTCATTTCTTTTACGGTAGTCAGCACCATGTCTTCTTCCAGCTTGAAATTTTTCACCCCTTCGGTAAGATCTACATTTCCTGACAAGGGAAAGAAATTCGGGTGTTTGATGGAATACCCGAATTTTCCAATTTCCGGCAGGGTGGCAAAAAAGTCGCCGGTAGCAGGGTCGCTGCGGGTTATCTGCACGATCTCCCCTGTTTCGAGGTCCTGCCATTGTATTTCGGCGCTAATGGGCTCGCCATTGATTCCTTTGAGGCTCCCGCTAATGGTGGCTACCTTATCGGGTTGGTAAGCTTTGGGAAGGTCTGCGATGTAAATATCAATATCGCCGCCGGTTTCCTCTTTTGAAAAATAAGCCTGTGATCCGTCGGTAGTCACTTTGAATTCCCACTCGTTGTTGACCGTATTGATGCCTTTACCTAGATTTACAGGTTCGCTCCAGTTGGTCCAGCCATCATCGAGTCTTTTGGAGACAAAAACATCAAATTCGCCGATACCGACATGGCCTTTGGAGCAAAAATAAAGCGTTTTTAGATCAGGGTGAAGATAAGGAGCACGGTCGGCTTTGTTGGTATTGATTACGGTGCCCAGAGTATGGGCCTGTGTCCAGTTGCCGTCCTTATCTTTTACGGAAACATAAATGTCGATATCATCAGCATACACGCTTGATCCCGATGCGAATAAAATAGCATTGCCATCGGCTGTGATACGGGCATCCGCCTGCCAGGAATTTTTGTTGATGGCATCAGATAAAGGTTTGGGGGTGGACCATCCGTTTTTTTGTTTTTCACTGGTGCATATTTTACCTTCGACGAATAAGATCATGCTGTTTCCGTCAGCAGATAAAGCTTCCGGAGCCTCGTTTTTAAAAGTACTTAATTCGGGAATGGGCACCGCTTCCTGCCAGATACCTTTTTCCTTTTTGGAAATATGGATATTTTCATTGTTCCTGAGGCCGTTGGATTCGTTTCTGCAGATTAATAGTGTTTTGTCGTCAGCACTGATAATAGGAGCGTATTCCATGGCCTTTTTCGTATTAATGTTTGCCCCGATACTGCTCGAATGTACGATCTGCCCTTCCGTGGTGAGAATGGTGTAGAGTTTATTAAATTTATCATTTTTCTCACCGAAGTAAGCTTTAAGCTCTTCCATTTCTTTGGCCGCAGTATCAAAATCCTCTACAGTCAGTAAGGGTTTGATCAAGCTTCGCATGGCGTTGTAGGCTTTATCCTCCGGAGCATTTTGTTTGATGTAGGTTCTGTACATCGTTTTTTTCGAAGGATCGAAAAGGCCCAGTTCAAAATCTTTTATTTTTACATTTTGGAGATCTTCTTCCAGCCGGGCTTCTGTGATGATGCCAGGGTACTTATCCATAAATTCCATAAGGTCAGTTTTGGTGCCCTCGGAAGCAATAGTCTGGTACAGGTTTTTCAAAATGACTTCCCTGTTTTTTCCGTTGGGAAACCTTCGGGCATAATTTTCCATGGCATTTTTGTCGTTTGATTTCAACAACGCCTTGACCAGCATACCTGTTATCTCGGGGGTGTTTTTAGACTCCGGAAATTTATCCAGGTAATCAAAAAAATCTTTCGGATTATCCGATGAAGCAATAGCCTCTAAAGCCATCTTTTCTTCGTTGTGTTTGAAATAAGCGATGTCTTTATCGATTTCGGCAACGTTTGGGTAGCCGGGGTATTTCTTTTTGAAACTTTCAAGCGCCTCCCAGTTTTTGGCCTCCTTTTTATACAGAGCATAATATGCTTTCAGTACCGGCTTGGCACTGTCATGGTCTGGGTAATTGTCGGCAAAGGCTTTGTGTAGGGCAACGTCTTCCGTTTTTAATATTTTTTCAGCCATGAGGTCAACGGCTTTACTTTTATCGGTCTGCAACAAATCCTGAAAGGGAAATTCAGGATTGAGGCTTCCAAAGCGTTCCAGGTAATCGATGCCCGGATAACCTGTTTTGTACAATTGATAATAATTCAGCCAGACGGAATCTATCTTTTCATAATCAGGGAACTGGTCGATGAAGTTTTTATTTCCTGTAATGGTGCCGTCTTCGATCACCCTTTGGTACATATCGTCTTTTATCCGGTTTTTGTCGGCTTCAAGCCTCGGTTTTAATGGGAAATCCGGATACATTCTTTCAAATTGCTCCAGGTCGCTAAGGGAGGGTTTGGTTTTTTGATATTTGAGATAAAGCGCTTCCCATACTTTTTGATTTGCAGGATGAGTGGGGTAATTTTCGACAAAGCGCTTGTTTTCTTCATACGTTCCGTAACGCGGAAGTTTTGCTGCAAGACTGTCCACTCCTCTTGCTGCAAAAGGGGTATCGCGGTATTGTAATATGAAATCATCCAGAGAACTTATGTTGTTGGATCGTGAAAGGCTGTCCAGCGCGTTAAGCACTCCGTTTTTAATAAAATAATTCTGGGGAAAAGCCTCCGCAAATGTTTCAAATCTGTCCCATGAATTCGCCTCGATATAAAGATTGAAGAGGCTGGTTTGTGCTTTTTTGTACAACTCCGGTGACCGATTGGAAAGACTTGAACCATATTTTTCCAGTAATTCGGCATAAGCCTGCCAGGTGCCTGTCTTTTCAGTATGGTTAAAGGCCATTTTATTGCGGGCCAGGACAGCCTCTTTTTCGTATTTGAAACCCGGTTTGGGATAAGAATTTAGAAAATGATCCCAGGATTCAAGGGTGTTTTCTTCTTCTGAAGCGCTGAATGCAGCAATGGCAATATCCTTTTTTTGCTTTTTGATCAAACTGGTATTAAAATCCTTACTCAGCTTGTTTTTAAGCCTGGAGTTCATTTTCCGATAGGATTGTTCGGCCAGTATCGTATAGTGATAAGCAGTGTCCAGGTTATAATTCGAAAAGCCTCCGGTAGCATGGATTTTGCCCATTCCGAACTGTGCCAGGGAAATATATTCTTCATCTGTAAGCCCTTGCATTAGGGTGGCGTAAGCTTCATCGAGTTGACCTTTTTCTATCTGTTTGATTCCCTTTGTGGCTTGAGAAAACAAAAAGGACCCCATGCAAAAAAGGATAAGGAAAAGGGATAGTTTTTTGGCTGTGACAGCATGCATTGTGATTGGATTTTTTACAATAATACGAAAAAAAGGGTAAGAAATTGTTCTGCCAAAAGCTTCAGCTTGTTTTGTCCTGGAGCAGGATTAGCGTTTTCCTGGTTATTGAGGTTGATTTTATAACCGTCGAAAATATTTTCTCTCGTTCAGATAATATTTTTGTACCATAAAAAAAGGGACAGAAAATGATTTCCGCCCCTTTTTTATGGTATTCAGCTTTGATTAGCGAAGCAAGGTTATTTCTCCGGATTCTTCCAGTTCATCGCCATTTAAAACGTAAATGGTCGTATAGATGTAAACATCTGACTGAGCTGGTTCGCCCTTATAAGTTCCATCCCATGCTTCGTCAGTGGTGGTTTCGAAAACCATTTGTCCCCAACGGTTATAAACGCGTACAGATTTTACCTGTACACCATCTGTATGATAAATCTTGAAGACATCATTGTAATCATCCCCATTGGGGGTGAATACATTGGGGATTCGAAGTGCTGAGAACAAGACAAGTACATCTGTTTCGTCCATTCTCTCACAACCGTCCACTGAAGTAACTGTCACGCTGAAGGTTTGATAAATTTCAGCATTATCGTCGCCGGGAATATTGGTGGCTGTGAAGGTCGGTACTGTTGAAGTACCTAACGACTGGCCATTCATGAACCATTCATAGGCAGCACCGGCAGCCAGTGGAGGATCTGATTCGATATTGGCGGTTAACAATGTGGCCCCTCCGATGTAAACTGTATCAGGCTCAGCAGTTAAAGAAACGCTGAAATTGTTCCCTACAACACTGATGGTCGCCGTTTCCGTAAGGGTTCCACAATCATCTCCATAGGAATAGCTTAGGGTTACCTCCGTAGTGGCGGCCAGGTCCGGGATCACAAGCGGGTTGCCGGTCTGGGTTACCCCGTTGTAACTCCACTCGAAAATTTCAGGAATTCCACCAGGCAGATCAGAAACAGCCTCAAGTACGGCCTCGTCTCCCAGACAGATCTGGATATCATTCAGAGTGAGCGTAGGTTCTTCCACCACGGTGAGCGTCACACTTTCTTCAACCGTACCACATTCATTGTCTGCCGCAAGATCATAGGTTGTCGTCATATTGGGATTCACCTCATACATGGCATCGGAAACGTTGACATTCGGATCATCAGGGGAGGTCCAATTGTAACCGACACCTGCTTGAACGTTTCCGTTGTATAATTGAATAGGCGTGTTATCCGACTCACAAATCGTCAGGTCGTCGATTACCGAAATGATAGGTAATTGAGTGACATTGACGGTTACGGAAGTGGAGGAAGGACAAGCGTCATCGCTGGTTGCCGTATAAGTCGTCACACCGGTCGGGCTCACCACCGGATCCAGACAGCCATTGCAGACTTCCGGACTCCATTCAATCCCGCCCTCTCCATCATAGGAAAGCATCAGTTGCAACTGATCTCCTGCGCAGATGGTTGGGTTCTCAGGCGTAATGCTCATATTTGGCGGTTGCTGGACATTGATGAGAATGGAAGCTGTGTCCAGACAGGCATTATTATGGGTCACTCTCTGGTACAGGAAGCTATCCTGTGTAATAAATACCATATTCCACAATGAATCAGGTGTCTGGTAGCCAAGACCATTTAACCATTCCAATTGAATATCCGGAAAATCCGACGGTTCATAAGTCGGGGAAATAAGCGTTACAATTTCACCGGGGCAGTAAGGATCCTTTTCAGGGATGGCAATGAGGGTTGAATTCGGGAGAGAATCCACCCGAACCAATACGGAGTCAAATACCATACATGCCCCTACCTGGTAGGCCGTGAAATAAGCAGTCGTCAATTGAGGGGTAACGGTAACGGACAGCACATCACTGACTGAAACACTGTTATCACTGGAAGTCCAGACAACATTGTCTGGCGTGCCCAGACTGGTGATGGCATTGATGTCGATGGTTTCTCCCAGACAGAGGAAAGTGGTATCCGGATTGGTAATGGCTATGTCTGCCGGTAAAACGGTTACCGTCACCTGCGCGGTATCCCGGCACGCTTCGTTGGCGCTTATGGCAATAAGCTGATAAGTAGTGGTGATATCCGGGGTGCCAATAGGTGTCGGACTCAACGGATCATCAATCGCTTCGGCCGGTGTCCACGAATAAGTAGTGGTTCCCAGTTGGTCTAGGTAGGCCAGTTGTACACTGTAATTTTCACATATAGTGGTATCCTCGGCCATCACAGGGAACGTGAACGGAGATACGCTGATAGATACCGTATCACTGACAGCACAGCCATAGAGATTTACGGTAGCAATATAATTTGTAGGAACCAAAGGATCAACCGTTACAAGAGATCCGTTGGGGTCATCAATATTGTTGGTCGGAGTCCAGAATAGCCCGGTATGGTTTACGTTATCAGCAACTTCAAGAGTAACGTTATCTCCCTGACAAATAGCCACAGGATCCAGGGCGTTGATTTGGATTTCAGGATCAATAATCTGGAGATAGATTGAATCCTCTGCAGAACATATCCCCACATTACCTACCACATTTACCCACATGCTTTGAGTAGGAGTGACCGTAGGGTTTTCAGACTGCGCATCACTAAAAACAGCTACCGGAGTCCAGAAATAGGTTGCCGCACCTGTTACGCCCAGGGAAGCATTACTGCCCTGGCAAACAAAAGTGGTATCCTGTCCCGGGATAATATTTACAGAAAGTGCGTCGTGTAATTCAACGGCAACACTGGTCAATTCGATCAAACCACAGCCAAAATCACTGGTCAGTGATATTTGAATGATTTCAATAGGTTCTACCTCAAGGTCAGAAAGCACAGTGATTGGGAAGGATAATTCAGTTACCCCCGGAGGGAAAACGATCGTTTCCGGGATGTCAAGTAAATAATCAACACCCAGTTCAGCGGTTCCCAGTCCTCCAATAACTACATTGTATGAAACGGTATCTGCCTGGGGAGAACTCAGTGTGATGACCAGGTCATCCGGTTGGTTGGTACAATCTTCAATGAGGTAATCAATACCCGAATTGAAGTTTATCGCCATATTGGGCGCCCCTCCCTTTAATTCAGAGATAAACACCCCTGAATCCCATGCGGTATCCCCCCTGTCGGCAATAGCCAGCTTCAGGTGGTAAGTATTGCAAGGAATTACTTCGGAACGAGCAGTAAGGCTCTTTTTAACACCAAGGTAATCAGAAGTCAACCCATCATACTGGACACTTTGCCCACCGGTATTGTCGCGGTAGTATTGCCAGTTGACCAGGTTGTTTACACTGTTGATCTCAACGAATGTATTGTTGCCATCAGGCAGCACAGCAATATTTTGCTGGTTATTTATGTTAGGATCTCCCGCGATACCTGGTCCTGAGATCAGGAAGGCGAAGATATCATTAAACTGGTTGACGAATTCGGGGTATTCTTCCGAGCCAAAGACGTATTCAAAAACGAGTTCGTCCGTCGCCACAAAAACATCCATTTCGATGATACAGGCGTTGTTGGACAAATCTCCGTCCCCGAAAGTAATGGAAAGGTAGTCGAGATCGGCATCCCCAGGGAATCCGTTGTTGCTGTTGAAGTTTCCTCCACCGCCATCATCATTAGGGCCTACTGCCCAGTTAAGATCTCCGCTGGTGAGCAGGAGTCCTCTGTCCAGGCCAAGGTTTGAGTTGTCACCCGTTTCAAAAATACCATAAGCCCCCTGAGCACAATTCACATCTGTAATGGTCACAGTGGTTTGTGGCGTCGTAATAAAGTCGAGTATTTGTTCTTCTGTGATACCGCTTTCCACGGTGATCGGGTTGACTGCTTCACAAGGCTGGTTGGAACATTGCCAGGATCCTCCCCAACCTTCAAAAGCGTTACTGCCATCCGAGATGAATTGAACGGTCATACAGCCACTGGAGGCTTGAACCATATAACAAACACCGCCGCCGCCGCCATCGAAACCATCACCAGCCAGGTTGGCGATTACTGCACCCGGATCCGCTTCGTCGCTATCATAAAAAATGAGCTGGTCGGTAACCCCGAAATCTGAAACTTCAATATTGTAGTAATCAAGCGTAAATAATATACATGAATTCGGCTGATCAGGACATATGGTAAAAGTATAATTTTCATTGTTGCCGTAATCCCCGTCGGGGCCTCCGGAATCGAATAGTTCACCCGAACAAAGCGTTGATCCTCCTTCGTCAATGGTATTCACCGGCTCCAGTTCATCAACGCAGAGGCGGAAATCCCCCCAGTTGGGTGTGGCCGAAGCTGAATAATCATTGATCCGGATGAAATACTGGATATTGGGGGTTAGTCCGAGTACATCCAGTTCGAGGTAGGTTTCATTCAAACCGGCAGAAATACAGGCTATTTCTGACAGACCATCAAAGGTACAATCGCCACGATAGAGAGCTATCTGCGGATTGAGAATGGAGTTGCCATTGTCGGTAGCTCCTTCCAGGTAAATGGTATAATCAAAAATGGTATCACTCGTGGTGAACATAAACCAGACGTCGTTTTGGACGGTGCCGCCATTAAAACAGTTAGGGATATTTCCGAAACCAATATTACTGGCCGTGGCATTCACATTATTATAGATCATATCGTTGGGGCAGGTAGGAGGTACCCCGAGATCAATAATTCCATCACAATTATCGTTGACAGGCTGAGCCGTGGCAAGGATTGCGGAATAGAGCAGGAAAAATAAAAAGTATAAACGCTTCATATTTCGTGTAATTAATTTTTTCGTGCTAAAAATAAGTTTCTTTTTTGTTATTACGCAGGAGAATCAAAAATTTGATGTCGTAAAATTGCCAAATTTATACTTGTAGATAACTTTTATTCTAATTGCGTCCTTTTGCTTGGAAGAATTGGCTTTTCAGGAGGTTATTAAAAGGGGCGTATATATTAAGACTTACATTTTCGAAGGGCCTCTTGAACGTCCTTGATTTTCACATATCCAAAATCATTGCCCCAGGCCTGGTTAATGAAATTGATGATATTGGTTAATTCGGCATCGGTCAAATTAGGAATGGGCAGCATTGCTTCACTATATACCTTGTCACCATACCGGAGAGTATCTTTTAGCCCATTGGTAATGATACAGGCAATCCCCGCTCTATTTTCTGCAAGATAGTTAAAACCTGCCAGCGGGGGGATCAGTGACTGAAGCCCTTGACCATGCTCCATATGGCAACCGGAACAATGATTTTTATAAAGCATTTCACCTTGCTTGAAAGTATTTCCTTCACAGCTGTTGATCAAAAGTGAGATAGCGGTGAAAAAAGCCAGTTGAATTAATTTCAGTTGCATGGTAAAACAAATTTTGGTTCAGGCAATGATCTGAAGTGTTTTTTTGACGGCTTCGGCCTTTTCCAAAGCGGTTTCCAAATTGTCGTCCAAAATAGTGGCATGCCCCATTTTTCGAAACGGTTTGGTCATTGCTTTGCCGTAAAGGTGGAGGTTTACTCCTTCCATAGCCAGGCATTTTTCCAAACCGTCATAAATGGCCGGCCCTGAAAAATGATCCTTTCCCAGTAGGTTTAGCATTACGGCTGGCGATTTAATTTTTGTGCTTCCCAAAGGTAGACCTAAAATGCCCCGCAAATGCTGCTCGAACTGTGAAGTATAACAACTATCGATGGTATGATGCCCGCTGTTGTGGGGGCGTGGAGCCACTTCGTTGATCAATAATTCTCCTTTTTTGGTGAGGAAAAATTCAATCGCCAGCAATCCGCAAATATTAAAAGCATTGATGAGAGACGCGGCCATTTTTTCGGCAGCTTCTTCAATGGATGGATCAATCCTGGCCGGGCAAAGCAGGTATTCCACAAGGTTAGCCTGTGGGTTGAAGGTCATTTCAACGGCAGTGAAGGCTTTTGTTTCTCCGGATTCGTTCCGGGCTACAATGATGGCAAGTTCTTTGTCGATGTCGACAAGATCTTCCACCAGGCTTTCTCCTTGTAACAATTCCGGCAGGTCGGAAAGGGAGGAAACCACCTTAACTCCTTTGCCATCATAACCTTCCCGACACAGTTTTTGAACAAACGGGAGGCTTATGTCTCCTTCCTGAACCGCATCTTTGATGGCCTCAGCGGAGGGATAAAGCCTGAAGGAAGAGGTTGGGAATCCATTGTCGTGGTAAAATTGCTTCTGGAGCCCTTTGTCTTTTATGATATTGAGACTCGTCGGATCGGGATGAACTTGCACCCCTTCCTGTTGTAAACGAATGAGCGCCTCTGTATTGACATGTTCGATTTCAATGGTGACGACATCTTTGTCCTTGCCGAACTGGTACACATCGTCATAGTTGTTGAAGTCTCCCTCCGTAAACCCATGTACATAAGGGCCTGCTGGAAAATTGGCGCTTTTATCCAAAGCATAAATCGGAATATGCATGGGACCTGCATCCAATGCGAGCATTTTACCTAATTGTCCCCCGCCAATAATGCCAACCCTTGTGTTGGTTATTGATTTTTTTTCCATGAATGCTGCTACTTAATTTGAAGCGTCCTGCTTATCGTACTTATCTACTTTCTTTTTGCTTTTTAGCGGCATGTAACGATAAGGTTTATTTTGGAAGTCGGTGACCAAAGAGTCGATTTGCCTGCTCATGCTGTTGAGGTTGTTGTAAAGTGCATCATCCTTGAGCAGCTTTCCTAAAGAGCCCTCGCCTTTGTTGGCTGATTCCATCATCTGAGACAATCCACCGAGGGTGTTGTCGGCAGAGGTAAGGGTAGCTTTCAGGCTCGTAATGGCGGCTTTAACTTCCTTGAGTGTGTTTTCAATGTCACCATCGGCCAGCTGCTTGGTGAGTTTGTCTGCATTGTCGACGATATTTCCGATACTTCCTTTTTTACTGTCCAGTTCTTTGGTCAGGGATTCAATATTAGCAAGGGACTGGCTAATGTCCCCTGAAGACCTTCTCATTAAATTATCGAGCTGGCTCGTGCCTGAATTCAGGTTGGCCATGGTTTGTTTTAGATCATTCATCATTTCCGCAAGGCCGCTGTCGCTGTCGGTAAACAAGGCCTTATTCAGAGAATCCACCAGGGATTTCATTTCTGTTTTGATGATATCCATGTATTCTTCCACGACCTGAGGACTTGCCATGGAGGCCAGTAGGTTTTTAGTCTGGCCGGCCAGGTAACTCCCCGGTTCTGCACAATCATCCCCTGAACAGGGTGCACCGTATTCCATGATAATGGCTTTTGCCCCCATCATGCTGGTAGCGACAATGACTGCTTTGGTGTTTTTAGGTACCCGGATTCCTTTTTCCATATCCAGGGTTACCAATACGTGCTCCCTGTCGTCGGGGA
Source organism: Lewinellaceae bacterium (assembly GCA_020636105.1). Taxonomy (NCBI): domain Bacteria; kingdom Pseudomonadati; phylum Bacteroidota; class Saprospiria; order Saprospirales; family Lewinellaceae; species Lewinellaceae bacterium. The sequence continues at coordinate 122,902 of JACJYL010000001.1, forward strand.
GCAGCTCTATGCCGGAGACCACCCCTTTCTGAATACCACTGATGCGCACATGCGTGCCGATTTGGAGACCTTCCACATCTTCATATAACACAAAATACGAATTGGATTGTTTTAGGACATTTGATCCAAGGATGAATTTATATCCCCAGAATGAAAGCGCAATCGCAACGATTGCGAGAATGCCGATTTTTACTTCTTTTGCCATGCTTATTTTGGTTCATTTTTTTAAAAGACGAGCAAAGATAAATATTCTAAAAGGAAACAGCGCGTTTAACTGGAACAGTGTTGGTTCTTTTTATAAATAATTCCATAGATTGAGGATCAACCCCCTGTTTTTGGGTGTTTTTAGGATTTGTTTTTTCGATGACATTAAAAAAATTAGCGCTTATTGGATGCCTAATTGTTTTTTTGCCTCATCAATAGTAATACGGCTTCCTTTTTGGTAAGCCACCATGAAAGCATCCGAAAAACCTTTGCTCCTGAGATCCATTTTGGCTTCGAGAGCCTGAGTATAGGTGGAGAAGTTGCGTGCCTGGTATTTATATAAATTATTTTCCTGGATTATTTCGATGAGGTAACCGGTGTTTTGCCAAGGGGAGGAACTGGTGTTTAATGGGTAGGGTGAAGCTGCCAATTGTACTCTGAAATCAATAACTCCCTCTTTTGGGGCAATGCCCGATTTGGCCGTCACTGCTTCCCGTGAATCTCTCTTTGAGTAGGTTTCCGGTACAGTGTAAGCCGAAGGTCTGCGGGCGTTGTAATCAAGCCCGGGATAGGTTGCGTAACTGGTTTCGGGTTCCTGGTTCCTGAAAATTTCTTGAGCGTTAAGTTCTTTTGAAGTGCCCTGATCCGCAGCAGATTTTTCCTGACGAGCTGGTGGATTGTATTCGTAACTTGGCGATGCATTTATGGTGTAATACACTTCATTTCCGGTTTTATTGGTCTGAATTCCACTTTTATCCATCTGGGGCGCAGAAACTTCCACCGTTGGCGTTTTTACTTCAACCACTTCATAGGGCAACCCATTTTCAACAGAGGATTCTATCTCCTTTTTATAATCGGAAAAGGCTTTAAGGATGGCTTCTGCCACCTGGTCCTGCCCTTGATCTGTATAAAGGTAATTTTCTTCCCTGGTATTGCTCAGGAAGCCTGTTTCGATCAGCACACTGGGCATGGTAGTTTCCTTCAAGACAACAAATCCAGCTTGCTTGACCCCGCGACTGTTCCGATTGGTGACTACCGAAAACTGTTGTTCCACTTTTGTGGCAAACTGGATACTTTGTTCCAGGAAGGCATTTTGGAACATGCTTAGCAATATATGTCCTTCCGGAGAATTAGGATCGTAGTCATAATTTTTTTCGTAATCCGCTTCAAGCAGTATGGCCGCATTCTCTCGCTTGGCCACATCAAGGTTGTGTTGGGCGGTATGGAGCCCCATGACATAAGTTTCTGTTCCATTGGTTTTACCATTTCCAGGGGGCATGGAATTGCAATGGATCGAAATGAAGAGGTCAGCATTGTTCCTGTTGGCGATTGCCGCTCTTTTGTGCAAGGGGATGAAAACATCAGAATCTCTTGTGAGAATGACTTTAACCTGCGGATAATCTTTTTTGATAGCGTCGGCAAGTTTCTTGGCGATAGAAAGTGCAATAGTTTTTTCATGGGATTTTTTACCCAGGCAACCCGGATCGTGCCCGCCATGACCGGGATCTATCACTACAGTTTTTATTCCGGAGGAAGAAATTTTGATGCCTGGAAGTGGATTGATTTTTTCCAAAGAAAGGCTGTTGGTCTCTAAGGGTAGGTTATTTAGGGTCAAATCATTAGCTTTGTGCCCTGACAATGTAATAATCGGAGAATCGTTTTTGATTTTAGGGGAACTGTTTTGAAGTAAATGTGAAGGAAACGATAAAGAAACGTTAAAATCGACAGCAGGGGCTGCCAAAAAAGACAAAAGAACCGTTTGAATCAGGAATGCAGTTTTGAACATAATATGTTTTTTGAGACCTTTAAACCAGAGTAATTTATTCGCCAAAAAGTTTAATTGCCCGGCTAACAATTTGCAAAATAAGATAATTCTCTCTTTGAAAACAAAACTACTATATATTATTTTTATTTTCTGTGGGTTAACAAAAATATTGTCAGCACAGATTAGCCCTTTGGCAGATTCTTCCTTTATTGTAAAAAATGATCTGGAAGAATCCCAGGATTCTCTTGTCCTGCCATTGGATTCTATCTCGGTGGATTCTATTTCCCCAACCCCTGTTTCTCTGCCTGCTACTCCAAGGCTTCAGTATACTATTTCTTCAGATTCTCTCGACGCCGAAGTGATCTCTTCCGCCAGGGATTCCATGATAACCGATATTATTAATCAAAAGATTCATCTTTACGGAGAGGCAACGGTTGATTATAAAACCATTAATCTCAAAGCCGGGCACATTGTGCTGGATTGGAATACCAGTATTGTGACGGCTGACGGGCTCCCGGACAGTACCGGAAGGATGGCCAGCTTTCCGGTGTTTAAAGACGCCACCCAGGAATTCCAGGCCAAAAGTATGAAATACAATTTCAAAACCGAAAAAGGGATCGTTTACGACATTACTACCCAGCAGCAGGAGGTGATTATCCACGCTGCCCGGTCTAAGTTTATCAGCAATCCTCCAAAAGACAGCACCGAAGAAAAGCAGGACATCATTTATTCTGAAGATGCTATTTTTACCACCTGTACTGCCGAGGAACCTCACTTCGGGGTACATAGTAAAAAACAAAAGATTATTGCCAATAAGATGGTGGTTTCGGGTCCGCTCAATCTTGAAGTAATGGGGGTGCCGACTCCTTTGTGGTTGCCTTTTGGCTTTTTCCCAGTCACTCAGCCAAGAGGTACGGGGCTCTTATTTCCTGAATTTGATTTTTCCGCTGATCAGGGCATGGGCCTTAAAGGACTCGGCTGGTTTTTTCCCCTGGGTGAGCATTTTAACTTGTCGCTTCGCAGTAATGTTTACTTTTTTACCGGAACCTGGGGCCTGTCGGCAGCCTCCCAGTACAAGAAGAAATACAAATACGGCGGGAGTTTTAACCTGGGCTTCGACAACAGAAGGGTAGAGGAGGAGAGCGACGGATCCATTTCCAGCTCCAAGTCGTTTTCCATTCGCTGGACCCACAACCAGGACCGGGCAGCACATCCTACAATGAATTTCGGGGGATCTGTAAACTTCCAGATCAATGGCTACCAAAGTACCGTCAGTAACCGTGCCAATGATGTATTGAATAATTCATTGAGCTCCAACCTGAATTTTACCAAAAACTGGCGGGATAAACCTTTTAATTTCAGCGCCTCCTTCAGCCACAGTCAGAATACTTCCAGCAAAAAAATTACTGTAAACTTTCCAAAGCTGAATTTCCAGACGCAGACGCTTTATCCATTCCGGAAGAAACAGCGTTCAGGCCAGGCTAAATGGTATGAGGATATTACCCTTAAATACACCTCCGAAGCCAAAAGTACTTTTACCGGGGTGGATTCCACTTTTTTTACCAAACAAACCCTTGATGACGCCAGGTATGGGATGAAGCAAAATATTACGTCGGGAACTTCATTTAAGTTACTGAAATATTTCAATTTCAATCCCAGCGTACAATATCAGGAAGTGTGGTACTGGAAATCATTGAATAAAGATCAAATTGAGCAGTTGAATGTAAAGGTGGATACCAGCGGCACAGGTGTAATCACCAGGGATACCTTGTCTTACGGATTTGCCAAGGATACCCTGGTTACCGGATTTGAATCCTTCCGAACCCTTGACATATCGGCATCGGTCAATACCCAGATTTTCGGTACCATTCGATTTAAAAGAGGACGGTTAAAAGGCTTCCGCCATGTGATTAAACCGAGTATTGGTATTAGTTATTCACCTGATTATTCTTCCAATGCCCATTGGTTCAGGCAGGAAAGAGATTTCTCCACTCCCGATAAATACAACGATAATCCCTATTCTATTTTTGATAATGGCATTTATGGATCTCCTTCGGATAACGGAAAACAAATGAGGCTGACCTACGGGTTTGTGAATAATTTTGAAGCCAAGTATTTTTCGAAAAAGGATTCCATCGATAGGAAGATCAAAATATTTGAAAGCATCAATATTGGGGGAAGTTACAATTTTGCCCAACCGGAATACCAATGGAGCGTGGTCTCTGCCAGTGGTCGCACCCGGCTTTTTAAAGGGTTGACCAATTTTGCCTTCAGGTTCAGCTGGGATCCATACCTAAATGAAGTGAACGAGGAACAGACAAGCAGAACGAGGGTGGAAAAATTGTATTATAAAGAAACAGGAAAATTACTCCAGTTTATGGGAGGAACTTTCTCCTTGAACACTGGATTGACCGTTTCCAAAATAAGGGAATTATTCCAGGGCAAGGATCCTGAAGTGGTGGAAGACAGGCGGGATGAACAACAACAACAAGAGGAAGACGATTTCCTGAGTTTGTTTGACAATTTTAGAATTGCTCATAATATGGGGGCTCGATGGGAGCGTACCTATCAGGATAAGGATACCCTGATCATCAGTACCAATTCTGTGGACGTAAGGGGGAATATTAAGCTAACAAAAAACTGGCAAATCACAATCGGGCAAATCGGTTATGATTTTATCAATAAGCGTTTGACTTATCCTGATATCGGTTTCAGACGCGATATTCACTGTTGGGAAGCCGGCTTCAACTGGACACCCGATCGCCAGGCATTCAGCTTTTACATCCGCGCCAAAGGAGGGACTTTCGGATTCCTCAAACTGCCTTATCAACGAAATTACCGGGATGCCGAGCGGGCGAAGAATGCTTTTTAAAAAAGGGGAAGTATTCGGAATTTCAGGGCACAGACAATTGTATTTTTTCAAAAACCTGCATCCCTCGTTTATTATAGGTTGCAGGATACAGGGGCCATATTAAAAAACCCTGCAACCTGCAACGCCATAATATTTTGCCTTAATTCGGAACAGCGCTACCGTTTATGTCCCCCATTTTAAATCCTGTTATATCCTGGATGACTTCATTTGCCGTCATTTCCACTTCCACCTCGTTTAAAGTATAGTTGCCGGTAAATGTACTGATGCCTGCCGGCAGAAATTGCCAGGAAGGGACCATCATCTCTGTATCAATCCCCAGAATGAGCCTTCTGAGCAATACCATGTCAAAAACAGTAACCGTAGTGGAGCTGTTGATATCTGCCGCGTACAATAAATAGGGAGAAGTAATGGGATCTATCGCAAGAATATGTCTGACGATCAGAACCATATCAAAAGTGGAGACGCCGTTAAGTGGGGCTTCGTTTTTTTCGAAGGTGATTCGGTAGGTATCTCCCTGGTTCAACCCTGAGAAAGAGAAATGGTCTCCGGAGGTAACCGCAAGGAGGTTGTCGTTGGCGTCATACAAGTTAATGGTGGTAACCTCGACCGGATCGCTAAAAGGAGAGGTAATGCTTCCGGAAAGTGTACCCGTTTGTGCTTTTAAACCAAGGGTGCTTACGAATATTAAAAGGAAGAATAATTTATTTTTCATGGTTTGAATTTTTTTTTGTTTAAAATAGAGCCGCTAATGAAAGCGGCTCTTTCAGAGAAATTTCGCGTTTATGGGATTATATTTTTGAGATTCGTTTGATGATCACTCCTTCTTTGCTGATGATTCTGAGGAAGTAGGTTCCTGAGGTGAATTCTTTTACAGAAAGAGAATCGTCATTATTGGATCTTTTTACCAGTTCTCCATTTGCATTGTATAATTCAATCGCGGTGATCTCCAGATTTCCTGCTGAAATATAAATGCTCTGGCTGGCCGGAGTCGGGAATATACTTACCTGTTCGGCTAATTCAGGATCATTAAAATCAGTGGTGGTATCGATAAAGGAGATGGTCGGGACGGGTTGCACCAAAATTTCCTGCCCCGTCGAATTGATTATCTTAACGCCTTCTATCCCGAAGGGGACTTCAGTCAGATTGCCTCTGAATATCACATCTTTTATGGTGATTTGCATGGCTCCAATAGGTCCGTTGCCGGAAACCTCTGCTCCGTCAATCCTTGTAACAGCTACATGAAGTTTTCCGGCTTCGTAATCTTCTTTGTAAATGCCTATAAGATTCTCACCGATGGAACCCAGCCATGAATTCTCAAATCGGGCATGTACACTTCCGGGCACTACGACTTCCGGATCAAAAGTGATGGTGAATCCGATGCCATAGATACCGGTTGCAGGGAAATTTTCCTCTCCGAGAATAATATTTAATAATGTGGTCTGATCCAGGGCTACCGTGTCACTTTCCACGTAAAATGGAGCATCAATGGTCAGCGTCGTTCCGGGAGTGGGGCCCTGGGGGGCAATACCCGGGTCATTGTCCCAGTTTTCATTGGTCGATCCCCAGTTCAGGGAAATGGCCAGGGTATCCTGGGTGTTAATGGTTCCGTTACCGTCGGTATCCATATGTTTGTAGTCAACTCCTGACAGTGGCGTGGCCGGCCCCCAGTCCTGTACATAAAAAGGAGTCCAGTCGGTGCTCAAAATCCTTGCCGTTCCTTCTGCTCCATAGGCCAAGCCAATGTTGAGCAGATCGTACTGATCTACAATACCGTTGAGATCCGTATCTCCGGGCCAAAGCGGATCAAGAATGATAATTTCTCCTCCGGAAGTAGAGACGTTTAAAGGGATCGCATTGATCCCAATAAATTCAATAGGAATGGGCGAATTGGTAATCGTAACAGGTTCTATACCATTGTCTGCCACCACTTCAAAACACAGCTCGAATAATGGGGTATCTTCCGCGATGGATAAACCCGAGGTAAAGTCATTGGAGAAGTAAACAAACCTCAGCTCCCCGGATTCAGCCGCATCGGTTAATGAGCTAAAGGAAAGTGCAATGCTGGTTTCAGGTTCGAAGAGGAAGTTTTCCACTCCACTGAAGTTTAAAGCTTCCGGGTTCCAGTTCATGCTGAACTGGATAGCTCCTACATTGTAAAGATCCAGTGCGCGTATTTCCACACAGGTTATATCTCCGGGAATGGCGGTATTCGAAGTGATATAAACGGCTCCCTGGCCTGCCGGCGGATTTCCAATGGTGATGATGCCACCGCTTGTTTGTACGGTTTGTTCTTCATCCATCGTATTTATGACCTCGATATCGGTTGGGGTATCCGTAATTTCAACAGTTGCCGTTCCATTGGCATTTAAAGCCGTAAAGCACAAAGAAAAAACGGGAGTATTGTTGGCGAGTGTAACCCCTTCGAGGGGTGGATCCAGCCAACTGAAAGTGAGTTGATCGTTTTGGGGCATTCCGAAATTGTTTGCACTCAGGCCGGGAAGGTTAAAATTGGTCACTTCCTCAAAATGAAGCAGGGAAGGGTCCCAGTCAACAGTAAACTGCATGCTGATGATGTCGTTGAAATTTCCCGCTACTACGTCTATGCAGGTACTTTCGCCTTGCTGGATATTCGTTTGTTCCGGAGAAACAGACAAGTAAAGATCACTCTCAGGGTTTTCACAGTCCACTTCAGCGACAAGGGTTTCTGAACATCCCGTGGCGTCCGTTGCGGTAATCGTATAACTTACCGGCCCGGCCTCCATAGGGAAGGTTATGCTGCTTAAATTGACCTGGGCGGGATTGTTGACGGTTTCTGTAAATCCATTGCTCCATTCATAGGTGATGGGAGCCAGGCCGGTCCAGGAAATTACCGAAAGGGTGGTCGATAAGGGGAATTGGCATTGATAAGTATAAGCAAGGTTAAGGCTACCTGCCACAAAAAATTCCTTTGTCGCGCTGAGGCCGGTTTCGTTATCTGTAACCACGACGGTATAATAACCGGAGATAAGCCCCGTAACATCTTCACTGGTAGCCCCGTTGCTCCATAAAAAAGAGAAATTCTGACTGCCTCCGGTAACGGTAATGTCAATACTTCCGTCGGTTTGGTTGGTGCAATTTACATCGGTTATTGAACCGGTAATATTGGGAGGGAAACTACAGCCTACTTCCATATCACTCAGGATGAACTCAAATCCCTGTTCATCTGTGATGGTAACACTGTAAAGGATTCCGGACGGGTTGGTGATCAGCAGGGTGCTTTCGTTGACGTTGGTTGTTTCTATGGTTCCGTCACTCCAGCTAAATGTATAAGGCGGAGTCCCACCACACCATAATAAAACGTGAAGTTGGGCTTCTATGAGGCCAGGGTTGAAATAAGTGCAATCGTAGGCATAAGAGGCCAATCCGTCTTCTGCTTCCACCTGGTAGGTTTCTGTTACGGAACAGTTTCCTTCTGTAATAGTCACTGTATAGGTTCCGGCTTCCGAAACCTGAATGTCTTCTGAGGTAGCCCCGTTACTCCATTCGAAGGAGGGATTAACCCCGTTGGTTGCCAGGTTAATGCTGCCGCTTGATCCATTACATCCGACCGGGTTTACATTTGCCGAAGTAATCAGCAAGGATTCATTTTCCAGGGTGTAGGAGGCCAAAAGTGTGGCTCCTTCGGAGTCTTCAATGGTCAGGTCATAAATCCCGGCTGATAACCCTCCGATATTTCCTTCAGTAGCGGAAAAGCCATCAGGTCCTTGCCATTGGTAAGTGTAAGGAGGCATGCCCCCGACAGCAATCACGGCAATACTGCCATTTGAGTTCCCGCAAATTTCAGCAGTCAGGATAGCAGAAGTCAGCTCCAATGGACCTCCCGTGGAGGAAATAGTAATGGAGCCATTATTGAAGACGCCATTCAAAATCTGATCATTGACATCCAATATTTCGATCGCGGTGGGCGTATTTTCAAAACTTATAGGCGTAGTGACGTTTCCGGCGGTATTGGGAAAAAAGCAAAGGGAGAATATGATCTCGTCCTCCGGGAGGGTAACTCCCGAAAGAGTTGGGTCAATCCAGGAAAAGGTTATGGCTCCCTGGGAGGTAATGTTCCCAAAATTGGCCGTGCTAAGGTTCAGCGCAGAAAGATTACTGAACCCTGAAAAGGAAAGCAGGTTATCATCGTAATGCATACTGAATTGCATGCCGATAATGTTTTCAAAGTCAGCTACCGTAATGTCAACACAAACTTCATTGTTGGAATTGATCCCCACATGAGAGGCGCTGAAGGTCTGTCCGTTGCTTTTGGGTAAATGGATTAACATAGCCAGCATAAGGCTCGTCAACCAATAATATAGGGTACTTTTTTTCATGTTTAAAATAAGTTTTACAGGCTGCAGGAGTTTTCGAAAATATCCGGAATTTCCAAAAATACCTTTTAGTCTATGGAAAAATAACTTTTACGTTGCAAATGTACCGGCAGTGTGAGGGAATAAAAAATACAAAATATCAATATTCTAGAAATTAATTTATGATTTGTTGTTTGTAAAATGTTGATTATCTTTATTTTGTTGTTTTAAAATATAGATTTTATTATGGAAAAATCGAAACTTTTTTTAACCCTTTCTTCCCTTGACTTAAAGGAGCGTAAAAGGTTCAGCGAATATGTCCATTCTCCCTTTTTTAACAAGAATGAGAAAGTCCAACAGCTGTGTGAAATAATGCTAAAAGCAATGGACCAGCCGAAAAAAAAGCCGTTGTTAAAGACAAGGGTATTTAAAAAGATATTTAAAGAGGACCATTACAAGGAGATAAAACTCAATAATGTCATTTCCGATTTGTTGCAATTATTGCAGGATTTTTTAGGATTTGTCAGGTTCCGGGAAGATCGGATTTTGCAGCAAAATCTTGTGGCCCGGGAGCTGATCAGTCGGGAGCAATACCAAAATTTCAATACGGTAACCAGGCGTTACGACCAGTTGAGAGCTCAATCTGAAGTAAAAAATTATCATTTTTATTTATCAGAATATGAATATTATGAAGTGCTGGATCTTTTGTCATTAAGCGGAGATAAAAGGTCTTATAACAAGGCCTTACAATCCAAAAGCGACATGCTTGACCTGTATTATTTTGCCAATAAGCTGCGGATCGCCTGTGATATGTACAGTAGAAATATTGTCATCAATGCCGGTTATGAACCTCATTTCGTTGAAGATATGCTGGATCGTTATGAGGAAAAATTTGAATACTACGGTGATATTCTTGCCTTAAAGTTGTATTACGTCACCTTGAAAATGTTGAGAGAAGGGGAGGAGCAGCACTATTTTGGACTCAAGGATTTTTTGGAAGAAAATAACCGAATATTTCCACCCGAGGAATTGAATACGGTTTATAGTTATGCGCTGAATTATTGTGTAAGAAAGATCAATTCGGGGCAAACCCACTTTTACGCAGAAATCCTTTCTCTGTATAAAGTATTGTTGCAAAAAGAGTTATTATTCTCAAACGGTTATTTGTCGCAGTGGGATTATACCAACATCATTACATCAGCCATGCGTTTGAACGAATTCGATTGGGCCGATGAATTTATTCATCAATACAAAACATCTCTGCTCCCAGATGAACAATTTAATGTGTACACCTATAATCTAACGGCCTTGCATTTTGCCAGAAAAGACTATGACAAGGCCCTTCAATTGTTGCATGAAGTCGAATTTACGGATCCTTTTTACCATGCCGCCGCCAAGATCATTCAGTTAAAAGTATATTTTGAAATGCAGCAAACCGAAGCTTTTTTTTCCCTGGCAGAGGCCTTTAAACAATTTGTAAACCGCAACCGTCAATTTTCAGGGTATCAAAAAAAGTCGAATTTAAACTTCATCCGGGCGGCCTTATGGTTGTATAAGGATCGACTCAAAGGAGAAGTGTACAAGAATTTAGATATGAGTGAATTATATCAAACTACCCGAAGTAAGATTCAACACCTGGATCCCCTGGCAAATAAGGCCTGGCTGGATCATATTTCTGAAAATCAGGGGTGATTCAGGCAATGGTTGCAAAAAATAAATAAAAGTCTATAAATAAATGTATATTATTTCATATGTTTGTTATTAGTTGTATCGAATTAAAATGCTGAATTCCTGCCTTTTTTCGATTTCATATAAATTAAAAGCGGGTGATTCATTTTCAATCAGATAAAATTTTTAATCTTCTAATCTAAACTTTAGCACATGGGTACTAATGGACAATCTTCGTGGCTGGATTCAGAAGCCGGGCAACAGCTCGAGCAAAAGCTGGCGGCGGAAAAAACCCTGAAAGCTTTAGACCATATTCTGGATCGCATAGATACGATCGAAAAAGCCGTTGAGGGGCTTTCGATGGCTATGTCCCGGGGACCGGGTTTGGTAAGTATGGCGGCTGATGTTGTCGATGAAGGATATTCCAAAGCCGCAGCACGCGGTGTGGATATTGATCAGCGACTCAATGCTGCACTCGAAATTGCCGAAAAACTGACCGCTCCGGAAATGGTAGAAAAGCTTAGTGGTTTGTTTAAGTTTGTCGATCAGGCCCCCGGGATGATGAGCATGACAGCCGATATCGTCGATGAGGGATATCGGAATGCAACTTCCCGTGGGGTTGATATTGACAAAAGATTACAGGCCGCACTTGATTTGGCGGAAAGGCTGACCGCACCGGAAATGATCCACAAGCTCAACGGTTTATTCGATCTGGTGAACCAGGCTCCCGGCATGGTGAGTATGGTGGCCGACATCGCCGATGAGACCTATCAAAATGCCGTGAAAAAAGGCATCGATATCGACAAACGGCTTCAGGCCGCACTTGAATTGTCGGAAAGACTGACCGCTCCGGAAACGGTGGAGAAGTTCTACGGCATGCTCGAATTTGCGGATCAACTGCCGGGTATGATGGCAATGATGCTTGATACTTTTGACTCGGAAATCCGAAAGGCCGTCAATGAAGGGCTGGATCTCGATGCTTTGAAAGATTTTCTCAGCGGGCTGACCATGGCCATCTCCAAAGCCAGTGAGATGCCTCCGGCTCGCGTAGGCGGACCTTTAGGCCTGATGCGTTCCATGAAGGACGAAGACCGTCAGAAGTCTTTGAGTTTCCTCATGGATTTTGCCAAGGCTTTCGGCCAATACATGAAACACCGGGATCTGGGTTTTAGACCTTTGAAATAATTATTTTGAATCCATTTTAACAAACAAGAAAAACAATATAAATCATGGCACATCACGAAGTTGTCGTTGTAGGAGGAGGAAGCGCAGGTCTTGCTGTAGCTGCTCAACTTTTAAATCAGAAACATGCCCCTGAAGTAGCAATAATAGATCCTTCTGAAAAGCACTATTACCAACCCATCTGGACGCTGGTAGGCGGAGGGGTATTTCCCAAAGAAATTTCAGAAAGAGACCAGAAAGATTATATTCCGTTGGGAGCCACCTGGATCAAGGACAAAGTAGCTTCTTTTGATCCTGATCATAACAGTATTCAGCTTGCCGGCGGAGATAGTGTGACGTACGATTATCTCGTTGTTGCAGCAGGTATCCAGATCAATTGGGGAGCCATTCCCGGACTAAAAGAAAGTGTAGGTAAGCCGGGAACAGGCGTATGTTCCAACTATTCCTATGATACTGTCGGTAGCACCTGGGATAATATTAAAGCCATTAAATCCGGAACGGCCTTATTTACCCAACCCAACACACCTATCAAGTGTGGAGGCGCGCCGCAAAAAATTATGTACCTGGCCTGTAATCACTTTGAACGCGAAGGGATTCGTCCTAATGTTGACGTGAAATTCATGAGTGCAGCAGGAGGCATTTTCGCAGTGCCGAAATATGCGGCTGCATTGAATAAAGTGGTTGCGAATTATGGTATTGAGACCCATTACGGTCATGACCTGGTGGAAATTCGTGCCGATAAAAAAGAAGCGGATTTTGTCAAACTGGCTACCGGGGAAAAAATGACCATGAAGTATGATATGATTCACGTCACGCCTCCGCAAGGACCTCCGGATTTTATTAAAAATAGTCCTTTGGCGGCAGAAACAGGCTGGGTGAATGTAGATAAGCATACCACTCAACATGTCAAATATCCAAACGTATTTTCATTAGGAGATTGTAGCAGTCTGCCGACTTCAAAAACGGGGGCTGCCATCCGGAAACAGGCACCGACGACTACCGCCAACATCATGTCAATGATTGCCGGCAGGCCATTGTCTGCTTCTTACGACGGATATACTTCCTGTCCTTTGGTTACCGGATACGGCAAACTTATCCTCGCTGAATTCTCCGGTTATACCAATGAGCCCGAGGAGTCCTTCCCGTTCAACCAGGCAGAAGAGCGCTATAGTATGTATGCTTTGAAAGCTTACGGCTTGCCCAGAATGTACTGGCATGGGATGTTGAAAGGTAGAGAGTTCTAACGGGTAGAAAATGATTTTAAACATGAGTCATCCCGAATTTCATCTAATCAGATTAAATTCGGGATTTTTCTTTTACAAAAGAAATAAACCGCAAAACCTGCCTTCCGTCGCGGCAGCAGGCAAGGTTTAAAACAAGTAACCGCAAAATTTAGAAGTGTTTGGGTCGTGGGTTAGGTGTTTTGCGACAAAAAATGACTTTTTTCCAAAACCCAAACCTTTTGCCCACTCACTTTTACACCCGCCTTCCTGCGTCAGCAGGCAGGTTTTAAATTCCTTGTTTTACACCTGCCTTCCTGCGTCTGCAGGCAGGTTTTACATTTAAAAAATACTTCAAATAATCAAAAAATTTCTATTTCAGACAGTTTTTGAAAATTCGGGATGAACTCATGTTTTTTATAATCCCTATTCTTTTTTACCCTTGGTATTCAATCCCACCAGCGTGTACAATGGGCAGAAGTTAACCAAAGCCGTTAATGCAAATACTACGGCTACAATTGCGAGGATAATTCCAAGCGTGGAAGCAATGGCGACTTTTCCCATGAACAATACTACTGCGATGACAAGGGCAACGATTAAACGAATCATTTTGTCTGTGTTACCAACATTCTTTTTCATAATATCCTAAGGTTTTAACCCTCCGTGAATTCGAAAGGCTTATTTAATAATAAAATACTTAATGATGAATCCCAGGCCTGACATTATGCCGACGCAGAGGATACAAACCAATATTAATTTTAATACTTTGTTCATCATGGTTAATTATGCAGCATAAAAATAGGGAATAAAGAGAGGGAGTGTAGGTGACTTTTGTCACTTTGAAGTATTTTTTCTTTCAAAAAGTGACTGATGGAGTTTTACGTTGTTCCTGGATAGCGTAATTAAACCGGTTTTTTCCATTTGTTTGAGTATACGGGAGATGACTTCACGGGAGGTTGCAAGGTCCAGCGCGATTTCCTGGTGCGAGATATTTAGGCTATGGGTTTGCTGGCTTTGAGCCCTTTTTAACAAGTGTTGGATGATTCTTTCGTGCATATTGGAAAAGGCAACGCTCTCAATGGTAAGGATCATTTCATCAAAACGAAGACTGAACGTTTCAATGATAAAATGTTGCCAGCCGGGATATTTTTTGTTGAAATCATATACGACATTCACGGGAACGGTGAGCAAATGGGTTTCCTTCATCGTGATCGCCCTGACCTTACTTTTTTCCCGCCGCAACACACTGGTGAGGGTCATGGCACAGGATTGTCCTGCGGTGATGTAATAAAGAAAGACCTCCCGGCCTTTTTCGTCTATCCTGGAAACTTTGACGGAACCTTTGAGTACGAGCGGAACGGCATTGATGTAAATGTTTTCTTGGAGAATTTCCACTTCATTGGGTACCTTCATGAACTGACTGTGTTCGGCGAGTGCCTCCACCAGATCCAGTTGGTCAAAAATGGGAAAAAAGGTTCTGAGCGCGCCTATTTTTTCGAGCTTATCCATTGATGAGCTCGATCTTATTCCGGCCCAGTTTGACTTCACCTTCTTTTTCGAGTTGTTTCAGCAGCCTTGAAATGGCCTCACGGGAGGCATTGAGATCATAGGCTATTTGTTGGTGCGTTGCATTGATGACGTTAGAATCGGTGGCTTTGGCCTTTTTTTCGAGGTAGGCAATAAGACGCTGGTCCATTTTCTGAAAGGCAATGCTGTCGATGGTTTTGATCAATTGGTTCATCCTGTCGTCATAGGACATGAGGATGAAATTTTTCCAGCTGTGGTATTTTACCATCCACTGGTCCATATACCGGATGGGAATGGCAATAACCTGTGTCTTTTCCTCAGCCACGGTTCGGATTTCACTTTTTTTATTCATCATGCAACAGGTAAAGGACATTGAGCAGGTTTCTCCCGGCGCAAGGTAATACAGGAATAACTCGTTTCCTTCCTCATCTTCCCTGGACACTTTTATCGAACCCTCCAGAATCAGGGGCACAAAACGAACGTAACTCCCATAATCCATAATGACCTCATCGGCACTGAACTGCATTAATTTTCCTACGGTAGCAATTTCCTCCTGCAGACTTTTTTCCGCTATTTGAGGATATTTTTTTTGGAGGAGTTGGAGTAAGTGATGATCCATTTTTTTTAGGTGGTTGGTTAGAAGGTTACAGAATCTAATATTGAGCTTACCTTGGAGGATTGTATTTAATGTTGAGGCTAATCCATATAGAACGGGCCAGTCTGAAAATCACCACGAAAAATATGGCAAAAAAAGCTACCAGCATACCAAAAGAGGTCATGAGGCTAAAGTCAAAAACCCAGTGGAAAAGGAGCAGGAATCCAATGGAAAAGAAAGCCGTGAAAATATAAGACACAAACATTGCGCCATAATAAAACCCGGGTTCCGGTTCAAAATCCTGGTGACAAACGCGGCAGGATTTATGCATTTCGAAGGATTTTTTAAAGGAAAAGGATGTTGTTTTATACAGATCACCTTCCATACATCGTGGACACTTAAAGCCCAAAATACTGTAGGCCTTGGAGCCTTTTTTGAATAATGCCATTGAGTTTTAAAGTTGTTGGTTTGTGCTTTTAGACGGGGAAATAATTACATGTTGCATTGACAATTTTCAAGGCATTCCAGAATCAGGGAAACATCTCTTTCTTTCAGCGAATAGTACATGCTTCTGCCTTCTCTTTTTACACTGAGAATTCCCTTCAACCTCATGTTTTGCAAGTGATGCGAAGTCAGGGATTGTTCCGTATCCAACATGTCGCAAATCTCTGAGACGGAAAGCCTGGGATGCTGTTCCAGTAGGTGAATAACGCCTAGCCGCATTGGGTGCGCTACGGTCTTGAGAATGAATGCTGTACGTTCAAGCTTCTCAGCTAAATCGTTATTGATGACTTTTTTGTCTGTATTTTCCATAAGGACAAAGATATGAAAATATGTTCATGCTTCCAAGGTAATCTTTTCTCCTTTTACTGCATGAAGGGTTAGTGGTTAATTAAAATAGTATTGCAGAGTATTCTTAACAAAAAAACAACTGAAGAGTTCTTACCCTTTCAATACTTTTTTATTTTCCACGGTAATAACCGAACCTTCAGCCAACATGATGGAAACGGGTTTACTTTGATCTAAAAAACCATATTTTTTGCCATAGGTAAGTTCAAAGCTGGCATCGATTTTATAATCCTGAACCTCGTATTGCTGCCACCTCGGATGGGTGACCTCGTATTCATTGCTCTTTTTGTCATTGACAGCCGCATATCCCCAGTAATGTTCCGTAATGAATTCGGTTTCACTGCCGGATTCGATCAGGGAGGAGATTTTGGAAGCCTTCACCTCGAATTCATTCCAGCGGGATCCTGTTTTCCATCGGTAGGCGACCTCGCGGGAATGTTCATCCTCCTGCCATAGGTGGTCCATCTTCAGGGTCTGATAATTTTCTTTATAAACCGTATTGGCTACAAAGGTCAATGCAGGTTTGGGCACGATTTCTTTAATAAAAACGACCCCACGGCGCCATTCCCCTTCAGCATATCTTTTGACATAAAACCTCAGGTTGACTTCCTCGAAATTGACGTGAAAGGGAATTTTTATGCCCAGCAATTTGGTATTGAGAAACATAAAACCGACCAGGCTCAGGTAACACTTGCCTTGCCATAAATCCAGTTCGGTACCAAAAGGTACGTGATCTTTAAGGATAAGCGGATCAATTTCGTAATTCGCAATGGCCAGCTTACGCCATTCTGCTTTGAGGAAACTCATATTTTCTTGGTTAAAAGTAATTTTAAATAAACGAATTCTTTAAAACAAAAGTGCCATCCCTTTTTAAAAGAATGGCACTCCGGCATTATTTTCAAAAACTTCATTGCATCAATTCAGCAACTCATAAATTCCCGCAATGCCTTGTCCGCCACCCACACAAGCAGTGACCATACCGTATTTTTGATTGCGGCGACGCATTTCGTTGAATAGTTGCGTGGACAATTTCGCCCCGGTGCAGCCCAGCGGGTGGCCGAGTGCGATGGCGCCTCCGTTTACGTTTACAATATCGGGATTGAGTCCGGCTTCCTGGATCACAGCAAGGGATTGAGCGGCAAAGGCCTCATTCAGCTCAATTTGTTCAATGTCGTTTAAGGTTAATCCTGCATGAGCCAGGGCTTTTGGAATGGCGGCACAGGGGCCAATGCCCATATACAGCGGATCCACTCCGGCAACACTGCATGAAACCAGCCTGGCAATAGGCTGCAGGTTGAGCTGCTTGACCATTTCCTCGCTGACTACAAGCACAAATGCCGCTCCGTCAGAGGTTTGGGAGGAATTTCCTGCGGTAACAATTCCGCCTTGTGCAAATACAGGGCGTAATTTTGAAAGGGCTTCCACGGTGGTTTCCCGGCGGACGCCTTCATCCGTATCCACGGTATGTTGGGAGGTGACCTTTTTATTATCTTTCACAAAAACGTCTTCGACCGTTACGGGAACGATCTCGTCTTTAAACTTGCCTTCGTCAATGGCATTGGCTGCTTTTATATGAGAATGGTAGGAAAATTCATCGGATTGTTCCCGGGAGATGCCGTATTTCTTCCCTACGGCTTCTGCTGTAATGCCCATGCCAACCATATAATTTGGGTTCTCATTGGCTACTTTATAGGCAGGAGCCAGTTTGTAACCCGTCATCGGTATCACACTCATGTTTTCCGTTCCGCCAGCGACATAAATATGCCCCATGCCCGCACGAATCTTGGCAACGGCAATGGAAATCGTTTCCAGTCCTGAGGCACAATACCGATTCACGGTCATACCGGGAACATCCTTCCCGAAGGCACGTAACGAAATTTGGCGCCCGATCTGGAATCCTTGTTCTCCTTCCGGATTGGCACAGCCGACGATAGTATCATCGATGAGCTTGGGATCTATTTCAGGCGTGTTGGCCAATAAGTGTTTCACAACGTCAACAGCCAGGTCATCGGCACGATAGTTTCTGAAACCGCCTTTTTTCGCTTTCCCAACGGCTGATCGATATGCTTTTACAATATATGCTTCCATGATTATTTTTTTGCTCACACATTTTGTGCTTTAGGACCTATGGATTTTTCGTCCTTTAAGCAGTCTTGATGGTGTGAATTAAAGTTTTAAAAAAAAGGATTCATAAATCCAAAAAGTCCAATTAATTCCTCAATGGTTTATTTGTTTTCAGCATGTGCTCTATCCGTTCCATTGTTTTTTGTTCTCCACACAGACTCATGAATGCTTCTCTTTCAATATCCAGCAAGTATTGCTCGGAGACTTGCTGCTGCCCTGTGAGGTCTCCGCCGCAGAGTACATAGGCGATCTTTCGGGCAATTTTAATATCATGGTCACTGGCATAATTTCCGAGGCGCAATTCATTGGCAGCTACATAAAGCGCAGCCATGCCTGTCCTGCCCAGCACCGTAATATCTGTTCGGGGTACCGGCTGGGTGTAATGATCGGCCATGGAAAGAACCATTTTTTTCGCTTCGGCAATGTTGCGGTCTTTGTTGGTCACGATAATATCCCTTCCTTTGATGAGGGTGCCGTTGTTGTAACCTTCATAACCTGAGGTGGCTACATTGGCCAGTGCGATGGATTTGAATTTTTCGATCAAAGTAGGAATCTGTACATCCCCTTCAAAAAATGCATCAGAGGCCCTGAGGGCAAACTCTTTGGTGCCACCACCTCCCGGCAGTAATCCAACCCCCACTTCAACCAACCCGATATAGGACTCTGCAGCTACCGCCGCTCCGTCACAATGCATCAGGGTCTCACAACCTCCGCCAAAAACATAGCCTTGTGTGGCTGCTACCACCGGAATGCTGGAATAGCGACATCTCATGGTCGTTTGCTGGAACAAATTGACAGCCATATTGAGTTCGTCATAATCCTGAGCATAGGCGAGTTGAGCGATCAGCATAAGGTTAGCGCCAACAGAGAAATTGGTCGCATTATTCCCGATGACCATTCCTTTCCAGTCTCCTTCCTCGGCTACCTGTATGGATTCATTGATGCCACGCAACACGCCTTCTCCAATAGAGTTGTACATACTGGTGAACTCCAGGCAAAGCACACCATCTCCAATGTCGTGAAGAATGGTTTCAGTCGTTTTATGAACCGCAGTTTTGCTTCGGTAATTATCGAGAATGATGAAGGCTTCCGTGCCCGGAATGATTTTATACGACTTACTGCTGATATCGTAGTATTTGCGGACATTGTCTTCACGTTTGTAGAAAGCCGTATGCCCGGCAGCAATCATTTCTTTTACCCAGTCGGCCACATGTTCTCCGTTCGCCTCGGCTATGTCGACTGCCTTTTTCAACCCTACAATATCCCAATATTCAAACGGTCCGATTTCCCAGGCATAACCCGCTTTCATAGCATTGTCAATGCTGTAAATATTGTCGGAAATTTCCGGTATGCGGTTGGAGGCGTAAGCGAAAAGCCCTACGAGAGAATT
The DNA here is from genome assembly GCA_020636105.1 of Lewinellaceae bacterium. Lineage (NCBI taxonomy): Bacteria > Pseudomonadati > Bacteroidota > Saprospiria > Saprospirales > Lewinellaceae > Lewinellaceae bacterium. The sequence goes on from JACJYL010000001.1 coordinate 142,629, forward strand.
GCGGATCAGTTGTCCTCCTTTGTCTTCTGCATTAAAAACGGCTTCTATCCTTTTAGGTAGGTTGTCAATGTTTTTGGCAAGGGAGAGGCTTGGAAGATCCGGTTTTTTACTGGGGGCGTAAGTTAAGGTTTCAAGATTCAGTGCATTGATGATGGTTCTGCCGCTGGCATCTTTTTCCCTTGTTTTTTCATAAAAGCCTTTCCTTGTTTTATCTCCGAGGAATTTGTTTTCGAGCAGAAATTCCATGTATTTTGGCGTGACAAAAGTTTTTGCCTGCTCATCGTCGGGGCAATTATCCCTGATCCCTTTCATCACTTTATCGGCAGTATCATGGCCGACGAGGTCTCCCAACCGGAAGGTCCCTGTTTTGGGACGACCGATTACCGGTCCGGTGAGTTTGTCCACCTCCTCAATGCTCAGGCCGAGTTCGGTGGTCTGCTGGTAAATTTTGGCCATGGAATAGACTCCGATCCTGTTGCCGATAAAGGCCGGGGTGTCTTTGGCCAAAACGGGTTGTTTGCCCAGGAAAACATCTGCGTAGTGCATGAAGAAATCAATGACTTCCTTTTTAGTTTCCTGTGTCGGGATAATTTCAAATAACCTAAGGTATCGTGGAGGGTTAAAAAAGTGAGTTCCGCAAAAATGATGACGGAAATCCTCGCTCCGGCCTTCTGTCATCAGGTGAATGGGAATTCCGGAGGTATTCGATGTGACCAGCGTGCCCGCCTGACGATATTGATCCACTTTTTCGAAAATCTGCTTTTTAATATCCAGGCGTTCTACCACGACTTCAATCACCCAATCGCAATCCTTGATTTTTTTAAAATCATCCTCAAAATTTCCGGTAGTAATGCGCGAGGCGAAGGCATTGTCGTATAGCGGAGCAGGTTTCGATTTAATGGCAGTACGGAGGGCTGAGTCCACTATGCTGTTCCGGGCAGATTTGTTGTTTTTTTCTTCCTCTTTAAGATCAAAAGGTACAATGTCAAGCATCAATACCTCCAGACCTATGTTGGCAAAATGGCAGGCAATACCGGAACCCATGATACCGGAACCCAATACGGCCACCTTTTTTATTCTTCTACTCATAAGATCGTTTTGGCTATGAAAAATAATTAGCGAATTTTCGCTAAATGCAAATGTACAAATTCTATTTGATTTTTTCCACCTTACTGCTTTCAGTATTGCTGAAAAATACTTAGCTTGAAGCTGAACACCAATGACACTCGACCATGAAAGTAAATTATTTCTTCCCGACACTCATAATGGCACTCATTATGTTTCCCTCCTGCCAAAATAATGGATCCAATTTTTCCAATGCCCTGATCGATCTGGAGAATGTTGATCTCACCAAAGAGTGGCCTATGATCGAAACGGTTGCGGCTCGTGATTCTTCCATAGAAACGGAATATTTTCGGTTTCATTTCATAGAAAGTGCTTTATCGGGAGATCAAATGTCAAAAATCGTTCAAAAATGCAATCAAAATTTTTCTACTTTAAAAAAAACGATAGGAGGGGACAAACTTACCATCCCCGTTGAATATCTCATATATCCTACCATTGAGAAAAAGGGATTGGCATTACAAAACGCAACCCTTGCCCATGTGGATCAACAACATCAAAAAGCTTACGCCGTTGTGGGTGGTTTTTTTGAGGGATACCAAATGCATCCTGAAAATGAATTGATCATCCGTTCGCAGCTGGGAACCGCCCTTCATTCGGCGCTGGAAAAAGGCCTGGCCATATATTTAAATCCTGATTGGCAAAAAAAAGGCTATGACTATTGGGCCGCACGGTTATTTACATCGGACAACCTGCCACCCCTGAGTGAATTGCTGGATGAGGAATGGTTTGCCAATGAATCTGATCTGATCATGGGGTGCGCGGCGGCTTCCTTTGTCGATTTTTTGATCAATAAACAAGGCATGCAATTGTTTTTAGCACAATATGCTTCCTTTTCGATTGCTGCGGATCGAATTAATGAATTACAGGAAGAATGGGTAGCTTTTTTAAGTTCAAAATATACAAGGATTCCGGCTGTTGACAAAAACATGAACGTCCCCTGGCTCAAGGGGTTCAATTTTGCCCACGAGGGGTACAGGATTTATAACGGGTATGGCTCTAGCCTGGCAGAAAATTCTATGCAGCAAATGATCAATCTGGGTTGCAACGCATTGGCTATAGTGCCCTATTCTTATATGCGTTCCGATGATGTACCTTCCTACCTTCCGATCATGAGAAGAGCCGGTTCCGAAACCGATGAATCGGTGGTCGCCACTCATTTGCAGGCCAAAAAAATGAAGGCTTTCACTATGTTGAAGCCCCAGATATGGATGCGGGGGGGCTGGCCGGGCAGTATTAAAATGAAAAATGATCAGGATTGGGATCAGTTCTTTGATTATTATTATCGATGGATGCGCCACTACGCTTTGATGGCGGAGATTTGGGAAATGGATATGCTTTGTGTAGGAGTGGAATTTGCTGAAGCGACAAAGGCCCGGCCGGAGGACTGGCGTAAATTAATACGAAAACTGCGTGGTATATATTCGGGACCAATGACCTACGCGGCCAACTGGGGAGAAGAATTTGAAAGCATCCCTTTTTGGGATGAACTGGATTATATTGGATTGAATTGTTATTATCCTTTGAGTAAAAATAAATCAGCCAATCGTGCCGAACTTGAGGAAGGATTCAGGCGCACCGCTCAGAAGATTGAAAAGGTCTGTAACCGTTTTCAAAAGCCCATGATATTTACGGAAATCGGCTTCAGAAGCGTTGAAGGTACCTGGATGCAACCCCATGAAGAGGCAAATGGAAGGCCCGTAAATGAAGCCGAACAAAGTTTATGTTACGAGATCGTACTCAATGAGATCATGGATGAAAAGTGGTGCCGTGGCATTATTTGGTGGAAATGGCCGAGTTATGCTGATTATGATCATCGTGGCGGCACTGGATTCACGCCGAGCGGAAAGTTGGCCCAGGAGGTGGTGAGGGAAAAATTTTCCTCCGGAGTAGAATAAAGATATTTTCTCATTTTCCAGGAGTGTTCCAATTATTTTTTTAAATTTTCCATTTATCCCTTTACTTGCCTATTTTTGTCCGGCGCTCGATATGCCGGATTTTTTAATTGCCTTAACCACATTTGCAATGGATTATTTACTTCAAATAAAAGAAGCTACTGCCTACATAAGCAGCCGAACTTCCTACCGTCCTAAAATTGGATTGATCCTTGGATCCGGCCTGGGGGAACTGGCCGATACTCTTGAGTCGCCGGAGCACTACCGGTATGAGGATATTCCCAACTTTGCGGTATCGACCGTGCCGGGGCATAGTGGTAAACTTGTCATGGGAAAACTCGAAGGCGTCGAAGTGGTAGCCATGCAGGGAAGAATTCATTATTACGAAGGCTATTCCATGAAGCAGGTTACCTTTCCCGTAAGAGTCATGAAGAATTTGGGGGTTGAGGTGCTGATCGTTACCAATGCCTGCGGAGGGTTGAATGAAAAACTTTACGTCGGAGCACTAATGCTCATTCGCGATCATATCAACATGATGCCGGAAAATCCATTGAGGGGAATTAATTTTGATGAGTTGGGACCTCGCTTCCCGGACATGTTACAGGCTTATGATAAAGAATTGATTACCATAGCGCAGGAAGTGGCCAATGAAATTGACCTGGAAATTTTCACAGGGGTTCATTGTGCGGTTACCGGACCTACTTTTGAAACACATGCCGAAATGCATATGTTGAAAGTCCTCGGGGCCGATACGGTGGGCATGTCTACCATACCAGAAGCCATTGTTGCGAGACATGCAGGAATGCGAGTGCTGGGCATCTCAGCTGTGACAGATATGTCAGGTATGGAGGAAGTGTCCCATGAATCGGTGATTTTGGCAGCCAATGAAATCAAACCTCGTTTCATTAAACTGGTGCGTGGTGTGGTTAAAAAAAATGCATTTAAGCCTTAAGAGCCTGGTATGTATAAACATTTACGGCGATTATTCCTGGCTTTCCTGTTGTTTTTGGATACGGGTTATTCTTTTGTACAGCACCTGCACATGCCCGTTGACGGTGATTTTACGGCCATTGTCCTGCCCGGCCCTCATTATGAAAAAGTATTAAAAGATCCACTGGGGGTTAGTGTTTTGACCGGCAATGAAGTTTACGCTGCTCCTAACCGTTTCTTCGTGCATTGGACCCTTTCCGCATTGTTTAGGAATTTTCCTTTGTTGTTGCAAAAGATTACCCATCCTGTTGATAGTGTTTATCTGGCCATTGCTATTTCAAAAACAATAATCCAATTATTCTTGATAGGATTACTGGCCTTTTTGATTTCGGGGCGCAGCAATTTACTTTCCGAAAAATTTCTGCTGGCAGCCGTTTTGATCACTCCGCTTTTCCAGACATCCGGTTATTATTACCATAGCATGGGGGTGATTGAGCAATCGGTCACGTACACTTTTTTTTATGCCTTGCCCTTGAGCCTTACCCTGTTTTTCTTTTTACCCTTTTTGTATCCCAAAACATGGAAATGGACGAAGATCAAACACTTTGTTTGGGGCTCACTAACCATTATTTTGCCTTTAAGCGGCCCTCTCGTTCCTGGAATTGTTTTACTGGGTTTCCTGACGCTACTGATCCGGGGATTTTTTGAAGGCAGAAAAAATGGGACCACCTTTTCCCCTTTCAAAATCTTTACATTCGATTCCCCTAAAAATGCGGGAGGGGTTGTTTTTTACTTTGTTATGATTTCATTTTTCAGCCTGTATTCTTTATATATCGGCAGAAATAATGAAGAAAATTTTTCTGCCCAGTCTATTGCAATTGGACAAAGCTTTCTCTTGTTGCCTCAGGGCATTGTCAGGGTCCTTTTTCAGAAACTGGGCATGCCTTTGATTTTGCTTTGGGTTGGGTTGAATAGTTTTCTCATCAGTAAGAGTGATCACCGTGAAAAGTATTTCCAGCTTTTAAAATGGTTCGGCCTGTTTTCTTTACTTTACCTGTTGTTATTGCCGCTTGGCGGATATAGGGATTACAGGCCACTCATCATCAGAAGAGATACCTTTCTGCCGTTGACTTTGGGGATGTTTTTTTTCTTTGGGTATTCCTCTCTGTTGGTATTGAAAAATCTTAAATCAAAATACCGGGTGATCCATATAACCACCCTCATAGTGCTCCTGGGAGTCTTTACGGTGGCCGATCAACCTGAGTTGGATAAAAATGCCTGTGAAAAAGAAGCTTTGGAGTTATTATCCACTACAAACGAAGCGGTGGTATTGCTAAAAAAAGATTGTCCGGTGATGGCGTGGACCCCTTTGAGAAATCCCAAATATTCTGAAAATACTGCCCGGATGCTATTCCATTGGCGCATTACGAAATCTGTCCAGCTTTATTACCAGGAATAGTTAAAATTCCGATAACTTCCGGTAAACGGCCTCCATGGGTAATCCCATTACATTGGAGTAAGTGCCTTCGATTCTGGAGATCTTACAGTGACCGATCCATTCCTGCACGGCATAGGCTCCTGCTTTATCGTATGGCTGGTATTTGTCGATGTAATAGCTGATTTCTTCATCCGTCATGGTTTCGAAAAAGACCTTTGAAACGACAGAAAAAGTGCTGGTTTTGGTCTTGGATAAAAGACAGACACCTGTGATGACCTCATGCATACTGCCGGAAAGCTTTTTTAGAATATTCACAGCATCCTGCCTGTCTTTCGGTTTACCAAAAATGGTGTCGTTTTGTAAAACAATCGTATCTGCAGTAAGGAGTATCTCATCGTCTTCTAATAAATCTTTTACCGCATTGGCTTTAAGTTCAGCCAGGTAAACGGCCACGGCTCTTTTGGGAAGATCCGGGGGGTAAATTTCTTCCACCTCGCGGGTTTTTATTTCAAAGGTAAATCCTGCTTCTCTTAGCAATTGGCTTCGGCGGGGCGATTTCGAAGCCAGAATTAATTTTTTATTGAGAAAATCCATTCCTGTCTTTTTAGTGAAGTTTTAAAACAAAGACGATAATGAGCGAATAAGTTAAGGGAAGAATATTGCTCCCTTTCCTCGCCCATTTAGCGCTTGAGGCCTTCTTTTTTTAAATGATTTTTATGCACAATAAAAGAAGCACTCCTGTAAGCATCAACAACTTGGTCAGTTGGCTCACATGATGAAAATCGGCTTTATTACTGGCCTGGTAGAGTTTAACAACAGACCAAATACCCGTAGTTAAAAGCACGGGCAATACGACTATCCGGCCAATAAAATTAACGGCTGGCCAGGCTAACCATCCGCCGGCAACAATCATCAGAAGTAGTGAAACTGCAAAGATCATGGCTAACTTTTTCACCCTGGCAATGCCCATTAATATGGGGAGTGTCCGGAAATTCATTGATACATCTCCCTCAATGTCTTCGATGTCTTTGACGATCTCCCTAAACAGGGTGGAATAAAAGGCAAAAAGCATATAAGCCCCCAAAAGAGCGAAAATTTTCAGACTGGTTTCGGGCGATTTTTCCATGAGTTGTTGAAGTCCTTCAAATTCTGCAAAACCGATAATTCCGGCCACTCCTGCAGCAAAAGCAGCAATGAGTAAATTGCCTGCCAGGGGCATTTTCTTCAGTAATTTCGAATACATAAAGAGGCTTCCAATGGCGATGGGGTATAAAACCACCAATTCTGGCTTGTGGATGTAAAAAGCGAGATAAATAGCAAGTAAAAAGCCCAGGGCACTAGAGGAAAAATAGAGCCAGGTTGCGGTTTGCAGGCTTATTTTCTTATGCAGGATAACGGCATCTCTTTTATTGATAAGATCAACCTCATAGTCAAGTATATCGTTAATGATGTAACCGCCTGCGGTAACGAGCACTGTCACCAGGATAAACAATAGAAATTGCTGTATGGGTAGGGTAGGCCTGATGTCATTAATTTTGAACCCCGGAAGAATAAGATAAAAATAGATGATGGATTGTGTCAGGGCAACGATCACCAGGTTTGGAATTCTTATCAGTCGAAGGAAATGTAGCATATAGGGTCAATCGTTGGTTTTTTCAAAAAATGTTTTTAACTCCTCCGGGAAAATCTACCATTTTCCCTGTAGGCGTAATACCTTTTCGATGACATCCCTCACACATCCCATTCCCCCTTTAAATGGAGAAATATAATTGGCGATCTCCCTGATTTCTTCCACAGCGTCAACCGGACAGGCAGGTAACCCGACCCTACGCATAACTTCATAATCAGGTAAGTCATCGCCCATATAAAGAATACCGCCTTCTTCCAATTCCAGGCGTTCCACGATCTGGTTATAGGTGGAAATCTTATTCTTTATCCCGCTATGGACTTCTTCGATGCCCAGGGCTTTTAAACGAATGGTGACTCCTTTTGAGTTTCCTCCGGTGATGATACAAATACGATAGCCTTCATCCAGTGCCCGTTTCATGGCATATCCATCCCTAACATTCATCGTGCGTAACAACTCACCGGTTTCTGTAATCAGGAAGTTACTGTCCGTTAAAACACCATCGACATCAAAAATGAAGGTATCAATATCTTTGAACGCTTCGAGTAGGTTCATGTCCTGAAGGGTTTAAAAGGTGTATGGAAGAGTAAAATTACTGATTATCACGCCATTCATAAACCCACTTTGCCTGGATTTGTTCGAGATGACCTTCGTTACATTCTTCTCTTTTTCCGGAAAAATGAGGAATTTCGAGCACCCAGTCCATGAGTTCCGTAAATCTGATCCTGTATATTTTACTTTCGGTAAAGTCATCGCCAAAGCGATCGTAGAGCTTCATTGCTATATCTTCGTGGTCGGCCCAGTTGATGGGCATATCGTCAAAATCTTCAAAAGCCATGATTATACTGTTGTTTAGAATTTTTGATGAATGTAAAAAATAAAAATAGCGACACTTTCCTAGTGTTCGTGACCGATAATGCCACTTTGGTCTGGGACGATCACTTCAATGAAAGCTTCATCTTCCAGAATTTCACACTGACAAGCCAGGCGGGATTCGAGCCTTGGATTTTCTGCCCTGTCGATAAAATCTTCTTCTTTGTCACTAATTTCTTCCAGGAATTCTTCCCCTTTTTCTACATAAATATGACAGGTACTGCAGGCACAAACGCCTCCACAATTGTGGTTGAGATGAATATCATTTTCTTCTGTAATCTCAAGAACCGTTTTTCCCACTACTACGTTTTTAACCGTAATGGGATCGTGGTCCGCTTCTTCAAATAAAAATTTTATGGTAGCCATGTAATGATGGTAAATTTAAAATACCTTTTACCAGCTTAATCTAGTGCATTTTTTGCGGCAAAAGGAGGTAATTCAATTTTGGTGCAAATCTAATCGTAAAATCTAACAAACAATCTATGAATTTGTTTTTTCTCAGCGGACTTATTTTTTTATGCCTCCGAACCAAATCAACTTGAATTCTTCCTGGGTCATATTGGCCACATTCAGGAAGCCGGTTCTTAAGTCCAGCACCGTTTGACCGTTATAAAAAAGACGAAAAATGGTATTCTGATTCATTAAGGGTTTTGAATTCCCATGCAGTTTGACCCGGATAGGGAGCGGAGGCAGGTGAGGGGCATAAAAAAGCTGGAGACCTGCCTCTCCTTCAAATAATGGAGAAAGTCCAAAACCTTCGGCCGAAAGGGTTTTCTTCACTTTGTCTTCCTGGAATTGAATATCAAGCCCTTCAAAAAGCTCGGCATAGAGGTCCATGAGGAAGTCGATTTCATGATCTCCCCGATCTGTGATCGTCGATTCAAATTCAAGCACTATATTCTCTTTTTCCTGGCCCAAAAAGTATTCGGTTTGGACTCCGGTAAGGGTAACGTCGGTAAAATGGCTGATAAACTCAGAGGAAATCCCATCAAAGAGGGGCATTAACTGGTTGAGGTGCCGACTGAGTTCTTCCAGTGATTTTTCCTGAATAAATCGATCTTTTCCGTTTCTTGCCGGCCAGTTACTTATGGCTTCCAGTGCTGCTTTTTTAATTCGGAGCGCCTGGAATTTTGAATGTGCCTGGAATTGGCCGCTGATGCTCAACAGTTTGTTATTGATGGTTTCTGACAAAGTGGCAATGCGTTCCTTGAAGTGGTAAAACTGCCAGTTCCGCGTGGCATAATCCATTCCGAAAATGTCCTCTTCCAATGTGTCCGGATTTTCCATGCGGCTGATTTTCCTGTCAAGGCTTTGGATTTCAACCTGAAGTTTTTTATAATAAGCATGAGGGTTATCAGAATAATTAGGCATTGGGGGAAGCCAGTCGTCGGTCCTTGGAGGGCAGAATTCCAGCTTTTCAATGATAGGCACCAGCTTATTGTCGCGGAGCAATACATGGAAAATGATGGGCGTATTATCATTGGCTGCAACCAGGTGGTCGGCCGATAATTTGGTGAGGTCATTTTCAATTTGTCGTTTCAGGGCCCGTCCACCCATCCTGGGATCATATCCGCGTTCGGAAACCCATTCCAGGGCTTCTTTTGAAATATTTAAAATGGTAGTCCTTTGAACGAACCCGTCTCTTTTGAGTAATTCTTTTATTTGTAATTGAGCGATCCGGGTAATGTGTTCGGGCAAAAGGGGATTGAAAATGACAATTTTATCAATCCTGTTGACGAGCTCAGGGCGAAAAAAATTCTGAACAGCTTTAGTATAAATAGCGCGAATATCCTGTATGCTTTTACCAAAACCGAGGGTATGGGAAATGTCTCCTGCGCCAATATTGGAGGTCATGATGATAATGGTATTACAAAAATCCACTGTTCTTCCTGCGCCATCGGTAAGTCTTCCGTCATCGAGAATCTGTAATAGCAGGTCATGGACATCCGGATGTGCCTTTTCAATTTCATCAAATAACAAAATGCCAAAAGGATTGTATCTCAATTTTCCGGTCAGAAGTCCTTCTGGCCTTAAGGCGGTTCCGGTCAGTCTTTGTGCCGCCCCGGCGTCCACAAATTCATTCATATCAAAGCGCATCAGCTTTTGCTCATCGCTCATCAGGTATTGGCAAATGGCCTTGGCTGCTTCCGTTTTGCCGACGCCCGTCGGGCCGATAAACAGGAAGGAACTTTGAGGTTTTGAACTATCGGTCAGTTTGGCTTTGGCCAGGTGAATCGCATCAGCAAGGGCGTTCACGGCATCCTCCTGACCAATAAGCCGGGCACGCAATGCGCTTCTGATCTCGCCTTCCTGGTAAGTGCGGTTTTTTTCGATGAGCTGCCGGTCCAGCCCACTAAAGTTGCGAAAAGATTCCCTGATTTCAGGAGCGTCAATGATGCCGAATCGATACCTGGAAGCCAACTGAACAAGAATTTTAATGACACTCCCCGGTAGCGCACTATTGCGGAGGAAATTTCTGTGAAGATCCAGCAATTGACTGATGGCGTTGATCGTGATGGACAAATAGTTGTCTAATTCCAGTTGCTTGCGTTTTTGCAAAAGGATTTTTACAGCCGTTTCGTTGTCCGGAGGCTGTAACCTCAACACCTGGAACAGCCCGGCAAATGACCTGTTTTTTTCCTGAATGATCTTCCATTCTTCCAAAGTGGCGATCAGGATCACCTGTAATCCTTTTTTTTCAAGATACGGCTTGATAATGTCGCTAAAGTTGAGATCACTTCCGGCAGATTTCCCCACTGTAAGCAGGGCAATGGCATTGTCGAACAATAATTTGTCGGGGAGTTTATGCTTTCCTTCCGGATGCCGGATGTATTCGATGATGGCTTCGAGCCTTTTTTGCCAGTGACCTACAATGGACATTCCCGCAATGATCCGGTTGGGATTGAGGTGCCAGATGTTTTGTTTCCTGGAATCATCGGGGGTTGGTCTGGATAAATAACGGAACACAGCTTCCTTTAAGATGCTGTGTTTGCCTACCCCTTCAGGGCCTATAATGGCAACGGGAATGTTATTGGCATTATAAAGCAGTTCTCCCAGTCGCTCCACCTCATGCTCCCGTTCATAGGCTCTGCCGAGTTCATCAGGAAAAAGGCTGTTGTAGTCAAAACCTACTTTCTCCACTTCCACCGCCCCTTCAAAGGATTCTTCTTCAGACATAAATGCAAATTGGGGCCCGGCTTTTTGTGGGTCGTATTTAAAAGCCCCCTGGTCCACATTCAGGTTGACTTTCATCTGGGTAATGAATTCTTTTTTGCCGGAAAAATAATCGGATGCATCAAATTCCCCGGGATAATCTGATTTTATTTTTTGTAAACGGTTTCGGATTCCTTTTTTGGCCTGGCCTTCAATATCCACATGGCCTTTTTCATTCGTTTCAGCGATAAACATATAATGCTGGAGCAAGGGTAAATAAAGGAAGGTGTATCCGGCGTATTTGAAACTGACGACCGAAAAAATGCCTTTCACCCATTCTCTGCCCAGCTTGAATTCAAAAGGAATCTGGCGATAGGTATAATCAGGAGCGAACAAAAACCACATCAGCCGGTCCGACTCCTCTCTGTCCATTTTAAAATTACGGAAGAAAACTTTTATTTCTTGCCTCAACTGGCTGACGGCCTTTGAAAACCTTGGATGAACGGCAATGGGAAAGGGGATGAAAAGCGGCTTGAGGTAATACTGTGTTTTACCTTCGACTATAACATCTCTTACTATGACCGGTAGTTTGAAATTTACTAATGCCAAATTTATTGATTGATTTTTTTAAATTCCAGTGTTTTGGACTGGTATATCTTTGGGGTGAATGATTTCAGCTGCTCATTGGTAACTCCTGCCTGGTTGGCTTTTTCGATCACCTTTTTGTAATCGAGATTGAGTTCATGGCTTATGTACATTATTTTGGCCCATGCTTCTTTATTTTCCGGGTTTATGTTGGTAATTTTTTGATTAGCGTTGAGCGCAGTATTGTATTCCCCAAGGCGTATGCTGGATTCGGATAATACATTGAGTGCCTGTAGGTTATTGGGGTCTTGTTTCAGTTTTTCTTCAGCGTCTTTTTTTCGTTGGATCTCGGTGGTCACTTTTTGGTCGTAATCCTTTTTGAGGGGAATCACCTTTTTTCTTTCGGTATTTGCGGATTCAAGGACAGAAATGTCTTTTTTTGCTTTATCCAACTGGTCCTCTTTTACATAAATGGTGGCTCTTGAAAAACGAGCAGCATGATCTTTGGGATCGTTTTTTATTTGCCGGTCCAGGTCTTCCACCGCTTCAGCAGTGTTGCCGGTTTCAAAATTCAGCATGGCCCGGTTGATGAGCGCAAATCGATAATCCGGATGGAGGGCCAGGACCTTGTCATAGGATTTTATGGCTTCTTCATTCTGACCTTGTTCCAGGTAGCTGTCGGCGAGTGCCATGCCCCATAACAGCAAAGTGCTTGAATCGGGGGGCGTTATATTGGCGAGAAGGGTTACGGCTGCCTTAGGATCTCCCATTTGTTGAGCGGCGATTCCAAGGAGCAATTGTTCAATATCCGCAGTGGCTACTCCTTCTGTAACTATACTCGAAATGGAATTGAGGGTGACAGACTCCAGGTTCTCGTCTATATTGATCTGGCTAAAGACAAAATGATCCCCCACGTTCAAAAATTTATAAAATGTCGTGGTGATGATTTGGGTGGAGCTTAGATTTTCATAATTGCCCCAAATGATTAGCCTAATAGTATCCTCGCAGGTTCCGGCATATATTTCAGCCTCTTCTCCGCTTGCCGGGGCTACCTTTTCATTTTCCCCGGGCTGGTATATTTTTGTATCCGTGATAAAGGATAGCCGTTTTTTATAGCCATTTAAGCGTTGGCGGTAAGCTTCCTCAAAGTTAGGAACTTCTTCCCCCCGGAAGTGCAAAAATGGCAAAAGCAGAATATTGAATTGAGAATTTTTGTCAAAATCAGGACAGGGGCTCTTTGTTTCAAGAGGGGTTACAGGATCAGCAGGGAAAATAGCATCTTTAAAAATGACCAATGCCAGGAGAAGCAACACGCCGAGAGTGGAACCAATGATAAGCCCTGTTTTTTGACGGGCCTTAATTTGTGGATCTTTCAATTCACCCTTTTCCAATCGGTCACATAGGCGGGTGATGCTGTTGCCAATACGGTTATAGCCCAATTGAGCATTGTCATAGTTGACCAGCCCAAGGGATTCGTCTTTTTGGAGTTTGGAAAGCTGTGATTTCAATTGAAGCGCCTCACTGGCCAAAACATCATACTGATCATCGCTTTCAAGAAAGGCATACAATTTTGACAGCGCCTCCTGGCTATTGCCTTTTAGCAGCAGGGATTTGACTTCGGCTATTATTTGGGTTGTATCCATCGTTTTTTTTTAAGGGCACAGGAAAATAAGAGGACAAGGAAAAAATAAATGAAATTTCTTAATATGGTTCCCTTGAAGCATTTTGCCCTGGCTTTAGTACAAAAATAACATTTTTAAGGAGGCGAATGAAAAACAAAAATAAATATTTGCATTTTAAATTTAAATGTCCATATCTTTGGCACTGTTAAAAAACAAATGTTTTTTTCGCGATGAATAAATTAAATAATACAAAATTTTGGTGGTGGCATAATCATTCGTTCGACCGGGTGAAATGATACGCCAATTTTGTTTGATAAAATAGATTAAAACGGCTTGTCAGGTTACCCTGGCAAGCCGTTTTTTTATTACAAGACCTAAATCAAAACACTCATGAACACGCTTTCAGCAACGAAGATTAAAATTAAGGGCATTTACCATAAAACACTGGCAGATACCAATACCCCGGTTTCCCTGTTCCTCAAGCTAAGGGATCATTATACCGATCCGGTATTACTGGAAAGCAATGATTTTAAAAGCAGGGAAGATTGTCGTTCCTTTATCGGACTGGATGCCATGGCCACCTTCGAGGTGCAGAACGGTGAGATCAGGATTTCAGGCAATGCGGTTGATCATCAGGTATTACCAGTGACTGACCTGGATAGCGTACCAGACGCTTTGCAGGCTTTTATTCAACAATTCGAAGTCGATTATGAGCAGGATTACCCCGGACTAAACGGGTTGTTTGGTCATTGCAATTTTGATGCCATCCAGTATTTTGAAAGCCTTAAATTTGAACCTGCAAAACGCCGTATTGATCTGCCGGATCTGCGTTACAGCTTTTACCGTTTTGTCATCAGCATCAATCATTTCAAAGATGAAATGCTCCTGCTTGAAAATCTTTTGCCGGGTGAGGCTTCTGAAATGGACAGATTGCTCAGGTTTATCAACGGGCAAAAATTTTCCACCCATAATTTTAAATTAAAAGGGAGAGAAACCAGTAACCTGACGGATGAAGCCTTCAAAGAGCTCGTTGTTGCCGGCAAGCACCATTGCCAGGTCGGGGATGTGTTCCAGATCGTTTTTTCAAGGCAGTTTTCCCATGGGTATGAAGGGGATGATTTTAATGTTTACCGGGTTTTGAGGTCCATCAATCCTTCCCCTTATCTCTTCTACTTTGATTACGGGAGTTACCGGATATTTGGTTCCTCCCCGGAAACCCAGATGCAAATAGAAGCCGGCATAGCCAGGGTCAATCCTATTGCTGGAACGTATAAGCGCACCGGAGACAGTGTTGATGATGCTTTAAGGGCCATCGATCTGGCGAAGGATCCCAAGGAAAATGCGGAACATATCATGCTGGTTGATCTGGCCCGGAATGACCTGGGGCGGCACGCCTCCAATATTCAGGTTAAGCAGTTGAAAGCGATCCAGTTTTTCAGTCATGTGATTCATCTGGTTTCAAAGGTAGAAGGAGAACTGGATCCATCGACCAACCCGATACGTGTATTCGGGGATACTTTCCCGGCGGGAACACTCTCCGGGGCGCCTAAATACAAAGCGATTCAACTCATCAATACCTACGAAAATCAGAACCGAAGTTTTTACGGAGGGGCTTTGGGGTTTATCGATTTATCAGGAAATATGAACCAGGCTATTGTCATCCGGTCGTTCCTGAGTATGAACAACAAATTGTACTACCAGGCCGGTGCAGGAATTGTTGTGGACAGCAACGAAGAGAATGAATTGCAGGAGGTCAACAATAAACTGGGTGCATTGAAAAAAGCATTATTGGAAGCAGAAAATATTTAAGGGAAATGAAAATACTTATTTTAGATAATTACGATTCTTTTACCTACAACCTGGTCCAGTATATCCAGGAAATTTTGGGACAAAAAGTGGATGTTTTTCGTAATGATGCCATCAGCCTTGATCAGGTGGATGCCTATGATGCCATTGTGTTGTCTCCGGGGCCGGGATTGCCAAAAGACGCCGGGATCATGCCGGAACTGATCAAAAGGTATGCAGACAGCAAGCCGATACTTGGGGTTTGCCTGGGGCACCAGGCTATTGTGGAAGCTTTTGGCGGGGATCTTGAAAACCTTGAAAGGGTTTATCATGGCATGGAAACACCCATTAAAATCGTCGAAAAAGACAGTGATCTTTTTCGGTCATTACCGGAAACCATCAATGTGGGGCGTTATCATTCATGGGTAGCCAAGAAGGGCGATATTCCCCAATGCCTGCAGGTGACGGCCATTGATGAAAAAGGGGAGGTTATGGCTATCCGACATAAGGAATATAAGGTGCGGGGCGTCCAGTTTCACCCCGAATCGATTATGACCAAAGACGGAAAGACCATGCTTAAAAACTTTTTCGACCATTGTGTCGGAGCATAAAAAGAACTTAAAAGATGAAAAATATACTCAACAAACTCTTTGATCATTCCATCCTTTCCCGGGAGGAAGCTAAAGATATTTTGCTGCAAATATCTCGGGGGGAACACCATGAGGTACATATTGCCTCATTTATTACCGTATATCAAATGCGTCCGATTACCGTGGCAGAACTACAGGGATTTAGCGATGCCCTGCTTGAACTTTGTGTGCCATTTGATGTGAAGGGCATGGAAACCTTTGATATTGTCGGAACGGGCGGCGACAGTAAGAATACTTTTAACATTTCCACGACTTCTGCTTTCGTCATAGCTGGAGCGGGTTACAAAGTGACTAAACACGGGAGTTACGGGGTTTCTTCCAATGTGGGTTCCTCCAATGTCCTGGAAGAAATGGGTTATCAATTTACGAATGAGCAGGACACCTTGATGCGACAACTTGAAGAGGCAAATATTTGTTTTTTACATGCCCCGCTTTTTCACCCTGCTATGAAGGAAGTGGTTCCCGTGCGCAGGCAATTGGGGATGAAGACCTTTTTTAATATGTTGGGCCCATTGGTGAATCCGGTAAGTCCCAAATGGCAATTGTTTGGAACCTATAACCTTGAATTGTCAAGATTATACCAATACCTCATGCAGGAAACCGAACGGCATTTTTCTATCGTTTATGCCCTGGATGGCTATGATGAAATATCGCTTACCGGGCCTTTTAAATGGCGTTCCCGGAATTCAGAGCAATTGCTTTATCCTAAAGACTTGGGCATGCCGACTTATACCGAAAAGGATCTTTACGGGGGCGAAACTGCCGATGAAGCAAGGGGTATTATGACCAATGTCTTAAAAAATGAAGCAACAGTGGCGCAGAAAGACGTGGTGATCGCTAACGCAGGTTTTTCCATTCACACCATAAAACCTGAAACCAGCCTGCCGGATTGCATGGCTGAAGCACGGGAAAGTATTGAAAGTGGAAAAGCGCTTCAGACCCTAAAAAAACTGCTAAAATAATGACTATACTCGATAAAATAATCGTGCAAAAGAGGAAGGAGGTGGAAAACGGGAAGCAAAACCTTCCGGTGGCTACTCTTGTGAACAGTCCTCTTTTTCACCGTTCCATATTTTCCATGAAGAAAGGGTTGGAAGAAGCCCCTGGGGCAGGGATCATCGCTGAATTCAAGAGGAAATCCCCTTCAAAAGGTCTCATCAACGGCCATGCCGTGGTGGAGGATGTTACAACGGCCTATATTGCCGCCGGAGCCATCGGATTGTCTGTTTTGACGGATGTTGAATTTTTTGGCGGCAGCAATGAAAATTTGCTGCGGGCCAGGCAGGCGAATAACAGCCCCATTCTTCGCAAGGAATTTATTGTGGATGAATACCAGTTGTTAGAGGCCAGGGCGTTGGGAGCCGATGCGATTTTACTGATCGCGGAATGCCTGGATAAAAAGCAAGTGTTCCAACTGGCCAAATTTGCCAAAGAACTTGGACTGGAAGTACTGATGGAAATTCACAGCGAAGATCAACTGGAAAAACTGAACCCGTACCTGGATATGGTGGGCGTGAACAATCGCAATCTTAAGGATTTTTCAGTCAGTATTGATACTTCCCTGGATTTGTTCGATAAAATTCCGGATGATTTTGTTAAAATTTCTGAAAGTGGGCTGGATAATGCCAGGGCTATTGCTACCTTGAGTGACGCAGGATTTCGGGGATTTTTGATCGGAGAATATTTTATGAAACAGGAAGATCCCGGGCTCGCCTGTAAAACTTTGATTGAGGATGTTTCTATATCTTTGTCCAGGTTCAAAAAAAACTAACCGATAACTATGAAAATAAAAGTATGCGGGCTTAAAGAGCCGGAGAATATTAAAGGGGTATTAAAATTCGCTCCAGACATGGTGGGATTTATTTTATATCGCAAATCGCCCCGGATGGTGGAGGAAAAAAAACTTTCCAAATGGATGGATCAAAACGAAGCACTTTTTGGAGAGATTAAACGTGTAGGCGTTTTTGTCGATGCCAAGATAGACTATGTATTGAATGCCGTGCATGATTTTAAACTCGATTTTGTCCAGTTACACGGTACTGAAAGTCCGGAATATTGCAGGGAAATCCAGGATTACTGGAACTTTAGTTCTATCAGGAGGGCAGAATTTATCAAGGCCTTCCAGGTGGAGGAGGCTTTTGATTTTTCGGATACCCGCGCTTATGAAGGGTTGTGTACCTATTTTCTTTTTGATACCAAAAGTGAGGTGCGTGGTGGTTCGGGGCATAAGTTTGACTGGGCCGTCCTGGAAAGATATAAAGGGCTTACTCCATTTTTGCTGAGTGGAGGTATTGGACCGGAGGATGTCGAGGCCATTGGCAAACTCGCCATTCCCCAGCTGGCAGGTGTGGATATCAACAGCCGCTTTGAGTTGGAACCAGGGATAAAGGATCTGAATATTGTTGAAACATTTATTCAAAAATTGAGAAAATAAAATACACGAGTCAGACGCGTTGATCTTCGTGAAAAACAAATAGTATGATTGCTGTAAACGAAAGAGGTTATTACGGGGAATTTGGCGGCGCTTTCATCCCCGAGATGTTATATCCGAATGTAGAGGAGCTGAGACAAAATTACATTCGGTTGATGCAGGAGCCTTCCTTCCAGGAAGAATTTAAAGATTTGCTGAAAAATTACGTGGGCCGGCCCTCTCCGCTTTATTTTGCCAAAAGATTGTCGGCGCATTATGGCGTCAATCTCTATTTGAAACGGGAAGACCTCAACCATACCGGTGCGCATAAGATCAACAATACCATCGGACAAATCCTGATGGCCCAGCGGTTGGGAAAACACCGTATTATTGCAGAAACCGGCGCCGGGCAACATGGGGTGGCCACAGCTACTGTTTGTGCGTTAATGGGCCTTGAATGCATCGTGTATATGGGGGAAGTGGATATCGCACGCCAGGCCCCCAATGTGGCCCGCATGAAAATGCTGGGGGCAGAAGTCCGACCAGCCCTGAGTGGCAGCCGCACGCTAAAAGACGCGACCAATGAGGCCATCCGTGACTGGATAAACAACCCGGTGGATACCCACTATATTATTGGTTCCGTAGTGGGACCACACCCTTACCCTGATATGGTGGCACGGTTCCAGTCAGTAATCAGTGAAGAAATGAAGTGGCAGTTGAAGGAACAGACTGGCCATGAAAATCCTGATGCCATCATTGCCTGTGTTGGAGGAGGCAGCAATGCTGCCGGGATTTATTATCATTACCTGAATGAAACCGGAGTCCGATTGATTGCGGTTGAAGCGGCTGGTTTGGGAGTGTACAGCGGGGAATCTGCCGCCACAAGTGTATTGGGCACCAAAGGGATCATCCATGGCAGCCGGACGCTCCTGATGCAAACAAAAGACGGACAGATCATTGAACCCTATTCCATTTCTGCCGGACTGGATTATCCGGGTATTGGACCTTTACATGCCCACCTGATCGATACCGGTCGTGCTGAGGCCGTTAGCGTGACGGATGATGAATCCCTTGAAGCGGCCATGTTGCTGACCAGAAAAGAAGGCATCATTCCGGCCCTTGAATCCGCCCATGCTTTTGCAGCGCTGGAAAAGTTGTCTTTTGGAAAAGATGATGTGGTCGTTTTGAGTTTGTCGGGTAGGGGAGACAAGGATCTGGCGACCTATATTGACCGGATGGATCTATCCAATAAAAAATGACCTTGCGCGATGAAAGGTCTCAAAGATATATTATTACTGGGGGATCCCAGGTTGTATGAAAATTGTCCACCGGTGGAGGTTTCAGAGTTGCCGCTACTCGTAGGCTGGGTAAAAGATCTTCATAATGCCATGGAGGAAATCCGGGCAAAATACCACTTCGGACGCGGCATTGCGGCGCCACAGCTGGGCATAATGAAAAGATTGATTTACATTAACATTGAAAAGCCTTTGATCCTCATCAATCCACGGTTTGAAACCATGAGCGATGAGATGTTTGAGCTTTGGGATGATTGTATGAGTTTCCCGAATTTATTGGTCAGAGTGAAGCGCCATCAACGGGTGGTGATGCATTACCTCGATGAAAACTGGAATCCACAGCAAATCTATGCTGAAGGAGACTTCGCCGAATTACTTCAACATGAATACGATCACCTGGAAGGCATCCTATGCACCATGCGGGCCATTGATGACAGGTCGTTTAAATGGAGAGGGTAGGGGTAATAATGATTCAATGATTCAATGATTCAATGATTCAATGATTCAATGATTCAATGATTCAATGATTCAATGATAAACCTGGTTTAAACTTTGAAAAAAAAAAGTAAGGCTAAAGAATCAATGCACTGCCGCTTTTACCTCCATCATTTGCATGACTTCTGATTCCTGTTCAATCCACCAGCGGAGGCGGGAATAAACCTGTTCTTCAGGGAAATAGTTCAGGGCCATTTTAACATATACATTTCCGTGTTTACATTCGCTGGCCCACAATTCCTTATAAAATCTTTTGAGTTCGGGGTCTTCCATGGCTTCAGAGACGAGTTTAAAGCGTTCTCCTCCGCGCGTTTCCACCACGGAAGTGATCAGCAACCGGTCTAAAAATCGTTCTTCTCTTCCGGAATGGCAGCGTTTGATGAGTTCTTTCATGTAAAGATCTTCCCCAATGGAATGATCCAGTTGAAGTCCTCTTTTTTCCATCAGTTTGTAAACATCCCGAAAATGTTCAAGTTCTTCAATGGCGGTTTCGATCAATTCGGGGATGATCTCCACCCGGTCAGGGAACTTCGCCACAAAACTCATCGCAATAGCTGAAGCTTTTCGTTCACCATTGGCGTGGTCTTGCAAAAAGGTATCAAAATCGTTTATTACAGCTTCTACCCATTCCGGTTTGGAAGGTACCGCCACGTCTATGTTAAGTTTCATAAATCCGTTAATTATAAATCAGTAGAATTAATATTTTCTTCATTTGCTTGAAGATTTTAATTTTTACAAATTTAGCGAAAAAAGAGGATTAATCTTGTCACCTTTATAATTTTGCCATTTTTGCAACCAAAATACTATGGAGATATCAATTCGTTTCAGGGCTTTTTTGTTGATCTGCTCATTGATCATTTCCCTTAGTTTATTCCTTTTCAACGATTTGATGACCATTTGGTCGGGGGCGGAAGCAAGCTGGTTATGGGCGAGTTTGTCCAGCGATAAAACCTCTTTTTTACCCTTGATGGGAATGAAAATCCTCGCCCGGACACAAGAAAATTTTCCTTTTGTACCCCGGGTAACGGGTGCTGTATTGTTTTTGGCCTCAGTGCTGGGTTTCTACCATATCGCCAAACCTTACCTGGGGAAAATGGTGGTCTTACTGGCGGCTTTAGTGCTGGGGGCCGGTTTTTTGATCCCTGTGCTGAGCAAACTGGCCACTTTGGATATTTGGATCTTCTCCTTTCATTTCTTGACTTTTTTTACCATGATCCGGTATTTAAAGCAGCCGGATGTAATTTGGCGAGGGTTGTTTTACCTGGGATTGTCTTTTTCCATCCTGGTCCAACCTGTTTCGGCCCTGGTATTTTTAATGGGGAGTGCTGCTTTTTTATGGTGGAAACATCCGCAAGGCAGACGATTGGTAACATTGAACCCATGGATCGCCGGCTTACTGTTGACGATTGTTTTTCATTTTTCAGGCTTGCTTCACTGGCAAAATGAATGGCTGATATTTTCTTCAACAGGAGCGGATTTCGGGAAGTATATGCTCTTTAATTTTATCGGGATACTCCCTTTTGTAGGATTTTGGGTAGGTGGACTAAGAGACCTGTTGTACAAATTGAAAAAAGGAGAGGAGATGGCTTTAATGCTTATCAGCCTGATCTTGTTTTCTGTTTTGGCGCAATCGCCTGTGTTGCAGGCGGGTTTCGCTTTAATGATCACGAAACAAATGCTGCTTTTTTCCGATGAGCAATATCCGTTTAAAACCTGGGTAAGGGCAACGACGATTATTCATTTGTTATTTGCCTTTGTATTGTCGGTTTTACTGATGTTGGGCGGCATGACTGAATTCGGGGGATTGGGATTCCGTTCGGGATTGATTTTTTCCTTTATGTACTGGGCAGTTGGCCTGATAGGCATTTTTGGACTTTACGGAACCCAGCGTACTATGCTTATCGGTGGTCCGGTGGCGAGTGGCGTATTGAGTATGTTTATCTTTTGGATGCAATTGTATCCATTGTTGGAAAGCCAGCGGAATCTGCCCAAACGACTGGTAGAAAAGGTTGAAGTGTTGGAAAATGCCCCGTTTTTTGAAAAGATATTTATTGCGGTTCCGAAAGAAAACAGACCTTCAAACCTTGCTGTTTATGCTAAGTTAGCCTTTCCTGCTGCCGAAATAATAGAAATGGATACCACTGAGGCGGATAATGAATGGGAAAAAACGCCAAAAAGCATTTTGTTTCGCCCTGTCGGGCAAAGTGAAATACCTTCAGAAGGGATTGTAATATTAAAGGGTTGGAATGACCAACTCAAAAAGGTGACCTGGAGTGTTCAACCTAAATAGAAATCCGGTACCCCCCTGTACTATAAATTTTTATAAGCCAGGTAAATTAATACCATCAAAACCAGGGTGCCTATGAGTACTATCCTGACGATCTGACGTTCCTCTTTTTTGCGCTTTGCAAATTCTTTTGCTTTTTTCTGTGTTGACTTTGACATCGTTCAATTTGTTTTTAACAATATCCTTCGGTAAAATGACTGAGCCCCGTTTTCAACCGTTCATTCCGGGGATTTCCAATGCACTAAATTAGGGAATAGGTTGGTTATTGCAAATTTTTTTCTAATGATTTTAACGCTTATTTTTTAAAGGCCCGTAGAATGGAGTTGCTGCGTAAAAAGCCAGTCATCATATTTTTATAGATTGGATTTTTCCGGGTAAAAATTTGATGGCATAAGAAACGGTTATCTCTTGTAAACCTGAACCCTGGACAATCCTTCAGAAAAATCCCTGACATCAATATACTGCGGCATTAAAACAGTTTCCCCGATTTTGTTGATAAACACCACCCCATGATCCGAAGCTACCCTGGCAAGACCTTGTTTAAAATCCCATGCGAGATAATAAACAGGAGGAATGACCACTGTTCCCATGGTGTCGATATATCCCCATAAATCATCCTGTCGGAAGGCGGCCAGCGTTTCGGAAAAGCTGTAAACAAGTTGTAATTCCGGCTGCACAATAAATGCTCCATTCCTGTCAATAAAGCCGTAATGAGTGCCTTTTCCGACAGCCCAGCGCCCTGTGCCTGCATACCATACGGGGTCAAATTGAGGCGAAACCATAAATTGGCCACTTTTGTCAATTAACCCCAATTTGTCATCGGTTCCCGCTACCGCAAGACCTTCATGAAAATCCTGGGCCGATGAAAATTGGGGGGGGATCACCCATTGACTCTTTAGGTCCAAATAACCGAATTGGCCAGCTTTTTTCGCTCTGATCAGACCTTCTGAGAGCCCGCCTAATCTTTCATATTCCGGTTGGAGGATGATTTTTCCGGTTTTATCTATTAAGCCGTACTTGCCTTCTTTTTTAACGATGGCAAAACCTCCTTCAAAATCATAAGCCTTTTCAAAAATAGCCGGGATGACCAATTTTCCGGAAATATTGCAATATCCATACTGTCCGTCCGTTTTCACCACCGCCATTCCTTCTTTGAAATCAGCAGCTTCTTCCCATACTGGATCGACGACTATGGTACCTTTTTTATTGATAAATCCCATTTTGTCATCAAAGGTAAGTATCCGGGCCAATCCTTCACTGAATGACCATGTTCCTTTGTATTGGGCAGTGATCACCTCTATGCCTGATTTATCGATAAATCCCCATTTGCCTTTTTTTCTGACAACGGCGAGTCCTTCAGAAAAATTACGGGCATCATCAAAATTACCGAGGACTTGCAATTGTCCTTGCCTGTTGATAAATCCCCATTTGTAAACCTCTTCAGTATAGTCTGTTTCGGGCAATTCGCTCCCTGCTTCGGGTTGGTTAACAGTAGTGTCAGACTGACAGGAAAACAGGAACAACGTAAAAATCAAACTAAAAATGTTCGCACGATTGAGTGTTGAAGTCATTTGGAAGGCATTTTAGGTTAACGGAAAATCGGAACCAGGGAATTTTGACGGGTCATTGGAGGCATTAAATTAAATTTCAAAATCAACCCCTCGTTTGATCAGGTCATCATATCTTTCACGGGCCAGTTGCTGGTATTTTTCATTGTCAAAACTATAAAGAATGGCCGGCCGGTGGGCCACATTTTCCTGTTTGCCGACCTCCTTGAGCACACCCATTTTCATGATGCGACTCCTGAAATTTCTTTTGTTGAGGGTTTTAACCCCCAATACTGTTTCGTAAAGGCTTTGCAGCTGGGAAAGTGGAAACTGTTCAGGCAATAGTTCAAAGCCTATAGGTTGATAACGCACTTTTGCCCGCAGCCTGTTGATCGCCACCGTAAGAATGTCTTCGTGATCAAAGGCCAGGGAGGGTGTTTTATCCAACTCAAACCATTTTGCATTTTTTGCATCGGAAGAAGCCTTTATGTGGTGTTCGGACAGGTTGACCAAAGCAAAGTAGGCTACGCTGATCACCCGGCCCCGGGGATCACGGTTGGGCGCTCCAAAGGTAAAGAGCTGTTCAATAAAAATGTCTTTTAAGCCTGTTTCTTCTTCCAGTTCCCTCAACGCTGCAGCTTCGAGATTTTCCTCCATATCGACGAATCCGCCAGGTAATGCCCATTTATCTATAAATGGTTCATTTGCCCGCTGGATGAGTAAAACCTTTAAAGCACTTTTGGCATCAAATCCAAAAATTATACAATCCACAGTTACAGAAGGACGAGGATATTTATAGGTGTATGGCATCGCAGGAAAATGGTGAATCCCGAAAGATCGGGACAAGTTTTAAAATGATAAATTTAGGTTTTTAATAATAAACTGAGGAAATCCCCACGTTGATTTAAACCAAAACCGGTTTTTTTAATTGATCGATCAATAACTGTTTGGTTTCAAACAGGGATGTTTCCAACCCAACCGTATATCCAATGGCAAAAGTGTGTTCAAATAACGCCTGTTGTTTTATACTGTGTGAGCGTATTGCCTCGATTTTTGGGGATTGATATACCAGCTTTCCATTTTTGAAAATGGGCACCAGTATGTCCGATTCCGTCAGCCCTTCAAAATTAAAAATTCTTCCCGTATTCATTTCATGAATTTGAGGCTTACCCGATTTTTTTTCTATATTGTAAATCACATCTGCCACAGGAAATCCTTTTTCATTCCAAAGCCTTTTGACCTGCAGTATGCCGGGGGTTGATATTTTTCCTTCGTCTTCGGAAAGCTTTATTTTGTACTGCCATGCTCCTGAAGCATCCTTTAAAGCGGCCATTTTGTACACACCGTTCAAGGCACCCTGGCCTGCTGCAGTAACCAGGCGCGTGCCTACCCCCCAGACTGTGATGGGGGATTTGGCTTTTTTGAGTTCCTGGATGGCGTGTTCGTCGAGATCGTTGCTGGCGACGATCTCTGTATTATAAAAGCCGGCCATATCGAGCATTTCCCGGGCCGATTTACTGAGTTCCGCCAGGTTGCCGCTGTCCAGTCGGATGCCGTTGAGCGGATAGCCCATTTTCCTCAACCGTTTTCCGGTTTCTATGGCATTTTTCACTCCTTCAAGGGTATCATAAGTATCGACCAGGAATATGGAATTGTTGGGCATTGCCTCCCCATAGGTCTCAAATGCTTCCTGCTCTGAATGAAAACTCATGACCCAGCTGTGGGCATGAGTGCCCCGAACAGGAATGCCAAATAGCTTTCCTGCCAGGACATTGCTGGTCGCATGACAACCTCCGATGAAGGCAGATCTGCTGGCAGTGATGGCCCCATCAATCCCCTGCGCTCTTCTCAGTCCGAATTCAAGCACAACATCTTGTTTGGCAGCCCGGGTAATTCTTGAGGCCTTTGTAGCGATAAGAGTGGAAAAATTGACCATATTCAGCAAAACGGTTTCCAGTAATTGTGCCTGCAACAATGGCCCTTGTATCCGGAGTATGGGTTCATGCGGAAATACGACACTGCCTTCCGGAACAGCATCCACAGAACATTCAAATTCCATACGACGCAAATACCTCAGAAATGATTTTTCAAAAAGAGGCATGCCATCATTTCCCTTTAACGAGGCCAGGTATTTTACATCATCTTTTTTAAAACGGAATTGCTTTAAAAAATCAATGACCAGTTCCAGTCCTGCTGCAATGGCAAAAGGATTCTTGAACGGGTTGGTCCTGTAAAACAAGTGAAAAACTGCCTCGCGATTGTGCACTCCGGCTTTCCAGTATCCGTTGGCCATGGTCAGCTGGTAAAGATCCGTTAGCAGACTTAGGTTTGATTTATATATGTTACTTAGATGTGAACTCATTTTACTTAGCTTAATTTTAAAACTAAGGTATGTGCTTTTAGACTAATCTCCAAATAAAGATCAAAAATTTAACTATTTTAACTTTAAATACAACTTTTTGTCCTGAGCTTTACACTTTGTAATGTCGGCAATCGTCTTTTTGTTCAGGGCACTAGGTGAAGGATTAAAAGCGTTCCGAAGGAGACATTTTATATAAAAATAAATGATGCGGATAAATATATTGGTGTTTTTCATTTTAGGCTTGAATTTTTTTGCCCGGGCACAGGATTCCTTAGCCACTATTGCTACCATGCAATATCAAAGTGAACCCCTGAGTGATGGCTGGGAGGAAATTACTTCTATCGACGGAAACTTCAGAATGATGATGCCTGGTCAGGTTGAGCTAAAATCTGACACTTTTCTTACGGATATTGGGAGATTGAATTACCATGTTTTTTACCATGAGCATTTTGTGAAAGAGGGGAGTCCCCGCGAAGTTACCGAAGAAGACCCTGAAAAGACCCTGCTTTTCATGTTAAGCATTTATGAATATCCTACTTATACCATTCATTCTGATTCTCTCGAACTACTCGACAGTTATTTTGAAGCCACTATAGAAGGGGCCACGCAAGGGGTTAACGGAACGTTGATATACGTCAATGACATCCAAAAAGGTAATTATCCCGGCAAAATTTGGCGGATTAATTATAATAACGGAAAGGGCGTCATCCGTACCAAGGCCTTTCTGATTAAGAAGCGCCTCTATTTACTTTCGGTAGTTTCCGATAAGGCCTTTAGTGCCAATGCTGCCAACGACAGGTTTTTCGATTCTTTCGAAATTTTCAATTAATCTGGCCTGTAATTAAGGGGGGAAATAAGTCCAGCGACTTTGTGTGGACTCAAAAGGCGTGGTTTTGGGATATTCCTCAACTTGGTTTATCTTTGAATCCGGACAGGGTGGTGGCCACCTTGTATTTTTGATAAATCCCACAATTTTCAATTATGCTGGCCTTACGCGAGCTTATTTTCATTGTAAAGAACAATCGGATAGCCGAGCCGGAACTTGTTAACCTTTCAAAATCAAATGAAAATGCCTATGGGAGGTATTTTTGGGGCATACTGGAAGGCGTTTTCAAATCTGAAGAGGAGGCAGCAAAAGCGCTTTACCGCAAGCCCATTCAAAATCCGGCTTACCAGAAATTCAAAAAGGAGTTTAAAAAGAAATTAGTCAATTACCTTTTTTTTCTGAATTTAGAAAACCAGCGAATATCAGATCGCCAGAAAGCCTATTATTCCTGCCAAAAGGATTTTGCGGCCATTAAGATCCTTTTGGGGCAAAATGCCTGGAAGGCGGCTGTTGATCTATGTTTTAAGGTTTTAAAGAAAGCCAGGAAATTTGAGTTTACGGACCTTGCGGTAGAGGTTACCCGTACATTAAGGTTGTATTATTCCACCAGGGAGGGAAATCTGAAGAAATACGAAAAGTATAACGCAGAATATCATCATTATAAAAAGGTGTTGCGCATAGAGGAATTTGCAGAGGAATTGTATACGGATCTTGTGGTTCGTTATGTGAAAAACAAATCTAAAGAACAGGAAGCGCAGGAAAAAGCAGCTAATTATTACAAAAAATTAAAAAAATTTTTGACGGGTTGCGATTCTTATTGGTGCCAGTTGTGCGGATACCTTATTGAACTCGCAAGTTACTCAAATACAAAGAATTATGAAAGAATATTAGAGGTTTGTGATCGGGCGATTGCCTTCTTTGAAGCCAAGGATTACCAGGCAAATGTGGCGTTGCAAATATTTTATTATCAAAAAATTGTCATAAAAACGCAACAAAAAGACTACAAATCAGGTAAACTAACAGCAGAGAAGGGATTGACGCTGGTTGATGAAGGTTCATCCAACTGGTTTTTATACCAGGAGCGGTTTTTTCTTCTTTCGATGCATACCGGAAATTATGCAATGGCTTTTAAAATTTATCATGAAGTGGTCAGACACAAAAGGTATAAATTTCAGCCGGCGCCTAATAGGGAATTTTGGAATATCTATGAAGCTTTTTTATATTTCCTGTTTTTGATAGGAAAATTAACAGGCGAAAAAGAGAAAGCCGTTTTTGAAAAATTCCGATTCGGTAAATTTTTGAACAATACACCAATATTTTTAAACGATAAGCGGGGGATGAATATTCCCATTCTTATCGCCCAAACAATTATCTTGATAGCTCGTGAAGCATTAGAGGAAGCGGGCGACAAAATAGCCTCTTTGCAGAGGTATACCTCAAGATATCTCACCCAAAACCTTGCATTTAGAAGCAACTGCTTCATTAAAATGCTTGTGCAAATTCCGATTAGTGATTTTCACCACGTTGCTGTTGAAAGGAAAGCATTAAAGTACGTGGAAAAGCTGAATACTGTGCCCTTGGAGGTTTCAGAAGAAGCTCGGGAAGTTGAAATTATTCCTTATGAGGATCTTTGGAGCATCATTGTTGAATTGTTGGCCTCAAGGCGTTGATCCATAGGAATACGAAAAAGAATAAGAAGCCGGGTTAGGTTTAGTGACCTGCCGCTGCTTGAATCATAGAATCATGAAACAAATTTACACCCTTCCTCGGAAGTACCCCCCGTACTTCTCCTGGTTTTCAATTCTGTATCATGATTTATGTATGGTCAATCGGTGAGCCAGTCAGGCGGATCCCTGTTTTTTATTTTGGCCAGGATAAATAATTAATTCATAAATCATAAGTCATGAAACATTTACGTAACACAAACACAAAATTTCAGTACAAATTCTCGAAAATGAATCTTTGGACCGGGGCTGACCCTATCATTGTTGTGGATATTGTGGGCCCTTAGGTCGGTTGGTTTTTAAATCATTAATAAAGTAATTATTATAACATATTGATTAGTAACATTTTAATATTTTTAAAGAGTCTTATTTGTTGAAAATATAAGGTATCTTAAAATGGTTTTTTGTCCATGGAAATGATGTAAATGAACCTTAATTTTGTAATCAATAACAAATCACAATCTTGAAATAGTTTTAACAGCTATAATAAATTACAACTGGAATAATATTCAAAGGAGCGAATGCGAAAGTGTTCGCTCTTTTTTTAGTACTCTTCTTCCGGGTTTACGTAGAGCACATCGTAGAGGATTTCGAAAAATGCCGGAAATTCCGGCAGATCGTTGTGATGCCCTCCTTTTATTTTAAAAAGTTTAATGTCAGGAAACAAGGCTTTTAATCTTTCGCTTTGGTCAATTGGAAATAACCTGTCTTTATCTCCATGTATTATGTAAACAGGACATGTGATATTTTTAAGGTACTGATCCGTTCGGATATCATACCGAAGTAAATGCTTTAATGGGATAAAAAACAGAAAGCGTTTGAGGTTGTGGTAAAAGCTGAAGTAAGGAGAATCTAGAATCAACATCCTGACATGGTTCCAGGAGGCAATCCTGGCGGCGATACCGCTGCCCAGTGATCTGCCAAAAATGACGATCTTTTCTTCCGGGTATTTCCCGGCCAGCCATTTAAAAATGAACTGGGCATCATTGAATAGAATGGTTTGGGTTCTTTTGCCCTGGCTCTTTCCAAAACCGCGATAATCCATCATGAAAAAATCATACCCGTTGCTCACAAAGTCCCGGGCAAATTTGCCCCAGCCTTTGATGCTCCTTGAATTCCCTTTGAGATAATAAACCACCCCGCGGGGATTGGGCACCTTAAAATAAATACCGTTGATGCGTCCCCCGTCTTCCATGTCAAAGTTTACCTCCTCAAATGGAAAAGGGTATTTGTATTGAAAGCCGGAAGGCAATTTTTCCGGACGGAAAAAGAAAATATCCTGAAAAAAATAGAAAAACAAGGCAAAACACAGGTAAACTAATCCGATGATGAGGAATATTTTAAGCACTTTGGTTTTCGTTTAGTGTGTAAAATAAGCAATATGTATTCAAATTTCTTTTGACAATTTTTTAAGCGGGTGCAATTGGTCATTGAGGGCTTCAGCCAATTTTAAATGAAACAGTCCGAATTTTCTTAAATTGCGATGTCCCCCTTTGGGGATGATGATAAATTTGTCGTTTTCCTTCAAAAAGGGTATTAATCGGCGGGCAGAAGAAAGAGGAGTTATCTTGTCTCTTGTGCCGGTGATGATAACAACTTTGCATTTAACTTCCGGGAGTAGTCGGTTATTTTCTAATTTAAATTTAAAAGAAAGAGGAAATACAAGCGGAAACAGTGCCTTACGGAATGCGCCCCGGATAGAGTCGAAGGGGGTTTCGAGTATTAAAAGGTCGGGGGAGTATTTAGTGGCGAGCTCCGTGGCAATGGCCGCTCCCAGAGAGCGACCGTAAAAAATGAGCTTTTCGTACTTTGTGTCCAGGTTTGCCCTGGCCCATTTAAGGGTGCATTCGGCATCCTCAAAGAGCCCCTGCTCTGTCGGAGTGCCTGTGCTTTTCCCAAACCCCCTGTAATCGATCATGAGGACATCAAACTGTTTCCGCGTAAAATCAATAGAATAACGACCCCAACGGTTTAAATTGGCGGCATTGCCATGGAAATACACCACGAGGCCCTTAGGACTTTCAGGGGATTTAAAGTGAAGGGCATTTAAACTTTGATGATCAAAGGTAGGGATGAAATGCTCTGAGAATTGGTTCTCGAATACAAATTCATGATCCTTTCTCAGGCGTCGGGGTTGGAAAATGATGGTTTTTTGGAAGAGATATATCGCCGCAATGGAGCCGCCATACAAAAATATTATGCCTGCGAGGATAAGTGTTATGACCATAAAAAGTAAAAGTAGTAAATGCTCCGGTTGAGGCCAAAAAAAGGCTGGTTCAAAATAGAACCAGCCTCAAATAATGTTCATGGGACTAAAAATATTGAAAACACTTAGTCTGGTACAAAGTTACGAATATTATTGCCCGAGTCAATAGTTCAAATGTTAAAAATTCGGTTGCGTAACCCTTTGTATGGTTATTCAACTTCAAAAGTTTTTTCAACGCTGGTTCCGTTCAAATGAATAAGGACTTTATAGATGCCTTCGTAAAGGTAAAATTTTCCATTGGCGGCCCTTTCTATTTCGATTTCCCTGGCCTTGTTTTCATTGCCTTTATTTACAAATTTATTGTACTCAGACAAAGAAATCTTGTCAATGGAGAGGTCGTATTTTGCATAATTTAATCCCTTATTCGTGCGGTGAGTAAAAGCATAAAGCAATTGGCCTTCGTCTGTGCTGATTTCAATCGTTGCATTCCCATTTTCGGAGCTGTAAAACGGGATCTCCATTTCCGGTTCCGTTTCCGAATACCATGATTGACTGCCCCATCGGTTTGAATACCGTTTATTGGAAATGTCAAATGCAAAAAGTTTTTGGACTAAGATTTTAGCTGTTAATTGCTGTAAAGCACTGACATCTGCAAGAAATAAGGAGCGGCCATGGGTTCCGACCACTAGTTTTTTATCTCTTGGGTGTACGATGAGGTCATGAACAGGAACGGCCGGAAGGTTATTATTCATCAGCATGGTGGTTTCGCCTCTGTCCAGGGACACATAAAGCCCGTGGTCTGTTCCAATATAAAGCAGGTTCGGATTCACAGGGTCTTCCTTGATGACATTAACCGGTTCCAGGGGAAGATCTGTAGCTATTCGTTTCCATGTTACACCATAATCCTCTGAAACATAACACATAGGAGTGAAATTATCCCACCGATATCCGTTAAGGGAAACATATATCCTCGAAAGTTCAAATCCTGAAGCGAAAACCCGGCTGATCCACATGTCCTCCGGCAGGCCCGGAGTTATATTTTGCCATGAATGACCACCGTCCCTGCTGCAGTGCACCCATCCGTCATCGGTTCCGGCATACAGTAGTCCAAATTGCAAGGGGGATTCATGTATCGTAGTTAAGGTTGAAAAAGCCACATCGCCTTTTTTACCTCCTTTGGTCAGGTCGGGAGAAATGGGTTCGAAATTTTCGCCCATTGCCATGGAGCGAAATAACTTATTGGCCCCAAAGTATAAAATATCCTGATTGTGGACGGAAAGGTGAACAGGGGATTGCCAGTTCCATCGTAAAGGCCGTTCTCCCAGTTTGTGTTTTGGGGTAATGTAATCCGGTTTTCCAGTAGTCGTATTGACCCTAAAATAGTTCCCGAACTGAAAGCCAGTGTAAACAGTGCTATTGTCCCGGGTATCAACAGCCACTTGCATTCCATCTCCACCAAGAATCATTTCATAAGCGTAATGTCCTGATTGTTGCCAATCACTACTTTCCTTATGGTTATGGGGCCCTTTCCAGACTCCGTTGTCCTGCAAACCTCCATAAACATTGAACGGCTGATCCATATCCACCGCAATGGCATAAAACTGCCCAACAGCAGGTGAATTACATTTGATCCAGTTTTTACCGTCATCGTAGGAAATGTTGATCCCTCCGTCATTCCCCAGGATGAGGTGTTTGTCGTTTGCCGGGTTGATCCATAATTCATGATGATCCCCATGGACATTATCGCCATTTATTCCAATAAAGGTTTTACCGCCATCTTCTGACTTGAGTACAGGAACGCCCATCACGTAAATCTTTTCAGGGTTAATTGGAGAAACCCTGATTTGGCCGAAATAATAGCCATACGAATAGTAAATATCCTCCAGGTAGCCCTCATGGGTTTTTTTCCAGCTTTTGCCCTGGTTATCCGAACGATAGACCTGTAGTCCTACCACAGGTGTGTCGAAAAGCAAAGTATTGGCGTCCTCGACATATTCAACAAGCGCTATGGGTTTGATCTCCTCTTTTTCGATCATTTTTCGAATTTTTTCATAGGAATATTCGTCAGGAAAATTATTGTCGTCGAGGTAGTTTTTTACGGCAGTTTCTTCCAGTTTTAAGAAACTTTCTTTGTCCATGTTGCGCAACTGGTCTTTGGTGATGCCATCCTCTTTTTTTAATTCAGGCGGGCGACGCCCCTGGTGATCGACAGAAGCATAAATTACTGTATGTCCATTATGGGAGGTGATATCGAGTCCGATTCTTCCTGCATCCTGCCCGGTGGGGAAATCTTTTCCCATATCGATCTTTACCCAGTTAGAACCGCCGTCGGTGGTTTTGTAGATTCCACTTCCGGGACCGCTTTCTGAAAAATCCCAGGCATGTCGTTCCCGTTCCCAGGTAGAAGCGTATAAAACCTGTGGATCGTCGGGATCGATCACGAGATCAATGGCGCCTGTATTACTGTTTACAAACAAGGTGCGGTTCCATGTTTTGCCCCCATCCTCGGTTTTGTAAATGCCGCGCTCCATATTTGGAGAATATAGATGTCCTAAGACGGCCACCCATACCACTTCCGGGTTTTCCGGATGAATGACAATCCTGCCGATATGATGGCTTTCCCCAAGCCCCATATGACTGAAGGTTTTTCCGCCGTCCGTGCTTTTGAATATACCCGTTCCTGAATACGAGGAACGGCTCGAATTGACTTCTCCCGATCCCAGCCAGATAATACCATTTTTCCAATCTACGGCAATTGCGCCCAGGGACATAACCATTTCATTTTGAAACATTGGTTTGAAACTGGTGCCGTTGTTGTGGGTTTCCCATAGACCTCCAGAGGCGTAGGCGACAAAAAAATGAGTGGGATCCATGGGGTCAACAGCCACTTCAGATACACGGCCGCTTTGAACCACCGGGCCAATTTGTTCAAATTCAATGGCATTGACTAAACTACTGGCTTCAAGTTTTTTTCTTTGTTCAAAACTCGTGATTCTTTCCGTAGCCGGTGTGAAGGAAGGATGTTCATTTTGCGCCCCCAGGAATTGGGAGGTCAGCAGGAGGCATAAAAGGAAAATTGGTCTGTTCATTTTTGCGGTAAATTACGGAGACAATCCGTTAAAGCAAAAGAATAAAATCAGAAATATAAAAAAGGAAATGCCCTTCCGGAAATCGTTTCCGAAAGGGCATCTGCCTGAAAAGTGCCTTAAGCAGGCTTTTGTTCGATTTTTATTGCTTGATAAAACGTTTTACGATGACATTGTCTTCCGTTTCAATGGAAATAAAATAAATGCCAGGGTTAAGTTGAGAAATATCGATGGTTTCACTTTCATCAGTGATGATAACATCTTTCATCAACAAACCATTGAAGGAGAATACTTTGATCGATTTTACGTCCTTATCCGTGATATAACTCAACCTGTCTCTGGCAGGATTCGGGTAAACGATTGCTCCATCTTCGATTTCCTCCTCAAGGTTAAGTTCCGTTTCATTTTCAACCAGTTTGCTTAACTCATCAATGGTAACACGTGTTTCCCCTCCATTGGCCAATAAACCGGTTGGATTGGAAGCTGTTACCGTTACGGCATCGATGTAAATATAATCGGAGTTGTTACTTGCATCACACTGGAATCTGAATTGTGCATTGCTAGGGAAATTGTAACTGCTGCTGCTAAGCGTCACGGTAGCTGTATAAAACGTATTATTATTGAAACTTGTTCCCGAGGCATAGGCAGCTACGGTACTCCAGCTGGATCCGTTATAATACCTGACCCAGAAATCTTCTCCATTTTCCATGCTGTAGGCATAAAAATAGAAGGTGATATCTACCTGGCTGTATCCGGTAAGATTTAAAGAAGGCGATGTCATCGCTGAAGCAGTTCCGGAGTTGTCGCGCAACTGGATGGAATAATTTCCTTCATAGGATCGTGATCCTGAATAACGCGCACAATCACTTCCTCCGTCGGCCCAGCCGTCCCAGCCTGTTTCAAAATAACTGCCTAACAGTTCTGTAGAACCACCTCCACCGCCACTAAGGGTGGTAACGTTTATAGCCGTAGCAGAAGAAAGGTTACCAGCCGCATCTTTTGCCCTGACGGACATCGCATAAGTGGTGGCTGCGGTTAAACCGGAAACGGAATAAGAAGTACTTGTGGTGGTTCCGACCTGGGATCCGTCAACATATACATTATATCCGGTAACCCCGACATTATCGGAGGAAGCATTCCAGGATAGATTTGCTGATGTCTGTGTGATACTGGAAGCCGTTAAATTGGTCGGAGCTGTTGGCGCCTGGGTATCCGCAGCACTGAGTGTGGTTACGTTGATGGAAGTTGTTCCGGAATTATTCCCGGCAGCATCAAAAGCTCTTACTCCCATTGAGTAAGTGGTGCTGGCGGTGAGTCCGGTGATATTGGCGCTGGTTCCTGTTACGGTACCTACACTGCCCCCGTTAATAAATACTTCGTATCCGGTAACCCCCACATTATCGGAGGATGCATTCCAGGATAGGGTAGTAGTAGTCTGGGTGGTATTGGAAGCCGTTAAATTCGTCGGGTTAGTCGGTGCCTGGGTGTCCCCACCACCGCCACCGCCATCCACACAAAATGCTGTAGAGGCAGAGGATCCAAAACTACCACCCGTGACAATAGTCGTGGTGCCGCTGGAAAGTGTATAAGAACCGTTACCATAAGAACAGCAGATGCCATCCCCATAAGTATCGTTAATGGTGAATGTATAATCGCCGGCTGCCAGGGTAAATGACAAATTGATGGTAGAACCATCGGGCTGAGAAGCATAAGTTCCTCCGGATTGAACCGTAGTGCCACTTGAATTCTTGATGTTCCAGCTGGTTTCTTCCGGGTAGTTGTCAAAAGTAATCGAAAGATCAACAGTTGAGCTTACACACCCAATGGGGCCTGTGTAGGCTGCTCCTACACCCACCGCATACCATGCATTGGTGGTCGCAATAACTTCAGCAGATTCGGCACCGTATAATTCTTCGGCAGCCTGAATAGAATAGGTTCTCCAGTTGGCATACTGTGAAGTAGAAGTTAGGTAGTACCTTTCTGCTCTCCAGGTGATGGCCGCTGCTTTGTCGATGCCAATGCCTGTTACGCTGTAGCTGTCGCCATTGTCATTGGTACCTGATTTTCCAACGGTAAGGATGTAGAACCAGTGGTTGCCAACGCCGCTATTGTAATGAACGCCACCATTATCCCCTGTACCGGTGTACCAGTAGGTTCCATGGTAAGTATCGGGCTGAGAATGAGCATTTGGATTGGACATGGAACGGAAGGTGGTTCCGATTTCTGATCCCAAATTCCATAAATCTTTTGTGGTTCCGTAGTGAACGTTGGTGTAGTTTTCCACACAAGTTCCCCAAATATCACTTAAAGATTCATTCATGGCTCCCGATTCATAGGAATAGTTCAGGTTGGCTGTATATTCACAAAAGGCATGACCAATTTCATGGCCTGTGATGTCTACGGTTGTCAACGGGTTGTAAGTACCTCCTTTTCCGTAAACCATTACATAACCGGTCCAGAAAGCGTTGTCATTGTATCCTGCAGGATAGTTGAAGACCGCTTCTATATCCGTATTAACATAACTATTGATGGCTGCTCCGCTTCCGTTATAGCTATTTCTTCCAAAAGTGGTGTTAAAGAAATCATAGGTGGCTTCAGCTGCAAAATGTGCATCAAATGCAGCATTGTCTTTCGATGCATTGTTGTATTCTGCTGAAGTCCAGTTATTGTCATTGTCGGTGTATTCAGAGGAACCGTTCGGTACACCGGTGGTGCCGTTGGCACTGGTAGCGGTGGTGGCATCCCAGGTGAGGATACCGCTTCCCCTTGAGTAATCTCTCAAACGGAAACTTCCTGAGTTACTATCGGTATGAATGGACTGTGTACCCGAATAACGGGTAGCTGCGGTTCCAATGGCATCTGCCGTATGAATTTTAGAGTTTTCCTTGATGATCTCTCCGGTGATGGCATCCACATATACATCCGAGTTGTACAAAGGATAAGTGGCGTGAATTCCAAATTTATAGGCCAGTTTCGGTGCAGTAAGGCTTTCCTGGTCAGAGACAATGACGAGTTCTCCTTCCGGTCTGGTAAAGCCGGTCATGCCTAAAAAGCCGCCTTCGTCCCAGGCATAACGCTCTGCTCCGACATGGGCAATGGCCAGGTCAAAAGCATCGAGGGCTAAAATGACCGGAGTAGCATTGATCTCTTTGATTTTGCGGTAATTTCCTGTTAAGGAAACTACCCGGCCATTATTTGAGTGAATGCTCACCATGGAACCATCCACTTTTACTCCATTGAAATACTGCTGATACTTTTCGTGTGTGAATCCAAGTTCGTCCTGATCGCTGCTTAGCAACTGCATTTGGTCATGTTCTGATAATTGCAGGTACTCCTGAAACAGGACGTCTTTTTGGTCCGGGCTTGCATTGTAATTAAATTTAACAAAAGTGGGAAATTTTTTGCCTGAATCGGGCTTTGTGGTTTGTGCGAAGATTACAGACATCACAAAAACCGACATGAAAAAAGCAGATAGAAATTTTTTCATACTAGTGTGTTAAATGGTTAATAAATGTACCCTATCATATTAGAAATCCGATCGCAATTGTTTTGAAATATAATAAACAATCGGTATCTGATTGGGAGAATCAAACCCAAAGTAGGTAAATATTTCATTTTACATCATACATAAAGAAGTAAAAATATTTTTTTTATCAAATTTATTTTTTGGGGTGTAAAAAACAGGTAAACGAAAATATTATTGTTTTAATAACACTTTCTATTTTTAATTAAATGAAAACCAATGTATTATATAATTTTTTATTTAAAATAATTACATTAATTCATGTAATTTTATTGTTTGGAGCGTAATTTTTTTATCTGCCGCAAGTTAAATTTCGCTTTGCCGTCAAACAAAGTAGTTATAGACACTCTTTTAATTTTTTACTATGAAATTATATAGACTCCTGACTATTATTTCCTTGACAGCCTTCGGATGTTCGTCCACTATGCCCATCTATGAGAGTACCCTTGAATCTAAATTTTCCGACAACCAGGCGGGGATGCAACTAGATGAAACCAGCGACCTGAGCTGGCAGGTAACCAATGATGACCAATATTTATTTGTGCGGCTGGCTACGTCAAAAAGGACCACCCAAACCAAGATCCTCAGAGCGGGGCTGAAAATATATTTTGATCAGACCGGGCAAAAAGCCGAAACTACTTATCTCAATTTTCCCATTTTCCAGGAACGGCAAAGAACCTCCCGGGAAGAAATGGGTTCCAGACCGGGCAGACCTGGTCAGAATGAGGAAAGGCGGGCCTTTGATCTGTCGGGAATGATCGGGAAGACCCCACCGGATGCTTTGTTCGTAAGGGGAGAGGAACAAATGCCTTTCAATTATCTGTCTGACCAGGAGATTTTTAAGGTTGAACTTTCTGCCGACACTTCCGGCGTTCTTCATTTTTATGCTGCGATTCCTTTTGAAAAAATAAATCCGGAAGGACTTCAGGGCATTTCTAAATTGTCTTTAGGTATTGTTTCCGGTGCCTTTGAAATTCCGGTCAATACAGGAAACGGCATGAATCCTCCAGGAGGCGGGATGCCCGGAGGGAACCCCCGGATGGCCGAAATGCAAAAAAGAATGGCAGAAATGGTTGAGCCCGTCAAAATCTGGTCGGGGTTAAAACTCACTAAATAAATTTTGAACAACTTCAATTCTAAAACGAATTTAAATTTTAATGCAATGAGATATTTACGTTATACAAGAGTATTACTGATGCTGACATTTGCCCTGAGTTCAGTTTTTGTGTTCGGACAAACCAGGGGCGCCCAGGGCATTGTGGTGGGACAGGTTGTTGATCAAGGGACAAAGATTGGCTTGGAATATGCTACGGTTTCCGTATTTTCAGCTATTGATTCTTCCCTGATAAGCGGAGAGGTTAGTGATAAAAAGGGTCAGTTTATCATAAAAGAAATTCCTGAGGGAAGCTATTATATCAAAGTTAATTTCATCGGTTATGAGCCCCTTTTCCTGGATGGAATAATTATTTCCGCGGAAAAAAACCTTTTTGATTTAGGAGAGGTTAACCTTGTAATGGCTTCCGAAAACCTCAATGAAGTTACTGTATTAGGTCGGGCAGATTACGTCGTCAATAAAATAGACCGCAAAGCTTATAATATCAGCAAACTGGCCGTCGCAGAAGGGGGGTCCGCAGAAGAAGTGTTGCAGTTGATCCCCTCCGTTCAGGTGGATATTGACGGAAACGTCAGTTTGCGCGGTAGCGGAAATGTGACCATCCTGATCGACGGAAAGCCTTCAGGCATTTCAGGGGATAACCTGGCTTCTTATCTGGAGTCTTTGCCGGCCAATACCCTTGAAACCATTGAAGTGATCACCAACCCCTCCGCCAAATACGATCCGGACGGCATGGTAGGCATACTCAACATTATTACCAAAAAGAAAAAATTGACGGGAGTTCATGGTACTGTCAGTGCCTCCACAGGGGTGCCGGCCAGTCATAACCTATCGGCAATGTTTAATGCGAAAACCGGGCGCTGGAACTTTATGGTCAATGGAGGATTTAATTACCGTGGTGGATATAATAAAGGAACTACCTATCGTGAAAGTTATTTTGATGGAGATACCACTGTGTTGACTCAAAACACGGATGGCGATCGGACGGGACCCGGCGGAATGGTGAGATTGAGTACCGATTATTCCTTGTCTGACAAAACCACATTATCTGCCGGAGGTTCCTATAACCTTCGTAATTTTAAAATGACCGAAGACATTGTTACAAGAAATGGCTATCTTGGGGAAGATCCGTTCGATATTTATACACGGGACACGGAACGGAAAATGGAGTTTGGAATGTTTCGATACAATTTTGGTTTAAAGCACCAATTTGACACTGAAGGGCATGAACTGGTTGTCGATGCCAGCCAATCCAGGATGACCCATCAATTTTCGGGAACTTACGAAGAAATGCCATTGAGTATAGCGATGGAGCCTCTGAATTATGTTTCTTTCCGCCAAAATAACAGTACCCAGTCGGACGAGACCACCACAACCCTCCAGGCTGATTACACGCTTCCCCTTAAGCAGAATAATGCATTTGAGGCCGGCTATAAGAGTATTTTTAGGAACGACGGAAGTGATTTCTTTTCAGAATCTTATGACTCCCTGAGCAACCAGTGGATGGATGATGTTTTTTTGATCAATAATTTTATTGCAGATGAACAAATTCACGCAGTATACGGGGTTTATAAGCAGAACATCAAAAAATTCGGTTACCAGGTGGGACTTAGGTTGGAACAAGCGGTTCTGGATGCGGAATTGGTGACCACCAATGAAACTTTTCACAATGATTACCTGAGTGTATTCCCTACGATTCACCTGAACTATATACTGCCCCAAAGCCAGCAGCTTAAGGCCAGTTACAGCCGTCGCCTCGACCGGCCAAATCACAGGGTATTGAATCCTTTTGCTGACTATTCCGACCCGTACAACCTCAGGAAGGGAAATCCTTTCCTCCTGCCGGAATACATCGATTCTTATGAGGTGGAATATGAAAAAATTTGGGATAAATTCTCGGTTGGAACTACCGTTTATTACAAGCAAATCAATGGCATGATCAGTTCGATCAAAACCGTTGAGGGGGATGTTTCCACCACTACCTATGAAAACCTGGGAACCGGGATCAATTACGGTTTGGAACTGGTCTTCGGCGGCGACCTTGCAAAATGGTGGAACTTCACCTGGAGCTCAAACGGATATCGTACCGAATTAATTGGAGAAGGAAAAAATTCAGCACTCAGCACCGAAGGATTTGCCTTTAATACCAAACTGCTGACTAACTTTTACCTGCCTAAAAAGTTCAACCTCCAGTTATCTGCAGATTACAGGTCCCCAATGGTCGTGGCTCAGGGCGAGATCAGTGAGGTCTATTCAGTGGATTTTGCTTTGAGTAAAAAGATCATGAATGATAAAGGCTCTCTTTCTCTAAGAGCAAGAGATGTTTTTAATACCAGGGCCTATTCTTTTGTGAACGAAGGGGTTAATTTCTACCAGGAAAGTTATCGTAAAAGACAAAGCCAGTCGGTACAACTTGGATTTACTTATAGCTTTGGACGATTCAAAAATATGAAGGGCGGCAGAATGAATGGAAATGGAGAAGAAAGAGGAGGAATGGAAGGAGGCGAATCGATTGAAATAGATTAATGATCGGCATGTAGTCACTCAGTACCAGTCGGCAGCTAAAAGTGCTGGCTGGTACTGAGGACATACTATGATTAAGCTTTCGGCTTTTCTTCAGGAATTTTTTCAAAAGCATCTCCGCCTTCCACATCAAAATGAAGATCATTCAGATCACTGAAATTGAGATTGCCTTCGAGGCTGAGCATGACAAACTGGTCTTCTCCATCCACAAATAACAATACATTGGAAATTTTATCTCCGTCACTTTTTACCATGGCGCGGATGTTGTCGGTTCCTTCACGGATGCGCAGAATTTCTTCAAACGAATCTTTTTCTACGTCCTTTATGAGCTTGTTGTAATCATTGGATTTGACACCTTCAAATCCATCTACTACCAATACCCGAAGCTGGGAAACTTTTTTAAGGATGTTTTCCGCTTGTTCATCATCGACCTGGCTGCTGGCTAATTTGATCAACCACCCACGAACCTTAACATCGGTGACGTTTTCCTGGTGTTTGTATTTGTTGTAAAATTTATTGATGGATTTGGTCTGGCCGAATGCCGGCACAATGAATAAAAAGGCGAGGGCGATTATTAGGATATTTTTCATATTTTTTTAATTTATGAATGCTCATTTTACCCTTTTGATCCTGGAACAGCCATACTGTTTTTTATCTTGCCTGATGAAGATTCGGCGGGTGAGCATGCTTTTTTGAAGCGGGTGATTAAATGTTGGCCCGGTTCTTATTTTCTAAAAACCGGGCCATGAGCGGGCAGGTGATTACTAACTATTTCTATTTATCAATCTTGTTGATAAAATTAGAGACTTTTTCGAGTTGAATGTTTCCGACGAAACTGATGATGGCGAAGTCCGTATCCTCATCACCTCCGGTTCCGCCCCCGGCAAAGAGCAACATTTCGCGAATACTTTCATCCGGGCCTTGCTTGATGAAGATCTCTACGTTCTGCTTTTCTTTAGTCCTTACGGTCATAAGAACTTCGTAGTCTTTTGTGTTGATCTTTTTGCGGGCTTCATTATAAAATACATCGGGAGTTACGTCAGTAGTTAAAATTCTGAGCTCCTTCATGTCTTTGGCGATTTCCATCACGGCAGCCAATTCATCTTTATCTACATCTCCTTCTTCAAGGTTGAGGTTACTGAAAACCTTATCCATGATGTTGAAAAATTTCGGGCTGATGTAAACAACTGTAAAGCGCTCATCATCAACATATTGTTTGAAATAGGTGTCAATGGCATTGGATTGGGCATTGACCATTAAAGCTACTCCTAAAAAGAAGAGGGTACTAAGACTGATTTTCTTGAAATTCATTTTAATTCATTTTTATGTTTAACAATTGTCGGCTAACAAAAAGCCGGGTGATTTACCTACTTGAGAATTTGTTTCCAGTGAATCCGAGTTTTATTCATTTCCTTCGCTACTGTTCCTGCACCGACATTCATTTCATAGGAGGTTTTAGTGAGTGCCATTAGCGTGGCGCTATAAGCTTCCTCAGCCGTTTTTACCTCGTATTTGCTCCAGTCAATGGGTTTGGAGGCCAGTTCTTTTCCTGTTTTTTGTGGTGCTTCATAAAAATAATATGCCGCTAGAATAAAAAGCAGGGCCGCCGCTATTCGACTGAGGTATTTTATATTCAGATTAAAGCGTTTGGCAGTCCTCTGAGGCATCTCAATGGGGCTATTTATCCTGGCCATCAATTTTTCATCGAAGTTTTCAGGGAGTTGCTCGTCTCCGGCATCTTCAAAAAACCGGAACAAGGGGGCATACTCCTTAAAATCTGGGTGAACATCGCCGTAGGAGAAATAACTTTTCAGTTGTTTTTCTTCCTGCAGGCTTGTTTCTCCGGCAAAATATTTGTCGAGAAGTTGTTCTAATTTTGAGTTATTCATAGAGGCTCGATTTTAACATTTTTTGACGGATCGCTGTCCGTGCTCTGAACAGATAAATTTTCACCTGGCTGAGAGGGATATCCAGGGCGTCACTGATTTCCTGGTAACTGTAATCCTCAATATCTCTCAACTGCATGGCAGATCTTTGTTTTTCGGGTAATTCCTCCATCAGTTTTTTAATGTGGAGTAAGGTGTCTTTAGTCTGCATGATATTTTCCGGCGTATGATTGTCGGAACCATTATAGGTAACATCCAGCTCAACCACTTTTTTATGTTTCGATCTCAACTTGTCAATAGAGAGGTTTCTCGTCATACGCATACACCAGGCTTCCATATTTGAAATCTGATCCCACTCTTGTTTTTTTTGCCAGATCTTCACCAAAACTTCCTGTACAATGTCCTCCGCTTCAGTCGTATCAGACGTAATGCTGAGCGCAAACCTGTACAATTTGTTCTTTATTGGTAAAATAGACGCTGTAAAAAAATCCTGTGACATTTTCCGTAGTTGTTACGATTGAAAGACGATGCTATTTTAAAAAGGTTACAGAAAGATAATAAAAATTGTCGAGAGCAATATTTTGAACATGGAACTTTGAACAATCCCTCAATTTTCATCAAATCACTTTAAATCCAGGCACGTTAAAAATATTCCTCCTCCATCGCCATCGCCTCCGGCTTAATTATTTACCTTTGTTAGCGTTCAAAAAACAAACAATATCTCAATTCCGTTTATAATCAGTA
The DNA here is from genome assembly GCA_020636105.1 of Lewinellaceae bacterium. NCBI lineage: Bacteria > Pseudomonadati > Bacteroidota > Saprospiria > Saprospirales > Lewinellaceae > Lewinellaceae bacterium. The sequence continues at coordinate 186,337 of JACJYL010000001.1, forward strand.
ATGAAAAAAATAGACAAATTATTGATCAAGTCCTTTATCGGGCCCTTTATCGTGACTTTCATGATTGCCACCTTTGTATTGCTCATGCAGTTTTTGTGGTTATATGTGGATGATCTTGCGGGAAAGGGATTGGGTATATTGATCGTTTTTGAGTTGTTGGGCTATAAATGTGTGGGACTTATTCCCATGGCTATGCCCCTGGCCATCCTTATTTCTTCGGTGATGGTTTTTGGTAATATGGGCGAGCGTTACGAATTGTCCAGCTTTAAATCAGGAGGAGTCTCCCTTTCCAGGATCATGGCGCCCATTATTTTTCTGGGCATCCTGGCCGCGATGTTTTCTTACTTTTCGAATAACTACCTGATTCCGGTTTCCAACCTGAAATTCGGATCCAGGATGTACGACATTCAACACCAAAAACCTGCTCTCCACCTGGAAGCTAATGTGTTTAATGACGATTTTACGGGTTTTGCCATCCATATCGATAAAAAGCATCCCGACGGGCACACCATTGACGGGGTATTGATCTATGATCACCGGGATGCGGGAAGCGGACTGCTTCGGGAGATCGTGGCTCGGGAAGGAGAAATGTATTCTTCTGAAAATGAAAAATATTTTGTCCTGAATCTGAAAGACGGCAACCAGTATGTTGAGCAGAAATCTGCTGTCAGGAAAGGAAAAAACCAGGGACAGAGCTACCCTTTTATCAGGACAAAATTCAAACGATGGACAAAACTGTTTGATTTGAGTGAGTTCGACCTCAGCCGGAGTGATGACGATGTTTTTAAGAAACATTACAAAATGCTCAACATTTCCCAACTGGCCGAAGCGGTGGATTCCATCGACATTTCCCTGGACAAAAAAAGAGTGAACCTTTCCAATCACTTGTCTACTTACATAAGCATTCTGGAGCGGGATTCCACCTACCTGGCCGAACTGGCGGCCCAATATGATAAACCCGAAGGTCCCCCCGAAGGTGTTGGGATTGAGCCTGATACCGTTTCTTTACCCGCGACGGAAGCACCTGTGATGACAACAGATACTTCCGACAAGCCGAAATCTCTCCAACAGGCCATTCAGGAGGCCCAGGCCGAAAAACTGACTCAATCTGCCCAACCGGCTACCATTAAGAAAGAAAGCGCCTCAGATTTGGCCGAAAGAAAAATTGCCAGGACGGTTCCTCCCCAAACCATTTCAAAGGCAACGCCTCCGACCAAACCGGTGGTGAAGAGGAAAACGAAATATACCGGCCCCATGCCACCGGAGCAGCATCTTGACAGCCTGGAGGCTTATACCTCCTTTATTCAGACTTTTGAAGACGAGGATGCTAAAAGACTTTTTGCCAAGGCGAAGAGTTCTATTCGCAGCATTAGGGGGCAGGCCGTCTCAGCCGTCAGAACGATTGATGACATAAAGGAGACCAAGGTCAAATACATTTTCGACCTGCATACAAAGTACAGCATGGCTGTGGTGTGTTTTATTTTTGTTTTTATTGGAGCCCCGATGGGTGCCATCGTGCGTAAGGGGGGATTCGGGTACCCCATCCTGATTTCCATCGTGTTTTTTATTATTTTTATTGTACTGACTATTTTCTGTAAAAAGATCGCTGAATCCTTTGTATTGGATCCGGTGCTGGCCGCCTGGCTTCCAGGAATAGTGCTTTTCCCCATTGGACTTTTTTTTACAACAAAGGCCATGAACGATTCGAAACTGCTGGATCCCGACCGATTTGCCAATGGATTGAAAAAATGGCTGACTAAAAAACGCCTTTTGAGGAATGAACATAGTTAAAGAAAACCGCTATTTTTTTGTTTTTTTTGGGGTGTTCCTTCTGGTCGCCGGGACATTCTTATACAAAATGGAACAAGGGGATGCGATTCTATATTTTAGTGAAAGGCGGACTGCTTTTGGAAATTTTTTCTTTAAATATTTTACCAAAGTAGGAGAGGAGTGGTCTTACCCCATTGTTCTATTGCTTCTTGTTTATGCATTTTCCCCCAGGAATTACAGACATTTTATTTATGTACCTTTTTTGGGAGGGCTGGTGGCATTAATCAGTTTTTATACTAAAAGCTATTTTCGTCACCCTCGGCCTGTCTTGTTTTTCGAGCACAACGGGACTCTGGATGAAATCATTAAAGTGGCTGATGTTACCTTGTATGGCGGAATGAACAGTTTCCCTTCAGGGCATACCATGTCAGCTTTTGCCCTTTACGCTTTCATGGCTTTTGTGGTGCCGAATAAAAAACTGGGCGGGACTCTACTATTTTTGACCGCCCTCCTGGTGGGGATATCCAGAATCTACCTGGTGCAGCACTTTTTGGAAGATGTTTATCTCGGGGCCGTGATCGGGGTACTGATTGGGATGGTGATGTACGGGGTGATGAATTGGATGGAGGGGAAGGTAGCCCGTGCCAAAAATGGTATATAAACGGAATGACGCTAACAGGGGCAAAGTTGTTTATTCAAAATTGAGGCTCGCTGTCGCTTGTCATCTGTTTCGAATCAACAAGTAATACCCTGCATATTAAGTATCCTGAATTCAGACAAAAAGGCACTTCCATAAAAACATGAGTCATCTTACCTTAGGGGCAGGAAATTAAATTTGGTAAATTTGAAATGAAAAAATAAGGAAGCGGCATAAGACTATAATGAGTCATTTGTCATTAAGACAGTTCGGGATAGCCAGTCCCGCTTCCTTTTCTCTGTTTCACCTCGGACAGTTTGTTAGGCAAAAAGCCTGAGTAAGATAGATGAGGCATAACAGAAGTTATTTTATCAACACAAATTTACCGATTTAGTATGAAACAATCTGATCGTTTTGTAGGAATTGACATATCAAAAGATAGTTTTGATGTCTGCGTTTTATCACAAGGGGCTCTATTAGAAGAAAGCCGTTTTAATAATGATGCTCAAGGTTGGCAAAAGTTTGCTAAAAACCTTAGTGATCAGGACTTATGCATAATAGAAGCAACGGGATCTTATCATGTAGGGTTGGCATTATATTTAGTTGAGCATGATAAACGTGTTAGTGTAGTCAACCCTTTGCGTGTAAAGTATTTTTCTCGATTGAATCTCAAGAGGGCAAAAACAGATAGGGTAGATGCTTATGTTATTGCCCAGTATGGCCAAGTATTTAAGCCTGAAAGTTGGACAGCTCCACCGACACATTTAAGACAACTTCAACAGTTAATGACAGTTTCTGCACAATTAACAAAACAAAAGACGGCATTAATCAATCAACAAAAAAACTTTGAACTTGTACCAGACCCCAGTAAAGAAGCCCTTGAAATAATAAAGTGCCAAATAGTAAAATTAGAGAAACATTTACAAGAAATACAATGCCTTATCAATAATAGCATTAAAGAACATTACAAAGAATTAGAGGCTTCTTTACGATCAATTCCCGGTTTAGGTCCCAAAACGGTAGCCACCTTAATCCTAATAACTGGAGGCTTTACCAAGTTTGGATCATATAAAGCTTTGATAGCCTATGTGGGGTTAGCTCCTCGGACATACGAGTCAGGAGTAAGTGTTAAGGGAGCTTCACACATCTGCAAGTTAGGGTCATCCTATCTTCGAAAGTTACTTTATGAATGTGCTTTAAGTGCCAAAAGGTTTAACCCTGTATGTAAGGAACTATTTGAAAGACTCTATATTGCAAAGAAAAAACCATTTAAAGTAGCCATGATTGCGGTGGCCAATAAGTTGCTGAAAATCGCTTTCACTATAGCTATAACTGGACAAAAATTTGATCCGGAATACAGACTAAAACATTATTTTGCCAAATAAAATTTTCTGATTTTCCGAAAAAAATTTGGAGATGAACACAGTTCATCCCGAATTTTCAAAAACTGTCTGAAATAGAAATTTTTTGATTATTTGAAGTATTTTTTAAATGTAAAAGTGAGTGGGCAAAAGGTTTGGGTTTTGGAAAAAAGTCATTTATTGTCGCAAAACACCTAACCCACGACCCAAACACTTCTAAATTTTGCGGTTTATTTCTTTTGAAAAAGAAAAATCCCGAATTTCATCTGATTAGATGAAATTCGGGATGACTCATGTTTATGTTCAGAAACTATGAAATTTCATTATGAAGTGGCTTTACTCGCCCGAATAGCTTCCAGGTATCGGTTTAATTGCTTCTTGACCACTGGGAACAGGAAGAACAATCCAATCATATTAGGGAAGATCATGGCAAAGATCATTGCATCTGAAAAATCCCAAATGGATTTCATATTAGCGGCAGCGCCGATGACGATGAATGTCAGGAACAACAGTTTGTAAACCAAATCGGCTGTTTTGCCTCTTCCAAATAAAAATTTCCAGGACTGCAATCCATAATAAGACCAGGAAATCATCGTAGATACCGCAAAAAGTACCACGGCAACCGTCAGGAATACGTTGGAATAAGGAATATATCGGGCAAAAGCCTGAGAGGTAATGCCGGCGCCTTCAAAGGAAACCCCATCGATCATAACTGCTCCAGATCCATCGCCGCCATATTCAAAGGCTCCTGAGAAATTGAAAATGATGATCACCAGGGCAGTCATGGTACAGATTACCACGGTGTCGATAAAAGGCTCCAGGAGGGCCACAAGGCCTTCAGAAGCGGAATATTTGGTTTTTACTGCAGAGTGGGCGATGGAGGCAGAACCGGCGCCAGCTTCATTTGAGAAGGCCGCCCTTTTAAATCCGATCAGGATTACTCCAAAAATACCTCCTGCTGCTGCTTTAACATTAAAGGCCTCTTTAATGATTAACGTGATAGCATCATCGAGTAATCCAAAATTACTGAAAATGATGTAAAGACAGGCAAGCAGGTAGAAGATGGCCATAAATGGAACGATCTTTTCCGTTACGGAAGCAATACGCTTTATTCCACCAATGATGATGATGCCCACGAAAAAAGCCAAAACGAATCCAATGATCGTCCCTGCACTCGTGCTTTGCATCCCCAGCAGATCCTTTAAAACGATAGTGGCCTGGTTGGATTGGGCGGCATTCCCCCCGCCAAAAGAACCTCCAATGGCGAATACGGCGAAAAGGACGGCTGCAATCTTTCCAAAGGTGGCAAACCCTTTTGCCTTCAAGCCTTTGGTAATATAGTACATAGGACCTCCGTAAACGGTTCCGTCTGGCCCGATATCTCTGTATTGAACGCCTAGCGTACATTCGACAAATTTGGTGGACATGCCCAATAAGCCGCAAATGATCATCCAGAAAGTGGCTCCGGGACCTCCCAATGCTATAGCGAGGGCAACTCCGGCAATATTCCCATTACCCACAGTGCCTGAAACAGCGGTAGCCAGCGCCTGAAAATGACTCACCTCGCCATGTTTGCTTTCATCTTTTATGGTATCCTTAATATCTCCGTCAATGGGCAGGTCTGTTTCTTCCAGGCCGGCTTCGTCCATTTCGTCGTATTTACCCCGGACAATACTTACCGCAAGGGGAAATTTTGTTACGTTGACAAACCCGAAATAAATCGTAAAAAACAAGGCACTGAATACCAGTAAAGCTAAAACAAAAGGCACGCCAAATACCTGGAAAAATATTAGGCTGGAGAAAAAATTGGAAATGGGCTCAAAGGCTTCATTAATTTTCTCATCAATCCCTTTTTCGGCGGTTTCCTGAGCAAAACTCAACAATGGCAGGAGTGCACCTGCGAATAACAGTAAGATTTTCTTCATGATCAATTTTTTAGTTAACAGGTCAGTCTGTGAATTGTAAATTAGTAAAAGGATAATTTAAAAACCGGATAATGATGAACAGGCATTTTGTGCATTACCGGAGTTTAATTTTGCAAAAAAAAATATTTTTCCTGATTGAATATACAATGGAAACGTTAAGATATTTTATTATTCGTTTTAAACAAAATATGGAGTGAAAATTTTGCATGAATCGCAATGCTCCATGCCGCATTTATTATTTTCCTCTTTTTAATCCGGTCAATTCTGTTTTGGTTTCCAATTGTCCTCTTTTGTTAAAAGTTTCTTGTTTGACCAGCCCAATGCCATTACAGTACCAGCTGACAATGTGATAATTTTTGGTGATCAGCATGTTTAGATTTACATCATAAGAAAATTTGACGCATTCGAAGGTGCCTGCTTCTGTGGTTACTTTTTCCGTGCCTTCGACTGTACGGTTGGTATGGTCAATAGCCATGGTGATGATGGTGATGCCATTTGTACCTGCTCGGATCTCGGTATGTATATCGGGCAATTCCTGTCCGGTGGTCAAGCTGGAGGGGAGTTCAAAAACATCCCCGCTGATGTTGATGTCCAGATTTTCCAAAGAGGTCTTCATGTTCGGAGCCATCACTTCTGTGATGCTCATATTAAGGTTGTTGTGTACACAGGATACTTCATAGGTCCCGGTGGAAATATCTTTTCCTTTTTTATCCTGGTTCAGAATTTGGATGACAGCGGACAAAGAACCGTCTGGATTGTTTTTTACCTCGTCAACGGTGTGGACGGATTTTCCGGTCAACTTCCCTTTTTCATCAAAATAGGAATAACCCAGCACCGTCTCGTTCTTAAAAGGAAAATAAGTCGAACACTGTTCCTGGCTCCAAAGCCGAATCAGGGAAAGAGTGAAAATTACCAGTAGTAACAAACGTTTTTTGAAGATCATAGCATGTAGGTTTAATCAAATGTTAGAGTTCAATATTTATGTAAATGTATGAAAGACAGGGGGATTTTCAAAATATCATTTTGGATTAAAATCGGATAGTCCTTTATGGTTATTCTGAAAGAAAAAGGTTTGTTTTATCTTAGAAATCCTGCCTTGTGTTGTGGAATACCGCTTGGAAAAGGACAAGAAGTCCATTGTATTGAAAAAAAAACTGTCGTCTCGAAAGAACCCCGAAACGACAGCAGCAGCTGGAATTTTCCACTTCATTCTTAATATCTCCAGCCTAATAAATTGAACACCCAATTGACCATGACATAAATCTGTATAGCCGCTTGCTATTACGATTGTAAAAGTAGGTACATTCCACAGGTAAGAAAATGATGAAAGTCAGTATAAAAAAGTGACTTTCATCAATTTTAATAAAAGAGATATTTTACGTTTTGACAATGTTATTTTTATTGCGATTTTTTATGAACTTCGGATAAAGTATAATAGCTTAGATAATTATTGGAAACTTGATTTCCTATTTGATGTAAAGAGCTCATTGTCAGTATATATCGATAAAATCATACCATTATGCGTTACGAAAAAATTGATAAAAATCTGTTTGTCGAGAACAGGAAAAATTTTGTTAAGCGGATGAGCGATCACGCCATTGCCATCCTCTCCTCCAATGATGTCATGCCCACAAATGCAGATGGAGACCTTGAATTTGTTCAGAATAATGATCTTTTTTATCTGAGCGGCATTGACCAGGAAGAAACAGTTCTCCTGATCTATCCGGATGCATATAATGAAGCCTACCGGGAAGTCCTTTTTATCAAAAAAACCGATGCACTCATGCGTCAGTGGGATGGGGATAAATTGTCTCCGGAAGAGGCAACTGAAATTTCCGGCATCCAAAACGTATTGTGGCTGGATGATTTCGAAAAATACCTTCAGTTGTTTGCCTTTGAGGCCGATACTTTTTACCTGGGGCACAATGAACACATCAAACGCATGACCAAAGATATGACTACCCGTGAGGATCGGATGATTCAATGGATCAGGCAAAAATATCCTTTGCATAAACTGGACAGGGTAGCGAAAATTACCCGACATCTTAGACCCGTCAAGTCAAAATATGAGATTGATCTCATAAAAAAGGCTGCGGAAATCAGTGCTTTGGCGTATGATCGGGTGCGCAAAGCGATCAAACCCGGGATTAAAGAATATGAACTGGAAGCGGAACTTGTTTATGCCCTGACCAAAAGCGGAGGGAACCGCCATGCATTTAAACCTATTGTGGCCAGCGGTAAAAACGCTTGTGCCCTGCACTACAATAACAATGATGACATCTGTAAGGACGGAGCGTTGCTTTTACTGGATTTTGGAGTGAACTATGCCAATTATAATTCTGACATTACGAGGTGTCTGCCGGTAAACGGTAAGTTTACGGCCCGGCAGGAGGCTGTGTACCGTTCTGTAAAACACTGTTTGCTGGAAGGCTCAAAATTGTTGAGGGCAGGTACCGTCCATAAAGAGTATGAATCTAAAATGGCCAAACTTGTTGAGGAACAACTGGTGGAACTTAAATTACTGGATGCGACAGAGGTAAGCAACCAGGATCCGGCCAAACCTTTATATAAAAAGTATTTTATGCACGGAACAGCCCATTTTCTCGGGTTAGATGTACATGATGTCGGCCTGTATAGTCGCCCCATGGAAGCAGGCATGGTGTTTACCTGCGAACCGGGCATCTACATCCCGGAAGAAGGTATCGGTTGCAGACTGGAAAATGATTACCTAATCACCCCTGGAGAACCGGAAAACCTGACAGAAGCCATTCCCTTGGAGTTTTAACAATGGCTCATTTGTGCTTCAGGGTTTTTTAAAAAATCCGTTTAAATCAGTTTTATCCGTTCCATCCGTGTTCAATAATGCTTCGATGGAACCTATAAACTGATAAAACAAATTCTAATGAAAAATGAATCCTTCCTTAAAAGGATCTTTTGGGTCAATGACAAAAGTATTCATGCCCGTAATATGAGCCGTGCCTTCCACCTGTGGAATGACAGCCTTAAAACTTCCAAAATCTAATGTTTCGATCACGCTTCCGCGAAACACACTTCCTGTGATGCTTTCGATCAGCATACTGGCTCCTGGCGGCATTTGGCCCCGGGCATGATGAATGGCCATTCTGCCTGAAACCCCGGATCCCGTGGGGCTTCTATCTACTTCTCCTTCTGCGAAAATACAAACGTTCCGGCTGTTTATTCCTGCCGTTACCGGGCCTCCAATAAAAATAGTGCCATACAGGAAACTCAGGTCTTCTTCAAAGGGATGAAGAACGTTTGGGTCGTTTTGCATGACAGCGCGTTTGATGTCCATACCGGTTTTTATGAGGAGGCGGTAATTTTCCGGAATGAGGTCAAGCCCCAGTTGATTGGCATCCACGTAGGCATAAAATGCCCCTCCGTAAGCAAGGTCATAAATAACTTCCTGCCCAAGGGGTTCCACATAGACCTTTCTGTCCAGCCCGACGACAAAAGATGGAACGCAGTGGAACCGAACCGATTGAACGGCACGGTTTGATAAACGGGCGAAAGAAGTGATTCTGCCGCAGGGGGCGTCTATCTTCAGTTCAACTTCCGATCCTTTAGCTTCTACCCAGCCCATTTCCACGGCCAGGGTGGTGATGGCGATAATCGCATGCCCGCACATGGTGCTGTATCCCTCATTGTGCATAAAAAGGATACCAAAATCGGCCTCGTGGTCATTGGGGGGGAGTAAAATACAGCCGTACATATCAGCATGCCCGCGGGGTTCATACATTAGGGCTCTGCGCAAATGATCATAATTTTCCTTCACATACCGGCGATATTCCAGCACATTGTTGCCTTTTAATTCAGGAAAACCCTCCACGATGAACCGCAGGGGTTCACCACCCGTATGCATGTCGATGGTTTTGATGGTTAACCAATCTTCGGGAACTTTAAAGGTTGTTTTAGTCAGGATATTTTTATAGGTATTCATTTTGCCTGTTTTTTGAATTTTTCATAATAATACGTTGCTGCTGCGAGGTCTTCCAGGGCATGGCCAACTGATTTGAAAAGGGTGATCTGGTCATCGTGTTGTCTTCCTGGTTTAATGCCTGCAGACAATTCAAACAAGTCCGCTTTTATATCTTCTGAACTCATAATTCCTTTTTGAATGGGAATGACTATATCGCCTGTTTCCTTCAATCCACCGGAATAATTGTCCAGGAAAATGTCTGATCGGGTAATTGTTTCGTCATCCGCTTCGCGCATATTTGGTTTATAGGAACCTACGAGATCAAGGTGCTGGCCGGGTTGGAGCAGCTTTCCTGGAAACAGCGGAGTTTCGGAAAGGGTGGCGCAGGAAATGATGTCTGCTTTCGGAACGTAATGATCCAGGGAATCTATCGCCTGGATATTAAAACCTTCCTGTTTCAACCGCTCACTTATTGCCTTTGCTTTTTGGTGGTTTCTTCCGTATATCCAAATTTGTCGAATGGGCCTTGTGCTGCAATGAGCGCGCACGAGGTCGGGGGCCAGGCTTCCTGTACCAATCATCAGGAGCGTTGAAGCGTTTTTCCTGGAGAGAAAATCAGCGGCCAGGGCCGAGGCGGCGGCGGTTCGTTTGTTGGTAAGTGTTTTGGCTTCGAGTATGGCCAAAAGGCTACCGCTGGGGGCATCAAAGTATAAATAGGTCCCCTGGATGGTAGGCAAATTTTTATCCCGGTTGTCAGGACTAATAGCTACAATTTTTACCCCGGCATTTTTTTCCGGTTCCCAGGCAGGCATCAGGAGCATGGTCGAATCTTTTGAATGACCGGGATTTGGGAAATCATGGTGATGCCTCATGGGCACTATCATTTTATGCTCAGCGAAAGCTGTTCTTAAAATTTCAACCAATTCTGGAAAAGAGGAATGATTTTCAATAAATGTGCTGTCGATGAAAGCAAAGTCCTGCATGGATTGATTTTGAGTAAAAATACCATTTCTTTTTAGTAAAGCAGATAAACCTCCCCACTCAGCACCTGGTCATAAAGTGTTCCGTCTTTTTGAATACCCTGGAATTCAAGTTGCCAGACATAGGTGCCGCTATTAAGGGCAGAGCCGTTGAAAGTACCGTTCCACTGTTCCTGTTGGTCTGTGGTCTCAAAAAGGAGGTTACCCCAGCGGTCGAATATCGTAAATTTCATGGATAAAATATCGGAACCATAAACCCCAAAAGTGTCGTTGATACCATCGTGGTTTGGACTGAATGCATTGGGAACATAAATTTTCGTGGGGCAGATATTGCGCAGCATAATACTATCCTCCCCGATGCATCCGTGAACGTCGGCAACCTGAACCGCATAACTTCCCTCTAAATCAACGGCGTAGGTAGAACCGACTGAACCGTCCTGCCATTCATAAGAAAAATAACTGCCCGGGTCAAGGGTGAATTGGGCATTGTTATTGCAGTAAATGGTGTCCGGCCCCAGGTTGGGTTTAGGGGTAGGGATAACTTCCACCCCCGTATAAGCAGGGAAGGTGGCACAACCGGAGACGATCCCGATCACGGCGTAATCACCGGACATTCCTGGCTGGGCATTTTCTACTATTGGAAATTGTTGGTCGGAAAAATAACCCTCGGGACCAGTCCATTCGTATAAAGCTCCGTCAATATCCGTGGCACTCAACTGGATGGTTTCTCCCTGGCAGATCAGTACATCATCGCCTGTATTCACAGGTTGCCGAAGGGTGATCAGCAAATCTTTGTACAAGGTATCCGAAACGTTCAGGCAATTATTGGTGAGGATCAAACTGACCGGGTAGCCTCCCAATTCAGGGTAAAAATGAGTGAATTCAGCTTCCGTTGAAGTGGTTCCGTCTCCCAAATCCCAAAGAAAAGAATACCGGATGGGAGAAAGCCCCGTATCGAAAAGGATGGTATCGCCCAGGCACCCTCCATCGGGGATTTTGCTCACATTAATCGTATTATAACTGGCGCCTGCGCTATAGGCATAAGATTCAACCTCTCCATAACCGTAAGCTGTGGCAATTACGCCACAACCCTCTGATATGATGGTATGTGTTCCGCTACTTACGGGTATTTTGGCATACGTAAATTCATCATTTAACCCTATCGTTTGGGTCAGGAAATTATCCCCAATAACGTTTCCGTCCAGAGTAACAAAAGGCACGTCATCGGTGGACATCACCACATTGATATAATTTTCGCTGATATTTTCAAAGGAGGAATTGTACAGGGTAATGGTATCTCTGGTTTGTTCCACACTGTTTAAAAGAACCATCGAGGGGTCTCCGGAATTGTGACCATTACAGCCACTGCCTATAAGGTATTGAGCCACGAGAACTGGGTGATTGGCTTCTATATAGGTGGCCTGGGATCTGGAAAACTCAACAAATTCTCCTGCATTGAGACTATAACTCACTGCCGAAGTTGAATGAACGGTAATGTTTGTGTTGTTTTCAGAGGCCAATATCCTGAAAATACCATAACTCATATAAATGTTGGGAACCGTGACAAATTGCCGGCCCCAGGCGGAAACGGGGTACATTTGTTCGAGGAGGTTATCGCGAGCGCTACATCCGGTAGGTACTTCGGTCCAGCGGTTTCCTCCAAAAAGGGCAAATGGTTTGTCGGCACTGACGTAGGAACCTGTCAGGTCGTCTGCGCCGACTGCCCCTTGTACCAAATAAGTCTCTCCCTGGTTAAGGACAACCTCAAAAGTGGTTCCTGCTGGTTTTCCAAGTTTTGTGTTGGCACTTACGGTTATGTTTAAAACGGTCTCGTCAGCGGTTCCCACCACCAGGAATTCCGAAGGGTAATCCACTCCCTGGATGTTTACCCCGTTGTAACTCATTACATAATAAGTTTCACCAATCGAAACCACTGGCAAAACTACGGATGCCTCAGACCTGAAGTTGTGATACTGATGAATATAAACCGAAACAGGAAGACCCGATGTCAGTCGGATTCCTGAAAAGGTGATTTCCTCCGAAGAAATGACTTCTGCGGAATTAGGCAGGGAAACAAGGGTAACCGTATTCGCAATAACGGAAAACGAAGTACTCCAGTTTTCAAGCGGCAAACTAACAGTGCCGGTAGTATTGTATTTGGAAGTGATCATCACCACTTTGGTGTTTTGATTGTCCCTATGCTGCATAAATCCAAACCAAAAATCTGTTCCTTCATTGGTTTGTGCCCTGAGGGGTCCAGTTGCAAGGAATAAATTTATACCCGCGATAATTAAAGTTATGAGATACTTTTTTTCCATTATTAAAATTATAACATTTTTCCTAAAAAGCAAGGTTTTTCGAAATAAGCCCGGCAGCGGCTGACCATTATATTCCTTCATTGGGGTAACAAAAATAAACAGGGATTGATTTAGGGTTGTAATTTTTATAAATCAATCCTAAAATTTTAATGCCATGAGCAACCTCAAATCATTTTTTTCAATTTCCGTATTTACAATGATGGTCTTATTTGTTTCAAACTGTGAAAAGCCGGAGGATAATCCCGGTCGCAATGAACCAACCATGATCGAACAGACTTTTAGCCTTGACCCAAATGGAACTACCTTGATGGAGACCTCCGAGCCCCGCAATGGTGTAATTAACGTCAGGTGCACAGGGGAAGTACCTATTGTTCTTAAGGTCAAACTAATTGCCGATAATGATGGAACTACCCGTACTGTGGAGAGAACGATAGCACCCGGTGAAGCCCTGATGGAAGAATTTCCCCAGATGCTGTCTATTAAAGCTTTTCTTATTCCCGGTATTCCTGTTCCTCCGGTAGCTACCCTTAATTTTATTGCGGTTTATGTTCCCACCAATGAAGATAATGGCTTTTCCGCTTCTGACTGGCTTTCAACGGGTACGGTTTGTTTGAATGGTGAGGTGGAAAGTGCCCCGGATCAGGATATTGATTGTCTTTGGTACAAGCAGACTCTTTGGTCAGCTGTTGCGGAAAGGGATATAGATCTTAATATCACCCTTACCGGAGCCCATGATATGACTGTTGAAATAGAAGGACCTGTCGGAATTTACCAGTCTTACTCTATTAGTGCGGCGCCGGCATTACCTCAATTCCAGACATTATCGGGAAAATGGGAAGGTGTTGTTGCGGTTCACATCCTTTGTCAGAAATCTCCCGTGAATCCATGTGGCAGTTGTGATTTTTCCTATGATTTGTGCTATAATTAAGAGATGAATCAATAGGTGTTTTCTCATCTGACAACCTGCCGGTCCAATAAAAAACAGAGGGCTTTTCCAAAAAGAAGGGCCCTCTGTTTTTTTATTGCAAAAATACTGGATGAAAAGCTCAAAAATCACCAAAATGTTCGGATAAAAATCATTGTAAAATACTAAAAATATCATTAAGATTGAATATTATTTGAACCGTATCGGTGAGGGTGTTTTTTTATTTTTGATGAACTAGCTAAACCTTTAGGGCGGCAAAAAATCCCATAATTGAACATTAAATTATTTATTCATGAAAAAGCTGATTTTCCTCCTTGTGTTGTTTTTATCCTTCGATGCTTTTGCTCAGGACCATGTTGTATTGAATTCAAATGAAATTATTTATGGCAAAATTTTAAATGATGAATTTGGTGCGGTGAAACTGGTGGTGGATAACGAAGGATTCAGTGATACCATTCAAATCCTTAAAACCCAGATCAGTAAGATCGTTTATTGTCCCGGTGCGGTATTCCACCGTCCGGTTTCTATTGCTTTTTCACCATCTATTACCTTTTTTGGAGTAAGAAGGCAATTAAACGATGTACTGGTGACCAATAATTTTGACGGTCTGTATGATAGCTGGTTGTTCGGACCCACAACCTCAGAGTTCCCTAAGGTTACTTCTTTTCTTTCCCTTGCGGTGGATGGGAATTATCGTGTGGGCAATAGTCTTGGATTTGGATTGAAATTCGGCCTTTTTAACCATATATTGGCCAAAGGATACAATTCAGAAAAGGGGGGGCATATAGCATTCAAATACAGTGATGTAGGGTTGATCCCTTATGTACGTTGGTTTAATTTGAATAATAAATTCCACCTGGATATCGGGCCCAGTTTCAATCTTGTCTCTTTGAGAGGAGAGGGTACCGTACCAGAGGTTTACCAGGAGGGTCCTGCCTCAGATAACCGGCTTTTCCTGGGAATGAATCTGGGGGCCGGAGTAGCTATTTATGAAAAAAGCCATTCCTATTTGCATTTTAATCTGACCTATCAACAAATTTTTGGCAAAGCAACATTGGATCCGGTTTATTACAAAGATTACCTGGAGATGACTAGTATGGTTATTCCCAGCCAGGAGATTCGGATGAGCCAATTTGCCATTGGTTTAAGCTATGGAAGAAAATTCAGGGAATTCTAATGTGGGATTTCCGTATTTTCTTAACTAATTGCTCCAATAATGGGCGCATATTTCCCAAGTGTCCCTTTACGGAGAATGATATCCAGTCCTGCGGATTGGAGGTGGGCTTCAGTCATTGGGGCGAAGTATTCCCAGGCTTTTGTGATTCCGCCTCCGATAACAACTCCCCGGGCCTTGGTACTAGTCAGCCATGGAGCCAAAAACGATGCCAGGTTTTGTGCGAAATCATCAAAGAGTTGCTTCGCTTCTTCATTTCCCTGGGCATAAAGGTCAGCAAGGGGTTTTACCCCTTTGATGGTCTTGCCGCTAAGTTTATGCCATGTATTTTCAAACCATCTCGTGGATAAAGATTCTTCGGCAATTCCTTCTCTGAAGGGCTGGTAATACAAATATCCTCCCTCCGGCATACCGGGACCGGAAAAGGTTGGGGTTCCCTTGACGAGAAAAGTTGACCCAAATCCTGTTCCCAGTGTAAGAATCCATACTCTGTCAATATTTTGGGCGGCTCCGAACCGGTATTCTCCAACGGCAAAGGCAGTGGCATCGTTTTTGAAAATGATATGGAGATTTTGACCGTCAGGAAGGTTATTTTTGAGGTATTCACGCACGTTGACTCCTTTGAGGCTATTGTACTTTGGCACGCCTTCAAATGAAGCAATGCCATTTTCATAATCAAACGGGCCGGGCATGGCAAAACCTATCGTTTGGATTTTTTTATCTTTATTATTTTGAAGAAAAGTTCTAAAAAATTCTGTCCATATCAGGAGAATTTCTTCTTTAGGACCGAGGGGGTCGATAGGTTGCTCGCGGTAGCTGTCGATAATGATCTCGCCGGTATCGCTGTTTACAATAGCTCCTGAAATGTGAGAGCCGCCAATGTCTATGCCAAGTGAGAATTCCATAATTTGAGTTCGTATGTTGATTAAGAACCGTTAAATTACGGAGTTCCCGGCAATTAACAAGGTTCACCCCAAATTTTGTTTTTTAAAATTCGGGGTGAATCCTGTTTCTTATGGAAATAAGCTCAATGATTAGGAAAAAGAGACCATTATCCAGACAATAATGGACAAAATAACCAAAGATGCGCTAATGTCAATCCAGTTGTAACTTAATTTGTTCTCTGTTTTGTGGTCATCAGAAGTCGTGGCAAAGGTAAGTCCGTGTAATTGTGATTCTGAAGGCACACCGGACAATAAACTAACCACTATGGCGATAAAGATACAGGTGAAAAAGAATAATG
The DNA here is from genome assembly GCA_020636105.1 of Lewinellaceae bacterium. Lineage (NCBI taxonomy): Bacteria > Pseudomonadati > Bacteroidota > Saprospiria > Saprospirales > Lewinellaceae > Lewinellaceae bacterium. Next base: position 202,607 of record JACJYL010000001.1, read on the forward strand.
CGCCAAAAGTCAACCAGTTGAAATCTGCAATTTTATAAAGCAAGGAATCGATTGAATAGGAATTTTTAAATGTTTCAATCATTAATTTTCCCATTCCTAAAACCAATCCTGTCCCTAAGGCCGCAATGGAACCGTTGGCATTGATTCTTTTCCAGAAAATGCCTAATAGGAAAACAGCAGCAATTGGAGGTGCCAGGTAAGATTGGACTTTTTGCAGGTATTCATATAATCCGCTGGACAACATTGAAATAACCGGAATCCAGATGATCCCAAGCACTACCACAATAGCCGTCGCAATTTTGCCTATGTTCACCAGCTCCTTTTCAGGCTTTTCGGGATGTAATCTTTTGTAAATATCCAGCGTAAATAGCGTGGAACAAGAGTTGAATACAGAAGCCAATGAACTCATCAAGGCCGCCATTAATCCTGCCGCAACCAACCCTCTTAAGCCAGAAGGCAAAAGGTGGGTCATGAGCACTGGAAAGGCCTGGTCAGGTGTATCAAAAGAAATCACTCCTTTTTGGGACAAGCCCAAAGCAACGATACCCGGAACCAGGAACAAAAATACCGGGGTTATCTTAAGAAAAGCCCCAAAAATGGTTCCGCGCCGTGCTTCTTTAAGATTTCTGGCTGTCAAAACCCTTTGAACGATAACCTGGTCTGTACACCAATACCAAATTCCCACTATTGTACTGGTAATGACCAATGGCAACCAGGGAAAGTCAGGGTCTGAATTTGGCCTCCACATACTCATGTAATCCGGTGCATTGGCTGTTACCGTATTGACCATGCTAGACCATCCGCCAATTTCATTTATCCCGATAAAAGTCAAAGTTGCCGCTCCCAAAAGGAGAACAATGGCCTGAACGGCCTCTGTATAAACAACGGCTTTCATCCCTCCTAAAATAGTATATAAACCGGTTAAAACCACAGTAGAAAGCGCCCCAATCCAGAAAGGTATCCCCAGTAAGGAAGACACTACAATCCCTCCTGCATAAATAGTTACTGATACTTTGGTCAGCACATAAGCTATGATGGAAACGACAGAAAGTAACCAACGGGATCGGGAATCAAATCTCCTTTCCAGAAATTCAGGCATCGTAAATACTTTACTTCTGGCATAAAATGGCAGGAATAACCAACCCAGCATCAGAACGATCCATGAGTGTAATTCATAAATCAGCAAAGGGAGCTTATTCCCTGCACCGTTCCCTGCTAATCCAACAACATGTTCAGATCCGATATTTGAGGCAAAAATGGATGCGCCGACAACGAACCATCCTATATTTCGACCTGCTAAAAAGTAATCTGTGGTGTTTTTGTTTTTTTGAAGAATTACCCACCAGGCAATACCCAGCAGAATTAGAAAGTACAGACCGATAACGATCCAGTCCAGATTGTCAAGGCTCTTCATTAGTTTGTGTTTTAAGTATTAAAAAAGTCAATATTACTGTCCGTAATAGGCATCCTTTCCGTGTTTACGTTGGTAATGTTTATTGATTAAAGTATCTTTAAGGCGTGCCGCTTTGGGATTTACCTGTAATGTAAGGAAAGCCATCCTGGCGCATTCTTCGCAAACGGCGCTGTTATAAACAGCCTTGGCCACTGTTTTTCCCCAGGAAAAAGGGGCATGGCTACCCACGAGGATCATTTCGACTTCTTCATAGGAAAGTCCTCTTTCTTTCAGGCAATCAATGATCTGGTAACCGGTCATGTGTTCGTAGTCCCCTTCAATGTATTCATCTTTCATGGGAGGGGCACATGGAATATCTACCGTAAGGTGATCTGCGTGGGTGGTTCCAAAAATCGGCACATCTTTTATTGCCTGGGCCCATGAGGTGCCATAAGTGGAGTGTGTATGGACAATTCCTCCGATCTTATCCCATTCCTTATAAAGTACAGCATGAGTTTTGGTGTCAGAGGAAGGTCTCAGGTCGCCTTCAATCACTTTTGCGTCGTAATCGAGAATGACCATCTTATCGGGAGACAATTCTGCATAAGGAACCCCGCTGGGTTTGATGGCAAAGGCGGCCAGGTTCCGATCTACTGCGCTGGCATTGCCAAAAGTAAACAGCACCAGGCCCAACTCGGGAAGTTGCATATTGGCTGCATAAGCCTCCTCTTTGATGTGTTGGTATTTACTCATTTTTGCGTATGAGTTTTAATTTTGCGTTATGTAATGCTCTATTACCTGAGCAAGTTTACAATACTCCTGATAATATTTTTCATATTTCCTGGCATTTTCTTCGATAGGGTAGTATTCCTTGTCAAATCCGGAACCCATGTTCTCCATGGCCAGGCTCACATTTTCATAAAGGCCGGCAGCGGTGGCGGCAAACATGGCCGAACCCAGGGCGCAGGTTTGTTCTGAAGCAGCAATTTTGATGGGAATGTTCATCACGTCGGCCATCATCTGCATAATAAAAGGAGACTTTTTAGCCACTCCTCCTAGCCCTATAAGGCCTTTGATGGGAATCCCTTCCTCGATAAACCGGTCGACGATCTTTTTGGCGCCGTAACAGGTGGATTCTACCAGAGACCTGAAAATTTTAGGAGCATCGCTGCCCAGGTTCAGCCCGCTGATCACCCCTTTGAGTTGTTGGTTGGCATCGGGGGTTCTCCGGCCGTTCATCCAATCGAGGGAGAGGACATTCGATGAACCAATAGGTTCTTTTTCCGCTGCTGCGGAAAGGCGTTCAATCAGCTTTTCCCGTGCTTCTTCAATGAGTTTGGATTTTGTCTCCTCGTCTAAAAGGTCGCTCTCCCGGATCGCTTGTACGATAGGTTGCTCCAAAACCCTTCCAAACCAGGCATAGATATCACCAAAGGCGGATTGACCTGCTTCGAGGCCGAGCATGCCGGGAATGACAGAGCCGTCCACCTGTCCGCAAATACCTCCCACCAGTTTTTCTTCTCCTTCTGTTGGCGCTACGAGGATATCACAGGTCGAAGTCCCCATTACTTTACTAAGGTAATAAGGCTCGATCTGTCCGCCAACGGCTCCCATATGGGCATCAAAAGCCCCAACACCGACTACAACTTCCTTAGAAAGGCCTAGTCTTTCTGCCCATTCGGGAGCGAGTTTACCGGCCGGCACATCAGAAGTATAGGTTTCTTTCTGCATGCGATCCACCAAACCATCAAGAAGGGGGTCCAGTGCTACAAAAAATTCATTGGGTGGCAGGCCACCGAATGATTCGTGCCAAAGGGCTTTGTGACCGGCGGCACAACGGCTGATCTTCATTTGTGAAATATCCTCCCCTCCGGTTAACAGGAAAGGAATCCAGTCACAATGTTCCACCCAACTGTAGGCTGCTTTTCGAACACTTTGGTCCTCCCGGCTCACTTTTAAAATTTTCGCCCAAAACCACTCGGAAGAGTAAATGCCTCCCTCATACATGGTGTAGTCGATTTTCCATTTGGAGCAAAGCGCATTAATCTCTTCTGCTTCGCGGATAGCCGTGTGGTCTTTCCAGAGGACAAACATCGCATGAGGATTTTCGCTGAATTCCGGGAGCAGTGCCAGAGGAGTGCCTTGTTTGTTGACGGCCACAGGAGTGGAACCAGTGGTATCCACGCTTATGCCCACGATTTTCCGGGCTATTTCCTCACCGGCAGCGGACAGGCATTCTTTTATGGTTGATTCAAGACCTTCTATGTAATCCAGCGGATGTTGCCTGAATTGATTGATTGAAGGGACACAGTATAAACCTTCTTTCCATCTTTTATAATAGTGTACAGCAGAGGCTACTTCCTCTCCGTGCTCTGCATTGACAACTAAGGATCTGACCGAGTCACTCCCGAAGTCGACCCCAATCACGTATTTCATACTTCATTTGAATTTTCATGATAAAAGTAAAAGCCATACTCAGGTTCAAATATAAAATATTGTGCCTGAAATATGCACTATTATACAAATAAGTGTGTAAAATACATTTATTATTTAAAAAAATATGCTCTTTTTACCTTATTTAATTCTTCTTTTGCGCAGGATTCCCCTTTTAATGGGTTGCATTTAGGGTATAAGCAGGGGGGGAGTAATGGAAAGAGAGATGTGTTTTAAGATGAAAAGGGAAGATAAATTGGAAAGTTAAAAAAAGTAACTGCTATAGTTTAAACATAAACCCTTCAGACACTTTTCTGTCGTATTTTTCTTTATCGAATTTGTAAAGGAAAGAACCTTTTCTGGAAGATTCCATGTCTTTTTCCTCCAGTTTGATTAGAATATCAAGGGATTTTATTTTGTTGATAAAATTGCGTTTATCCAGTTCAATATTCCAGATGGCTTCGTATAGTTTTTGCAGTTGGCGCATGGTAAATTTTTCAGGCAGCAGCTCAAATCCGATGGGTTTGGTAGATGCCCTTAGCTGCAATCTTTGAATGGCTTGTTCTACCATCTGGTTGTGGTCAAAGATCAGATCCGGTGCTGTCCCCACTTTAAACCATTGGGCTGAATACTGTTGAATAAGTTCCTTGTTGTGGTCTTCAATATTGATCAGTGCGTAATAAGGGATAGAAATGGTTCTCTCACCGGGGTCCCTGTCCACTTCACAAAATGCACTCAGATCTTCCATATATATATCGTGAAATCCTGTGAGGTGATGTAAAATCCTGATCGCCGCATGGTCGAGGGTTTCTTCTTTTTTCAAAAAACCGCCGATCAGAGACCATCGGCCCCTTTCCGGTTCGAAATCCCTTTTAATCAGCAGAATTTTCAAATCTTCCTGGTCAAAACCGAAGATGATACAATCTACGGCCAACAGTACCCTGTCTTCTGATTTATAACTTGATAACATGCGAATAAATTAAGCGGCTCAAGGTAATAAGTTTTTAATAATAAATGTATTCAATAGCGTTTGAATTCTCTATTGCGCTTTTTTAGTTTTAAACACGAATGCCAACTTCGTGTAATTTAGCCCCAAAGGGGGAGCCGTTTTTTTGAAAAAAAAGAGGCTAAAGATGGTCATCAAATCTTTTTTTATAAATATGAAAAAATTGTTTTGTAATTAATTGATAATGTGAAAGTTATATGTGCCGCTTATGGAATTGTCGTTTTATTATGTTGTGAAATGGCTTTAACGGGTTAAATATTAAAGGTCTTTTTAAAAAAAGTCGAAATTATTTTTGGAAAATGGCAAAACCTTTTCATATATTTGGAAGTGTAAAAAATACACTTAATATTATCGTTTAAAATTGTATCAAATGAAAAAGACTAAACGATTGCCTTTTAAAGTCCCATTGTTAAATACTTCTGCGTGGAAGTTTATGATTTTCCACTCTTTTTCATTGACGGGATTATCGTCAATAATCTTTATGATTTTCCTCTTAATAAAATTGAATTCCTTCCCATTTTGAAGGATGTATCAGCTGCAGCCATTTATGGTGTTCCTGATCAACTAACCAGGTATAATTATAAAAAAAATCATTCATTAAAACTTATTATTATGAAAAGAATTAAACTAATGTGGTTTGCCTTTTTTGCAACAGCTTTTGCTGCATTGGGCATAATGGGGTGCGAGAAGTTGGATCTTTATTCAATTGATGAACCCTCTGATCTGCAGAGCAGGATCGATTCCATTGCAGCAGCGAATGCAAGCCAGAATACAGGGGACACTACTTACCTCACTATCGCTACAACGATAGTCGGACCTGAAGATAACAGTGCAGCCTGGTGGACAGCATTCTCTGATTATTTCAGCATTCCTACAAACAAACTATTGCATTTGGAGTTTGTTAATCACTCTTCCGGCGCTAATAACTGGAATAACTGGAATCTTGCTGTCGCCAATTTACCAGATCGTGATGCCGCTGACTATGCAGAGTACTTTGTTATCCGTTCTGATGCTTACGGCTGGGGTAACGGAGATTTTGATCTCAACCTGATGAGCCAAAACTATCCCGACACGGACGGTGATGGCGATATTTGGAACGATTTCCGTGCTACCATGGACGGTGCTTATGTTACGCTCGAAATTGACCACTCTGCTACCGGCAATGTATTTGTAACAGCCACTGCCGTAGGAACAAATGGTACGGTGCTTGTGGAAACGTATAATCAACCGGTTTCTGCCAATGAAGATATCGCGGCTTTCTTAATTTGCGACGGCAGTTATTTCGAGATGAAGAAAGCATATCTTCTTCCTTCTAAAGTAACTTTTGTAGAAGACGTTGACCCGGTTTCAATCGTAGTTGAAGGATATCCTGCCTTTGTTGAAATAGGCAACGAAGACTTCTGGGGTAATGCCATCGCTACGGTTACTTTCGCTGACGGTTCTTCCGCACAAGTAGATAAAGCAGATTTATCATTCACCGTGGTTCCTGATATGACTACAATCGGAGAAAAGACCGTCGTTGTAGCTTATAGCAAAACCAAGCAAGGCGCATATACCCAGGCTGTATCAACCTTCTACACGCTGGAAGTAACGAACTCTGTTACAAGCCTCGAGGTGACTACTTTGCCAGTCATAACCGAATACTATTTCTTCAGTAACGACTCTATAATATTTGACCGAACAGGTATTGTCGTAACAGCAACATATTCCGATGGTTCAACCGCTATCATTGATAATGCAGCCCTTCAGTTTGGCAAGATTCCGGCTGCCGAAGGTGCTCAGGTTGCTGTCATTTCTTATGTTGGAGCAATGAACACAGTAACCACGACTTGCCCGCTAACGCTTGTAATGGGTGTAGGTCAAGTAGGGGCCAATGACTTTTCGACCGGATGGTGGACGGCATTCTCTAATGAATATGCAGTCCCTTCAGGGTCGAGTACGACCATAAAAATGTACTGCTACTCCGACAATCTTGCTAACTGGCACAGCCCCAGCACAATTCTTCGCAAAGCTGACTTGACGGAATATGCTGTAGTTCGCATGGACAGCTTCGGATGGGGTGACGGCTATGGCACAGCTACTCCCACAAGTGACTGGAACTGGGATATATTCACATCCAGCATAAATGGATCTTACATAGAGATCACCGTTACAAACAATGGTGACAATACTGCTGATGTGCTATACAATGTTACCTATGCCAGCGGCGAAACCCATTTCCAGCAGTATTCGGGTATAACGGTAGACAGTGGTGATTTGAATTGCGCACTGGTACCAGAGTTGGCTTATCTCGTAATTGTTGAATAATCACCAGATCAAAAAATATATAAACCTATAATTATGAAATATTTATACATAATCCTGTTGGGATTGCTGGCGCTGACACCGGCAACTTATGCAGAAGGCAACGACAATGCCAATCTGATGTCAATGACTCAACCAGGCGACATAACAGTACAAGGTAACATCGTTGACGAAAACGGAGAACCGCTTACAGGTGCAACCGTAGTACAAAAAGGTACAACCAATGGTACCATTGCCGACATTGATGGTAACTTCTCCCTTTCTGTTCCTTCAGATGCTACGCTAGTCGTATCTTATATAGGATACAAAAGTATTGAAGTAAACGTTGGAGGAAGAACTGATCTGGGCACCATTTCATTGTTTTTGGATTTAACAGAACTCGACCAGGTGGTTGTAATAGGTTACGGTACACAACGCAAGGTTGACCTTACCGGGGCAGTGGCCGTTGTCAACACTGAAGAGTTAAAGAAAGTATCCCACTCAAACATCTCAACAATGCTAGAAGGAAAGGTGCCAGGCGTTCAAATCACAAGTGACGGACAACCGGGAGCCGATCCTGTGGTGCGTATTCGTGGTATAGGTTCGTTTGGTAGCACCGCACCTCTTTACGTTATAGATGGTGTGCCAATGGGAACAACAATTCGCGACTTCTCACCTAACGATATCGAAACCCTTCAGGTCCTTAAGGATGCTTCTGCTGCCGCAATTTATGGTTCAAGGGCTGCCAACGGTGTGGTTATCATCACCACAAAACAAGGAAAGAAGAACCAACCCATGAAGTTGGACTACACCGGCTACACTGGTTTTGATCAGGTGCAGAAAGGAGTGTACGATGTTATGGATGCTTACCAATATGCAGAATACCTTGCCATGGCATACGGTAACAATGGCTTAGAAGTTCCTGCCGGATACAATCCTGCAAGCGCGAAATATATTGATCCGGCCGAAGTTAACACAAATTGGTTCGATGAGGCCTTCAAAACAGGTATTCGTCAGAATCACAACATCAACCTCTCAGGAGGTGGTGCCAGCAATACTTACAACCTCGGGCTGGACTACTATGGCCAGGAAGGAACAATTGTGGGGGCCGGTCCTAACTTAAGCCGTTACACTGCCCGTTTAAACAATACTATGGATGTTAAATTTATCAAATTCCAAACCAGCATAGTGTATAGTTACAGTGATCAGGACAATATGGCTCTCAGTAACGCCAATGAATATGTACAGGGTCTTTATGGTGCACAATATCCCGTAATGGCTTCGGCCCTGCTTACCCCTCCATCCATTAAGGCTTACGATGAATCGACCTGGGTGCTCGATGACCAAATTTCTGCCGCATCAGAATACACTTACGATTCTTATGGTTATGGTACATACTATGACGACGTTCATGGAGACTTGCGTGTAACGAACGTTCTGCTCACGAATAGTTTATTGGAGCGGAACTCAAAAGTTGATCGCATTGTTGCTTCAGGCGCTGTAAATGTTGATTTCCTGGAAATGTTTGGACGCGAAAGCGTCAATCACAAGTTTGGTTACAAACTAAACTTGTCGTACAATAAGACTAATGTAAGGGACTTTACATTTGTGCCTGCATTTATGCAGAGTACGACAAACTACTTATCAAAGAGCAATGAAAAACTTACAGAGGGGTATCGCAGCTATTCTGGCGGTCTCATAGAAAACACTATCAATTACGATGGTAGATTTGGACGCAATCACATCAATTTGGTAGCCGGTCAAACATTCCAGCGCGAACTCTATCACAACCTTACAGGCACAGGTGTTAACCTGCCTGAACCATACTATCTCCAGGTGAGTAACGCCGACGATAGAACTGCAACAAGTTATGAAAGTGAACACGTGTTGGCATCGTATATCGGTCGTGTTATCTACGATTTTGATGAGAAATACCTTCTTTCAGCAACAGTACGTCGTGATGGTTCAAGCCGTCTTTCTGCAGACGATCGTTGGGACTGGTTCCCGTCAGTATCGGCAGGTTGGCGTATTGAGCGTGAAAGCTTTTTCCCTGTTGACGAATCGGTTATCAGTTTATTCAAGGTTCGTGGTAGTTATGGTGAACTGGGTAATGAGAACATAGGCGAATACCAATATATGGATATAATGGCGAGAGGAAACTACACCTATAGCTTTGGAAATAACAAGGTTACCGGCTCGACAATAACAAATTTTGTCAATACAGCCATCAGGTGGGAAAAGAAGAAAACGCTTGACTTTGGTCTCGACCTGAGCATGTTCAACAATAAGTTGGAATTTACTTTCGACTGGTATAAGGCAACATCAGAAGATCTTCTTTACAGTGTAGCAGTTCCAACCAATGCAGGGGCTGCCAACACAACAGTAACGATGAACGCAGCAACCATGGTAAACACAGGTCTTGAGTTCTTGCTTGGATATCGCAATCATGACCACCCTGTTAAATATGGCATTTCTGCAAACTTTTCCATCCTCAACAACGAGGTAACAAGTTTGGGCGTTTCAAACGAACCTCGTACCGATGGATACTGTCGTACAGAGGTAGGTCGTGAAGTTGGAGAATTCTATGGCTACGTTTACGAAGGTATCTTCCAGTCGCAGGAAGAGATAGATAACCGGGTCAACTCAGAAGGAGAATATATCATTCAGAACGGAGCACAACCGGGTGATGTTATATACGCCGATATTAATAACGACGGCCAAATTACCAACGCAGACCAAACATTCCTGGGTAGTGGTTTACCGGATTTCACTTTCGGCTTGAATGCAAATGTTCAATGGAAAGGTTTTGACCTGAGCATATCAACGTATGGAGCTGCAGGGTTCAAAGCGGTAGATTTTGTGGACGTCACATTGCGCAGTTCTTATTTTATACTTAACAAGAGCGTGGATCAATTGAATGCCTGGACACCGGAGAACACAAACACCGATGTGCCTCGTGTAGCCTACAAATCGACAGGTTCAATCACCAATGATATGTTCAGCGAGCGTTTTATACAAGATGCATCCTATTTAAAAATTGCCAACATCGAAATTGGTTATAATTTCCCTGACGGGTGGTTTGGGGGCTATGTTACCGGACTTCGTTTATACGTCTCAGGTCAGAATTTGGCCGTATTGTCCAAATATAGAGGTTACAACGTTGACTTCGCCGGAGGAACATTCACTCCTGGTTACAATTATGCATCGTATCCGACACCACAATCCGTGATGGTCGGAGCTCACGTATCATTCTAAAAATATAAATTTAAAACAATGAAAAGTTTAAATATAATTCTCACAATTTTGGTGCTGATTGGAAGCTTTACAGCCTGCAATAAGGAACTGGATGTCATTAATCCGAACAATCAGACCACCTACGAATTTGGCAATACAGAAACAGATCTGCAGGAGGCTGTTATCGCGTGCTACAATCCTTTGCGTTACGACGGTTCATTTTCCCGCGTAGGCTACACCTTGGATGCTGTGCGTGGCGATGAAGTATGGAACTCCTCTCAACAGTGGTATCTGGAGTACGACAACCTCAATTCTCCAGGTACAATTGGTATAGGTGACGAGTGGATATGGCGCAGTTTCTTCATTGTTGTAAACCACACCAACTTTGTATTGTCGAAAGTCGACGGCGTTAAAATGTCGGAGGAATCTTATAATCAGATAAAAGGACAGGCGCTCTTCCTCAGAGGCTTGGCATACTATGAATTGACCACCTATTACCAGACTGTTCCATTGCTTTTGGACTATGCATCTTATTCAGACATCAATACGATGTTTGCATCAAGCAATACACAGGACGAGGTGTTTGATCAAATTGAGAGTGACCTCACCTCGGCTATGCAATTATTACCCTCTAGGGATGAAGGTGGTGAATGGGCTTCGGGCCGGGCTACAAGCGGTGCTGCTGCAGGATATTTGGCTCGTGCCTTGATGTTTCGTCATAAATTTTCTGAGGCTTATGCCGTATTGAAAGACATCATCGAAGGTAATTACGGACATTATGAACTTACAGCCGACTATGGTGACAACTTTAAAGAGAATACGGAAAATAACTCAGAGAGTCTCTTCGAAATTCAATTTTTGAACTATGGCACAGGCGGCACTGAAGACGAGTGGGTTATAGAACTATTAACCTCGGAAGCAACCCAGGGGCACGCTGTAGAAAGCAATTACGCTTCCCAGGAACTGGGTAGCTGGGGTGACCTGGCTGGCGCACCATGGTTGTATAACCTGTTCAAAAAAGAGCACTGTACAGATGGGCGCCTTGATCCTCGTTTATACTGGACCCTGGTTTCATTCGAAGATGAATATAACAACTATACTGGCCTGAGTACTGCTGCATATCCTGGTGGAGATCCTCGTAGCAACATTGTTTATCAAGAAGAGATAACGGCCACTCCTCTATCCAATACTTCTCAAGGAGGTATATCAATAGCGAAGTTTACTAATGCGAGAAACAACATCTATAGGTCCATTACCAATGGATTGCATTGTGGAGTCAACTTGCGCCTGATGCGTTATAGCGATGTTTTACTGCGTGCAGCAGAATGCGAAAATGAAATCAATGGACCAACACAAGCTGCTATCGATTACATCAACGAAGTACGTCGTCGTGTTGCTCTTGAAGATCTTCAACTTTCAGACTTTCCGACTGCTGATCACCTTTTCGAACAAATAGCAAACGTTGAACGCCCTAAAGAATTCGGTTGCGAAAACGGACGCGGTATCGACTTACTCCGCTGGGGATTCTTCTACGATGCAAATCGTTTTGATCAGTTGGTTAAACATGCTTATTATAAGCTTGATGGCACTGCCTCAACAGAGGAGCTTACCGCTGAAACCGCTGATGCTTCTTCGTTCCAGTACTACTATAAGGGGCATGAATATTTTCCTATATTTCAATCAACCCTTAATGCCAACCCTAACCTGGTAGGTAACTCAGCAAACAATAATGAAGATAATGGACCTGCTTTCTTAGCTAAATGGTCGGTTCATCCTGTTGTAGAGTAGCCACTATTTTCGTAATTTTAAAACTTCCTTATCGGCGTAATTTTAATATGTTGATAAGGAAGTTATTTAATAAAAAAATATTAGAAATGAGTCTTAAGTCCCTACTGATTTTATCTCTTAGTATTGTTACTCTATCGTTTTCAGGGTGCAAAAAGGATGATATTGTACCTAAAGAGGAGGATCCTGATCCCGAAACAAATTTCACTATTCCAACATACGCCGACGACTATTCTTCGATAGCATCTTGGTCAAACCGAAATGAGTGGAATCTGGCTAACCTTCACGACCCGTCGGTTGCCTATTACGATGGATATTATTATATGTACGGCACCGATGCCTCGTATGGTAATGAGGCTGAAGGACATGGACATTTTCAAGGAAAACGTTCAACGGATTTGGTGAATTGGCAATGGATAGGGGGCCCTTTTTATGATGCACCCTCCTGGGTGGCCGACTCGCTCAACGCCATTCGTTCGCGTATGGGGCTCGATGTCATTGCCCAGGACAATATAAGATACGGTTACTGGGCACCGGTAGTACGCCGGGTCAACATTGGAGGACAAGATATCTTGCGCATGTACTACAGTATAGTTATTGATAACTACATCGAAACCGGCAAAGCCAACACATCAGCCAACTTTGATGGAAGTTGGACAGAACGCGCCTTTATCGGCATGTGTGAATCGTCCGATCCCGCCGGAGCTGTATGGACCGATAAGGGTTTCGTTACATGTTCATCATCAGATCGTGGTTTAGATTTCAGCCGCTCCGGTTTGTGGGATTGGAGTGCCTATTTCTACTACAACGCCATCGATCCTACTTATATAGTAACACCTGAAGGGACACATTACCTGATACATGGTTCGTGGCATAGCGGTTTCGCACTATTGCAAGTTGACGCCACAACAGGTAAGCCTCTCAATACCCTTGGCGAGCCTTACGCAAGCAATGTAAGTGAGCTAACAGCCCGGTATGGTGCGCGCATTGGGACACGCACGGCCTCGTCGCGCTGGCAAGGTAGCGAAGCGCCCGAAGTAATATACAAAGATGGTTATTACTATTTATTCATGGCCTACGATGGACTCGATGTACCTTACAACACGCGAGTGGTCAGAAGTACGAACATTGAAGGTCCGTACCTCGATATCACCGGGCGAAACTTTACCAACGGGGAAGGTGACTGTTACCCTATCGTAACCCACCCTTACAAATTCAATCTAAGTTACGGATGGGTAGGCCTATCACACTGTTGTATCTTCCAAAAGGAAAATACGGACGAATGGTTCTACATGTCGCAAGGACGATTGCCTGCCAACGTTGGCGGCAATGCCTACTCTAATGCCATTATGATGGGGCATGTACGCCGTATTGTATGGTGTCCGGCCTCTCCGGGCGAACCCGATAACCTGTGGCCAATAGCATTGCCCGAACGCTACGCCGCTGTGCCTGATTACGGTACTATAACCAAAGACTCTCTTGTAGGAACATGGGAGCACATCAATCTTAACTATAGCTATGCCCAACAAGATCACGCCTCTGCTCTAACCCTCAATGCTGACGGCACCATGTCGGGAGTACTGACAGGCAATTGGAGTTACGATGTGACAAAAAAGCAACTAACATTGGGTGAAGTTATTGTTTGCGTTGAACGTGAAGTAGATTGGGAAGCCACCCCACGTAGGGTAACATTTGTATATGCCGGAACTGAAAAAAATCTAAACGCAACATATTGGGGCAAAAAGACAAAATAACATTCAATAAATTATGAAAAAGCCATTAACGTTTCTGTTTATTATAACGCTGAGTTTCATTTTCCAGGACCTGGCAGCGCAGGAAAATACCATTGTAATGGTAAAACCCCAGGAAGATGCTCCTATCATCAGCAAACATATTTATGGACATTTTGCAGAACACCTCGGTAGATGTATCTACGGGGGGTTCTATGTAGGGGAGGATAGTGATATTCCCAATACGCAAGGCGTTCGGAATGATGTTGTGGAAGCGTTGAGAGCCTTGAAAATACCGAACCTTCGCTGGCCCGGAGGTTGTTTTGCGGATACCTACCACTGGAAAGACGGTATTGGTCCCAAGGAGGATCGCCCCTCCATGCTCAATATCTGGTGGGGCAATATAAAAGAGGACAATAGCTTCGGTACCCACGAATTCCTCAATATGTGCGAATTACTGGATACGGAACCATACTTGTCGGCCAACGTAGGTAGCGGCACGCCACAGGAATTTGCCGATTGGATCAAATATACCAATCATCCTGCTGGTTCAAGCCCCATGCCGGAATGGAGAGAAATAAATGGCAGGGAAGAACCCTGGAAAGTGACTTTCTGGGGAGTAGGCAATGAAGCCTGGGGCTGCGGAGGAAATATGACTCCTGAATATTACGCTAATGTTTATCGCAGATTCGCCACTTTTGCAACAGACTGGGGAAATTCGGATGGTTTGGTTCGGATCGCTTCAGGGGCCAGCAGCAGTGATTACAACTGGACGGAGGTATTGATGAAAAATATTCCGAAAAACCTGATCGAAGCCATTGCCCTGCACCATTATTCGGTGATCGATTGGGGCAATAAAGGACCTGCCACCGGTTTTACCGAGGAACAATATTTTACGATCATGAGCCGTGCGTTGGAAATGGAGGGGTTGATCTCAAAACATGTCGCCATCATGGACAAATATGACCAAGACAAAAGAGTCGCATTATTCGTGGATGAATGGGGCGGTTGGTATAATGTCGAGCCTGGAACAAATCCGGGATTTTTGTATCAGCAGAATACGATGCGTGATGCCATGATTGCCGGAGCGACCCTCAATATTTTCAACAATCACGCGGACCGCGTGAAAATGGCCAATCTGGCCCAGGCGATCAACGTATTGCAGGCTGTCATTCTCACTGATGAAGAAAAAATGATCCTTACCCCGACCTATTATGTGATGAAGATGTACACCGTGCATCACGATGCCCAATTGTTATCCGTAGATTTTAAGTCCCCGGAATATACGCTTGGGGAGGAATCTCTTCCTGCAATATCCGTTTCAGCTTCAAAGGACAAGGACGGAAAAGTACATTTTTCCATCGTTAATATCGATGCTAAAAAAACAAATACAGTCGAGCTGGATGTGAAAGCCCTGGGGCTTACAAAAGCTACCGGAACTATTCTGAAATCAGAGCAATTGCAGGATCACAATACCTTTGAGCACCCTGATAAAGTAAAACCATTCACTTTTAAGGATTTCAACCTTAAAAGTGGTAAATTAACCATTACTGTTCCCCCATTTTCTGTAGTAGTGCTGGAAGGGACTAGATAACAATTATGATTGATATGGTATTTTATTTATCATAACGGCATGCTTCCAACCGGTGGGGAATTCAGACGTTCTGTTTGTATTGATTCATTGTTTTACAATGGAAATGGAAGGATGAAACAGGTGAAGAAAACATTCAAAGGGGTGGGGGAAGTCGAATAACCAACACAAACCATGCAAAAAATATTATTTTTCATATTGGTCATAACTTTGAACTGGGCTTGTACATCTCAGCCATCCGAAGTGCCTGTTGATTCCGCTGATCAGCAAATCAGAAATATTTCGCTTCAGATCAACAATCCCATCATAAAGGACCAATTCACGGCGGATCCTGCCGCCCTGGTTTACCAGGACACCGTTTACCTTTATGCAGGACATGATGAGGCAGAAACGGATTTTCCTTTTTACAAAATGCATGAATGGCTGGTTTTTTCCTCCACGGATCTTGTACACTGGAAAGCATACCCAGTTCCTCTTAAGGTCTCGGATTTTGAATGGGCGAAGGGCGATGCCTGGGCTGCACAGGTCATTGAAAAAGGAGGCAAATTTTTTTGGTATGTGACCGTGTCCCATGGAACCATCGAAGGCAAATCCATTGGGGTGGCCGTTTCTGATCGCCCAACTGGCCCCTTTAAGGACGCGCTAGGAAAGGCACTGATTACCAATGATATGACTAAGGAAACAGATATCGACTGGGATGATATCGATCCCACTGTGTTTATCGATGATGATGGACAGGCTTACCTTTTTTGGGGCAACACGGTTTGTTATTACGCAAAGTTAAAGGACGATATGGTTGAACTTGACGGGCCTGTCAAAACCATCGAATTGCCTGATTTTACCGAAGCACCCTGGATCCATAAACGGGGTGACTGGTACTATCTTTCATATGCTTACCAGTTTCCGGAAAAGACGGCTTATGCGATGAGCGGTTCCATTACCGGCCCCTGGGAATTCAAGGGAATCATCAACGAACTGTCAGGCAACTGCAATACCAACCATCAGGCTATTATCGAGTATAAAGGAAAACCCTATTTTATTTACCACACTGGAGGTATTCAACCCTTTGGCGGCAGCTTCAGGCGGTCTGTTTGTATTGACAGGCTTTATTACAATGAGGACGGCACTATTAAAAGAGTTATAATGACTTCAGAAGGCATTCAGTAAAAAAATCACTCATGAGAATAAATATTTATTTTTCCAAGGCAATCATACATTTTCTAATACTGTTTATAGCCCTGAAAGGATCGACGGTTTCAGCTCAAACCCAAATCAGGGTGCATGACCCTGTTGTCATACAGGAAAAGGATACTTATTATTTGTTTTGTACAGGCAGAGGCATTTCGTGTTTCAGCTCGCCCGACCTGGAAAACTGGACCCGCGAGCCCTCCGTTTTTGAAACGAAACCGGATTGGACTGATCAGGTTGTTCCGGACTTCAAAAATCATATCTGGGCGCCTGATATTACTTTTCACAACGGGGTTTATTATTTATACTATTCTGTTTCGGCTTTTGGAAAAAATACCTCTGCCATCGGATTGGCTACGAACAAAACATTGAACAACAAGGCTGAAAACTTTAAATGGGAAGACCAGGGCATTATCATCCAATCCGTTCCGAACCGGGATCTTTGGAATGCGATCGACCCCAATCTTGTCTTTGATGATGAGGGTACCCCCTGGCTGACTTTCGGGTCCTTTTGGAATGGTTTGAAAATGGTCAAATTAAGCGATGACCTCAAGGCTGTGGCCAAACCGGAAACCTGGTTTACCGTTGCCCGCCGGGAACGAAATTTTGAACTGGAGGACAGCGATCCGGGGAATGCCGCGCTGGAGGCTCCTTTCATTTTCAAAAAACACGGATATTATTACCTGTTTTTATCCTGGGACCTTTGCTGTAGAGGGGAAAAAAGTACCTATAAGGTTGTCGTTGGAAGATCGAAAACCGTTTCAGGCCCTTATGTGGATCAATCGGGAGAATCTTTGTTTCAGGGCGGGGGAACACTTTTGGTCGAAGGCAATGAAAACTGGTACGGTGCAGGACATAGTTCCACCTACACGTTTGACGGGAAAGATTACCTTTTCTTCCATGCCTATGATGCAAAGGACAACGGTACGCCAAAATTAAAAGTGGCGGAACTCGATTGGACGGAGGATTTTTGGCCGGTTTTGAAAAAGGATGTCTTAAAATAACAAATGATGAGGCCGAAAAATTTATCCGTAATAGTTTACCCCTTGATCCTGTGTATAATACTTGGAGGATGTGAAACAGGAAAGAAAAATGCAAAGGAGGAGCCCGGCACTTTGTCGGGTGGGTATTATATTGAACCCGTTAATATCCAGCAAGTAAAACTTACCGATGACTTTTGGCTGCCCGTGATCAAAAGGGTACAGGAAAAAACCATTGAGTATGCCCTCGAAAAGTGTACTGAAGAAGGCCGTTTTGACAATTTTCTCATCGCTGGCGGAAAAATGGAAGGTTCGGTAAAAGGACAGATGCCTTTTGATGATACCGATCCGTATAAAATAATCGAAGGCGCTTCCAACTCCCTGATCAGCGCACCCAATGAAACCCTTGAAAAATTACTGGACTCGCTGATTTCCATCATCCAGATCGGGCAGGAAGCAGACGGATACCTGACTACCTGGCGGACCATCAACCCGGCTCAACCTCCGGCACCGTGGGTAAAAGTGGAAGAAGGAAAAAAATGGGAATCCCTTGGCGCCAGCCATGAATTGTATAATGCAGGGCATTTATTTGAGGCGGCCTATACCCATTACATTGCTACGGGTAAGAAAAATTTCCTCAACATTGCGCTGAAAAATGCGGACCTGATGGTTAATACCTTCGGGGATGGAGAGGTTAAAATCGCCATGGTGCCCGGTCACCAGATCATTGAAACGGGATTGATCAAACTTTACAAAGCCACCAATAACGAGGATTACCTCAAACTGGCGAAATATTTCCTGGACAACCGGGGCAACCCTGATCATCATGAATTGTACGGGCCTTATTCCCAGGATCACATTCCCGTCATTCAGCAAGATGAAGTTGTGGGGCATGCCGTCAGGGCCATGTATATGTATGCGGCCATGACTGATATCGCTGCCATTATGCACGATTCCGCCTATCACGCAGCAGCCGATAAACTTTGGCACAACATGGTCGAAAAGAAAATGTATCTCACGGGAGGTATCGGTTCCCGCCACGAAGGGGAAGCTTTTGGTGAAAATTATGAGTTACCGAATCTGACCGCCTACAATGAAACCTGTGCTTCCATTGGTGATGTGTATTGGAACCATCGGTTACACTGTTTGACAGGAAATGCTGATTATTTAGATGTGCTGGAACGAACCCTTTACAATGGGCTTTTGTCCGGCTTATCTCTTGACGGCACCAACTTTTTTTATCCTAATGCCCTTGAGTCAGACGGAGTTTATAAATTCAATCTTGGGGCATGTACGCGTCAGGGTTGGTTCGACTGTTCCTGTTGCCCGACCAATATAATAAGGTTTATTCCTGCGATTCCGGGATTGATCTATTCAAAGGCCGGTGACACTTTAATGGTCAATTTATATGCCGGAAATGAGGCAGTTGTTGAATTGAAAAACAATAAGGTAAAAGTGTCCCAAACCACCCAATATCCCTGGAACGGAAAGGTATTGATGAAGGTCGATCCTGAAAAGGAAGGAAATTTTACGCTTAAATTGAGAATTCCTTCATGGGCCCGTAACCAGGTGTTGCCCGGTGATCTTTACAGTTATCTCGAAAGGGTGGGTAATCTCTCCTGGATAGAATATGATGGCAAAAAAATCTTTACGGAAGGTGATCAAAAATATTTCATCATTACCAAAAACTGGAAAAAAGGTGACCAGGTGAGCATTGAATTCCCCATGCAGGTAAGGAAGGTGGCAGCCAATGAAAAAGTGGAGGAGGATCGCGGCAAGGTGGCCCTGGAATACGGTCCATTGGTGTATGCCGTGGAGGAAATTGATAATCAACAGCATTTCGACGCCATTTTGGTGGCGGACTCCGACCAGTTCGAGGTAAAAAAAGAGGAAACCCTGCTCGGCGGGGTCATTGTAATAGAAAATGAAAAACTGAAGGCCATCCCTTATTACGCCTGGTCCAATCGGGGAATAGGAAAGATGAAGGTTTGGTTACCTTATGTAAAGGAATAAATTAACTTGGATATTAATCGAAACCATTTAATAAATAAAATCAGCTACATAAATGATAAGACTATCAATCAAAACAGGCGTGCTTGTTGCCCTTTTGTTTGCCGGCTTTTGGGCGACAGGGCAAAAAAGCACTTTAGCGGTCGATGTTTCAAAATCCGTTACCAGGATTCAACCCACCATGTACGGCATCTTCTTTGAGGATATTAATTTTGCCGCGGATGGCGGTTTATATGCTGAAATGATCAAAAACAGGGGGTTTGAATTTGAAGAACCCATGATGGGATGGTTGCAACCCAACAGCGACAGGCATTCATTGAATATGAAATCCGGCATTTCCACCATCATCAAAACTTCAGGCAACAGCGCCAACCGCAATTACAACAGGGTACTGGTAAATGATCCTGAAGGTTATGTACTGATCAATGAAGGTTTTCGGGGGATGGGCATTATTGCCGGAGCCCAATACAACCTGACCCTGATGGCGGCCAAAGAAGAAGGCAACATCTCCAAAATTAAATTCCAGTTTATTAATGCAAATGGTAAGATCCTGGGTGAAACAAGTGTCACACCGGATGCTTCCGACTGGAAATCCTATTCTGCTGTCCTGGTGGCAAAAGAAACAGAGGCCAAAGCCAGGCTAAAAATTACATTTGAAGGCAAAGGAAGCATTGATCTGGATATGATCTCCCTGTTTCCCGAGGATACCTGGAACAAAAGGAAAAATGGCCTGCGTAAAGACATCGTTCAACTGCTTTACGATCTTCACCCGGGCTTTTTGAGGTTCCCCGGTGGTTGTATTGTGGAAGGCCGCACCCTTGCAAAGCGTTACCAATGGAAAAAAACGGTGGGCCCTGTGGATGAAAGACAAATATTGATCAACAGGTGGAATACCGAATTCAATCATCGACTGACTCCTGATTATTTTCAGAGTTTCGGGCTGGGCTTTTTTGAATATTTTCAATTGGCGGAGGACATTGGTGCGGAACCGCTGCCCATCCTGGGGTGCGGCATGGCCTGCCAGTTCAACACAGGCGAGTTGGTACCCATGGAGAAAATCGGTCCTTACGTTCAGGATGCCCTGGACCTGATTGAATTTGCCAATGGTCCGGTGGACGCTCCCTGGGGTAAGGTGCGCAGCGATATGGGCCACCCTGAACCCTTTAATATGAAATTCATTGGTGTTGGTAATGAACAATGGGGACCGGAATACATCAAGCGTTATAAGGTTTTTGAAAAAGCAATAAAGGAAAAGTATCCTGAAATGACTATTATTTCCGGGGCCGGACCTTTTCCTGACGGAGAACATTTTGAATACGGCATGGAAGAACTGGTCAAACTTCATGCAGAGATCATTGATGAGCATTACTACCGGCCGCCTTCATGGTTTAGGGAAAATGCTACGCGTTATGACAAATATGACAGGAACGGTCCCAAAATATTTGCCGGGGAATATGCGGCTCAAAGTGTGGCCATTGCAAGTCCTGATAATAAAAATAACTGGGAATGTGCGATGTCGGAAGCGGCTTTTATGACAGGCCTGGAAAGGAATGCAGAAGTGGTTGTCATGACTTCCTATGCCCCTTTGATGGCTCATGCAGAAGGCTGGCAGTGGACGCCGGATATGATCTGGTTCAATAATCTTCAGGCCTATGGAACGGCCAATTATTACGTCCAGAAACTATATTCCACCAATCGGGGAACGGATCTTCTTTCCATTACAAAAGACGGCAAAGCTGTCACGGGCCAAAATGACCTTTTTGCCTCCGCTGTCCGGGACGATGATAATGGCACGGTGATCTTCAAACTGGTCAATACTTCAGCTCAAAGCCAGGAGGTTGACATCCAGTTCTCCGGGGCCAGGCTTGACCAGGACGGTGTAGCGCTGATCCTCAAATCGGATCATTTTGATGATATAAATTCCTTTGAATCCCCTATGAAAATCAGCCCTAAAGAAAAACCTGTATTGGCCGGGAAAAAGATGGTGAATGTAACCCTTGATCCTCATTCCTTTACGGTGCTCAGATTTAAACTCAAATGAACATAATGGTCAAAACCCTTTGGGCGGGCAAAAGAATGCCGGCTCAGACGAAAAATTAGATTTTTATATTGAAAATATAGTTAGATATGTCAAATAAAGAACTTTGGTTTGTTACAGGAAGCCAGCATTTATACGGTGAAGAAACTTTAAGACAAGTATCGGCAAATGCCGCTCAGATCGTAAACGGACTTAATGCATCCCCCCATTTACCGGTAAATATTGTATGTAAGCCTATCGTAACCACTCCGGATAAAATCGCGGCGGTTTGCATTGAAGCTAATACGGATCATAACTGCGTTGGGGTGATCACATGGATGCACACATTTTCCCCTGCTAAAATGTGGATCAAGGGTTTGAGTATTTTGAAAAAACCCCTGTGTCATCTGCATACACAGTTTAATGCAGAGATACCATGGGATACGATCGATATGGATTTTATGAACCTCAACCAGTCGGCCCACGGCGACCGTGAATTCGGGTTCATTATGTCCAGGATGAGAAAAAAACGAAAAATTGTGGTGGGGCACTGGCAGAGTGAAAGTGTGCAGCAGAAATTAGGCGTTTGGTCAAGGGTTGTATTGGGCTGGGATGAAATGCAAAACATGAAACTGGCTCGTATCGGGGACAACATGCGGGAAGTGGCGGTAACAGAAGGTGACAAAGTCGAGGCTCAGATCCGTTTTGGTTTTTCTGTCAATGGCTACGATACTTCTGATGTCATGAAATATATGGATGCAGTCTCACAGTCAGCTTTGAACCAATTGATAGATGAATATGAAGCCTCATACACTTTAACGCCTCAGTTGCAGAAAAACGGCGCTAAGCGGGAATCTCTTGTCGAGGCCGCCCGCATTGAATTGGGACTGAGGGCTTTCCTGGAAGCCGGGGGTTTTAGGGCTTTTACCGATACTTTTGAGAACCTCGGAGGGTTCAGACAATTGCCCGGAATTGCAGTCCAGCGCCTGATGGCCGATGGATATGGTTTTGGAGCAGAAGGCGATTGGAAAACCTCCGCTTTGCTCAGGGCGATGAAGGTTATGGGACAGGGATTAAGTGGGGGTACCTCCTTTATGGAGGATTATACTTATCATTTCAAGCCCGACCGCTCCTACGTACTGGGGTCACATATGCTTGAGATATGTCCCACTATTGCTGAAGGGAAACCTTCCTGTGAAGTGCATCCTTTGGGAATTGGCGGGAAGGAGGATCCTGTGCGACTGGTATTTAATACGCCCTCGGGCACGGCCCTGAATACTTCCCTCATTGACATGGGAAACAGGTTTCGGTTATTGGTGAACGAGGTCGAGGCCGTTAAACGTGAGGCAGACCTGCCAAAATTGCCCGTGGCCCGCGTGCTGTGGGATGCCAAGCCCAACCTGGAAGATGCCGCAACCGCATGGATCCTGGCCGGCGGAGCCCACCATACGGTATTCTCGCAATCCCTTACCACTGAATATATGGAGGATTTTGCTGACATTGCAGGGATCGAATTACTGGTGATTGACGAGAATACGGTTATCCGTGATTTTAAGAATCTGATCAATGCCAATGAGGTTTATTACCACTTGTTCCAAAATGGAATGTAACCGATAAAACAAAAAAATTATGACAATGAAAAAAAAATTATGCTATAGTTTTATGCTCATCGGACTGTCCTTCAGTCTGGTCCAATGTAAAACGGATAAACCGTCAGAGGCTTCCGAAGGGGAAGAAGTGCACGCTGCGGTAACCATTGAAAAGGCTAACTATGGAAAAACGCCTGAAGGGGAAAGTGTGGATTTGTACACCCTGAAAAATTCCAATGGGATGGAGATCGACGTAATCACTTATGGCGGAATCATCACCAAATGGACCGCTCCTGATAAAGAAGGGGTTTATAAAGACATCGTTCTTGGTTATGATTCCCTGAGTCAGTACCTGGCAAGTAATCCTTATTTCGGTGCGATTATCGGCAGGTATGGCAATCGTATTGCCAAAGGAAAATTTACCATTGACGATATTGAATATTCTCTGGCCACCAATGATGGGCCGAACCACCTCCACGGAGGGATAAAGGGTTTTGATAAAGTCGTTTGGTCAGGAAGTGAACTGGTAGAAGACCATTCCGGTTCCCTAAAGCTTTCTTACCTGAGTAAAGATATGGAGGAAGGTTATCCGGGAAACCTGAATGTGGTGGTAACCTATACGTTGAAAGATGACAATACACTGGATGTACTCTATGAGGCTTCAACGGATAAAAAAACCATTATCAACCTGACACAACATTCTTATTTTAACTTGTCCGGCGATTTCACACAGACTATTCTGGGACATGAAATTATGTTGGAAGCCGACAGCTATCTCCCTGTAGATGCTACCCTTATTCCCACAGGAAGACTGGCGGATGTGACGGACACTCCTTTTGATTTCAGGATCGCCAAAACCGTTGGCAGAGATATAAACGCTGCCGATGACCAGTTGAAAAAAGGGCTTGGATATGATCATTGCTGGGTGTTGAACGACCAAAACAATGGAAGCAGGAGGGTAGCAACGGCTTACCATCCCGGAAGTGGAAGGTACCTTGAGATTTTTTCTGATGAACCCGCAATTCAGTTTTATACAGGAAATTTCCTGGATGGCACTTTGCCTATGAAAGGTGGAACAGGTACTTATGCTCACCGGACGGGATTTTGCCTGGAAACCCAACATTATCCGGATTCACCCAACCAGCCGGATTTCCCCTCAGTGTTATTGAATCCGGGGGATAAATACACCACGAAGACTTCATTTAAATTTTCGGTGAAGTAAATGGATGAAAATATAATGATACTTGGTTTGATTTGAATAAATTTAGGGAAGAGGGTACCTGAGGGACCCTTTTCTTTTTTGGCATCAATTTTTAAAATACCCAGGCGCAATGGCATTGACCTGGATATTGTGTTGAGCCCATTCGTTGGCGAGGGCTTTGGTAATTCCGGCCACTCCATGTTTGCTGGCAGTATAGGCCGGAACGGTAATGCCACCGGAATATGATAAAAGAGAGGCAATATTGATGATTTTACCTTCTCCATTTTTGATCATCTGTTTTGCAGTGAGTTGAGCCAGAAAGAAGGAGGCCGTAAGATTTACTTCAAGAACCCTGTCCCATTCTTCAAGAGGATAATCGATTGAATTAAATCGGGCTATCTTCCAGACATCTAAAACCATTTTATTCGCAGCGTTAAAAAGGGAATTCCTAAAAAAAATGAATTCTGCCCTGACAACACAAATTTTTTGATTAAATTCGGACCAGAAGAAGACAATGACATTCTTCATTGTAGATGAATCCAATTGGTTTAACCGGGTTGTGTTCCCTGAGTATCTTTTTCACAATAGGGATATTGATTAATGCAATTGCCATGTAACCTTATTTACCGCAGGAGGTTAATCCATCTTAAGTCTTTTCGTATTTAGTAAATTAGAAAAATTTAATTCATTACTCATGTACAAATACGTCATTTTTTTGGTATTGATTTTTGGCTTTGGAAATGTTTCAGAGGCTCAGACAGGTCTATTTACCAATATTGCCAATCGTCATACAACCTCCCTCAATGGTAAATGGAATTATATTATTGATCCCTATGAATTTGGATATTATGATTACCGGCTCAAGGCATACGACACCAATAATTCAGGGTCTCCGGCAGCCTATTACAATAATAGCAAGGCCCAAAATAAAATGGATCTGGTAGAATACAATTTTGATGAATCGCCTGTTATACAGGTACCGGGCGACTGGAACTCCCAGGAAGAAAAACTGCTTTATTACGAAGGAACCCTGTGGTATAAAAGATCATTTGATTACCAGAAATCAGGCGAAAACAACCGGGTTTTTTTACATTTTGGAGCGGTGAATTATATTGCTGAGGTCTATCTCAATGGACAAAAATTAGGCTACCATGAAGGAGGTTTTACGCCGTTCAGCTTTGAAATAACGGCAAATCTCAAGTCTAAGGATAATTACCTGGTCGTTAAGGTGAACAATAACCGTTTTAAAGAGGCGGTTCCCACCGTGAACACCGACTGGTGGAATTACGGGGGCATTACCCGGGACGTACAATTAGTGGAGGTACCGCCTGTTTTTGTGTTGGATTATTTTATCCAGCTAAAAAAAGGAACCCGTGATAAGGTGAAAGGATTTGTGCAATTATCGGAAAGTCGTATTGAGCAACTGAAATTGAACATTCCCGAACTGAATTTTTCCCAACAACTGCAAACCGGCCCTGATGGTAAGGCTTCCTTTGAATTTCAGCTCGACGATCTTTCCTTGTGGTCACCTGAAAGCCCTAAATTGTACGAGGTGGCCATCACAACAGGGTACGAAACCCTAAAAGACCAGATTGGCTTTAGAACAGTCGAAACCAATGGAAACAGAATTTTATTGAACGGATCGCCCCTTTTTCTAAGGGGGATCAGTTTGCATGAAGAAAACACCATGCGCGGCGGCAGAGCCTATGCCGAGGCGGATGCCCTTATAGCCTTTACCTGGGCCAAAGAAATGAATTGCAACTTTATCAGGCTGGCTCATTATCCTCACAATGAGCATACCATACGCCTGGCTGACCGGATGGGAATCTTGCTCTGGGAAGAAATCCCCGTTTACTGGACTATTGATTTTTCCAATGAAGCAGTGTATCAAAAAGCCCAAAAACAACTTTCGGATGTGATCACCAGGGATAAAAACAGGGCCTGTACCATCATTTGGTCGATGGCCAATGAAACGCCTCAAAGCGAGGCCCGGAATTCATTTTTGAAGAAGTTGATCGAACATACCCGCCGGATGGATGATACACGGCTGGTAAGTGCCGCCCTGGAGCACCGGGTGAACAGTGAAGGAGTAAACATTTTTGACGATCCAATTTCCAGGGAAGTTGATATTCTTGGGTTTAATCAATATACAGGTTGGTATGGTGGACACCCGGATGATATTCCAAATGTGAAATGGTTTTTTGACCAGGGCAAACCCGTGCTCATGTCTGAATTCGGAGCAGGAGCCCTGGCCGGGCATCATGGGGATAAATATACCCGATGGACGGAGGAATACCAGGAATATCTTTATGAACAGACTATTTTGATGATGAAAGGAATGCCTGAATTATGTGGGGTGACCCCCTGGATATTGGCTGACTTCCGTTCCCCCAGGCGAAACCTTCCGAAAATTCAGGACGGGTGGAACAGGAAAGGGCTAATCTCTAATTCAGGAGATAAGAAAAAAGCTTTTTTTGCGATGCAAAAATGGTATAAGGAAATTATGGAGCAATAGGATAAATAAAATGATTTACAGGGAAATGGTCCAACTCCTAAATGAAATTCAGTATTAAAAAAAAACAAACCGAAGGTAAACAGTACATTTTCTATGGAGCACTATCAAAGAAATCTCCCCATAATCGGGAATAAATTTTACCTTCAAAAAAGTGGGTGGATTTTACTTATGTTATTTTTTTTGAATACCGTCCCGGCAACCGGACAATGGCAGGCTGCCGTGCTTGCGGAAAATTCCTGGCATTATCGCCCGGGAATATCGCAGCCTGCGGTGGGCTGGCAAACCAATGGGTTTAATGATTCCTCCTGGGATGAAGGCCCCGGCGGTATTGGGTACGGGGACGGGGATGACAATACCCAAATTCCTCAAACGCTTTCCGTGTGCATGCGGAGAACGTTCGGTATTATCGACACGGCAGTTATCCACAATATGGTGCTTTATGCCGATTACGACGATGGCTTCGTGGCTTACCTCAATGGGGTGGAGATCGCCAGGGTTAATGTCGGCTCACCGGGAATCGTCCCGGCTTTTAATGAGCCGGCCAGCGACTTCCATGAAGCCCAAATGTACCAGGGAGGGCTGCCTGAAGCCTTTACGATCCCATTAAATGAGGTTCAGGGCCTTTTGAAAAACGGATCAAATACCCTGGCCATCCAGGTGCATAATGTTAGTCTGAATTCATCCGATCTGTCGGGCATCTTTTTTCTGTTGTTGAATGTCACGGACGGTTCATATAACTATCAGCCTTTGCCTTCATGGTTTATACCACCGCTGACATTTGGCTCTTCTAATCTTCCGTTGTTGTTTGTAGAAACCACCTCGGGGCAAGACATACCCGACGAACCCAAAATCGAGGCCCATTTGGGTATCGTGGATAATGGCTCCGGGAGCTTAAATTATCTCACAGATCCTTATAATGGTTATGATGGAAAAATCGGCATTGAAATAAGGGGATCGTCCTCCCTGGGTTTCCCAAAACATAATTTCAGCCTGGAAACCCGCCTGGAAAATGGCGAAAACAACAACGTGTCTCTTTTGGGCATGCCGGAAGAAAACGATTGGGTGCTGCACGGCCCTTATTCTGACAAAAGCCTGATGCGCAATGTTTTATCCTATCATATTTCCCGGGAAACGGGAAGGTATGCCCCGAGAACCCGTTGGTGTGAATTGTATGTCAACCAGGAATACCAAGGCGTGTACGTGCTGACAGAAAAGATCAAACGGGATGAAAACAGGGTGGATATTGCCACCCTCAACCCGGAAGACATCGCCGGGGATGAACTGACCGGTGGCTACATTTTCAGCCTGGACAGGGATGATGAAGGCCCGGGAACGGGTTGGAGTTCGCCGTTTACGAATGCCGTTTTTTTTAAATTCCAGGATCCGAACCCTGAGCAATTGATGCCGCAACAGAAGGATTATCTTCAGGACTATATCAATGAATTCGAAAGTGCGATGAGCAGCCCTGGTTATGCAGATTTTTATGAGAATTATATCGATGTGGATTCCTGGATCGATTACTGGATCGCCACCGAAGTTTATAAGCATATAGACAATTTTAAATTCAGTTTCTATATGTATAAACGCAAAGACAGCAATGGCGGAAAAATCCATTTCGGGCCACAGTGGGATATCAACCTGGGCTACGGCAATTTTGATTTTGCCAAGGATGACAGTCCGTACGGCTGGTCTTATATTTGGGCCAACCTGGGGTTCCTTCGACCGTTTTGGGTGCTTACGCTTACTTCCATTCCTGAAATCCAAAACCAGACCAATTGCCGGTGGCTGGAACTGCGTGAAGGATCTTTGCAAACAGATAGTCTTTTACAATTTATCGATGATAACGCTTTGTTGCTTGAAGCGGCCCAGGTGCGCAATTTTGAACGCTGGCCCGTTTTGGGGGAATATGTTTGGCCCAATAGTTTTGTGGGCCCCGATTACGCTTCGGAAGTCAATTACCTCAAAAACTGGTTGACCGAGCGGCTGGAGTGGATGGACGACAATATGCTGGGCGATTGCAGTGCGGTTTCCTCCAAAGATCCTGGAAACAGCGAATTTTCCCTGCAGGTTTTTCCCAACCCCTTTCATGGGGAGGTTAATTTTCTTATGCAAAATCCAAAGTTTCAAAAAGGCCGGCTTTTTATTTATGACCTTTTGGGCAGAAATATTGCAGCCCTGGAACTGACTAAACTGGAAAGACAGTCCTTTTCCTTCCCGGATAATCAGGAAGGGATTTACTTTTACAAACTGGTGGTGGAGCAACGTGTGGTGAAGGTGGGGAAATTGGTGAGGGAATAAAGGCAAATCGGATCAAAATTAGGTTGACTCCAAAGAATCAACCTAACAAATAAATAATCAACTGCTCTGTCACTAAAGCCAAAAAACTCAAAGAAGTTGATGGTAAATAGAGAACAGAACGTTCTGTTTACAGTGTTTTTTTTGTTTCACATGATTAGGTAGCCCTTATTACTTGCTTCGCACCCGCCTGACAATGATGTTATATAAAGCCTTGTAGGTATAAGTCAAATCGGTGAGCAGGGGGCGTTGTTGGTATGCTTCCAGGTACCGCCGTTCTATAGCCATTATGTCTTCAATGGAATTGGGAATTTCAACATACAAGGGAGGAATGAGCCCGGGTTTGAACTGACAGCGGTATTTTTTGAAGTCTTCAGGAAACAAGTTTAAATAATGCGGACTCACCGGGCGAACACCGAACAATTTTACATCTCCTTTTACCAGGTTGACCATCATGGGAAGTTCGTCCAGCCAGTATTTTCTTAGGAAGCGGCCCAAAGGGGTAACCCGCGGATCGTCTTTGAATTTGCATCCTGAACCAAAACCATTTTGCCTGAATATGAAATCCTGAATGTATTCAGAATAAGGGTGCATGGTACGCACTTTATAGACTTTTACAGGTTTCCCATATTGTCCGATACGTTCCAGGCAAATTAAGGGACCGGTAGACGGTTTATGGCTGAAGTCCGGTTGGCTTGTTTTTTGTGCGGCAAAAAAATGTTTTCCACCAATTTTTTTAGTACCTGACAAAGCGAATCCACAGGAGAAAAGCCGACCGTAGGCTTCTATTTCTGAAATGACCCGGCCGGTTTCTCCTGACAGGTGATAATAACGATTGACGATGGGTAACTTTGTCCAGAACTCTTTGTGAAAATAGGCAAAAAACCGACTAATAATGTTTAAAGGCCACCTTTGTCGGGCCATTAAACGTTGCTTTCGGTCGCATTGGGTTTCCAGACAACCAATGATAAATCCTCCGTTGCGAAGTTTTTGGTTTGCTGCTTTAAAAAAGGCATTGATATGGGGGATATCGTTGATTTTTACTAAACATACGATGCAGCCTAAACCGCTATTATTCATTCTTTTCCGGTTTACTGCATGGATGAAACTAAGTTCAGAAGCCTTTTTTACCAAAACCAGGTCTTCCTCCGCATTGATCTTAACCCATTTTTCAACGAATTTACGAATAGAGCCCGGTATCCTGATTCCTCTTCCCTGCCGATCATTATCAGGGGTTAGTGTTTGTTCATAGATCATGGCGTTTCTCCACGTTTGTTCACAAAGGATAAACTATTCCCGGACGGGAAGTTATCCCAAAATGGTTTCTCAGGAAGCCCAGGACAGCTAACAATACAAAGGCGGACCTAATAAAACTTCCTGTTAAAAGGGGAACATTTTTGTCTAAACTTAGTCTTTAGCGTAGTTGACCATTTTTAAAGACCTCGAGTTTAGGCATTGCAAACCAGGTGTTTCAATTAATTTGGGTAAGGTTACTTAAGGGTGATTACCATGGAATCAACCTTTTTCTACACCGATAAAATTAAGGGAATTCAGGCTCATTATCCTGCCATATCATCCCAAAATACTGACATTTAATAGGAGGTAACGCCCTGGTAATAATTAGAAAATTTACAGATTTTCAAAACATTAATAAATTTTAAAACAAATGAAAATAAGAGGCGGGTTTGAACCCATAATGGGATTCAAATAAGTGGGAGAAGTAATCAGAACGGGAGTAACCAATGGAAAGGGCTACTTCTTTGAGGGTGGAATAAGTGCCCGATTCAAGTAACGCCTTGCCTTTTTCGAGTCTGATTTCTGTTAAATACTCGTTAGGCGTTTTACCGGTCGCTCTTTTTAATTTGCGATAGAATTGCCGTTCACTCAAAAAAACTGCACCGGCCATATCAGAAACGGTAAGGTTGCGATCGCTCAAATGATCCACGATAAACTCATTGACTTCCATTAACCATTTGGAATGGTGAAAAAGAGGGGGCGGTGGAAAATATGTCCTGTTCATAGGTTTAAATTTCGGCTTTCTGTTTTAAGACCTTTTCAGGTTCAGCTTTTAATTTAATAAACCAGAATTTTATGATATTTTTTAGGTTTTGAGTCCATTTTTCTTTTAACCATAAGGGGTAAGAATCTGTCCAGCGTTGTGGGTGAAAAGTAAACATAACCTTTTCAGGAAGCTTATTTTTCTTTAAGGCGTCCAGTATATCATAGGTGGATCGGAACTTTAAATTGAAGTCGTTTTTTACCTTATCCCTTATGCTGAATTTTTGGCCGTCCCACCTTCTCCCGGTATCTGTTAAATAGCAAACCCGTTGGTAATCAACATCAAAATAGGGCTCGGCGGTGATGCCGTAATCCCTGTAGTTATAGGTATTCCATATTTTTTTGTTGTCGTGTCTCGACCTGGGACTGCCATGCATGCAAATACTGGAAATGGGAGCAATGCTCCTGAGTTGGGCTAAGTGACGTTCAAAATACGTAATAGCGAGAACAGGATTCCCATGGGCCAGCGCCATGTCTTCATAATGATAACCGATCTCATGACCCATATCCGAAATTTCCCTGATGATGTTTTTATCAAAACTCTGGGGAACAATCCTGAAAAAATAGGTTGCTTTAATGCCTTTCTTCTTTTGGATTTGCGCAAACTCAAGGGCATTTAACTTTCGATCATCCACATCATGTCGAAGCACCACCACCCGCTTTCCCTGAGTGCTTTGGAATTCCCGGAAGGTTTGGAATTTATAACCTGCCTGAATCAATTCTTCAAGCAGGATCTTATAGAGTTGAATCGAAAAATCTCTCATGATGGTTTAGTCTTCCCTGGGAATGATCAGGAAAGTAATTTTTCTTTTATCGTAGATATAATAAACGTTGAAGCATGCCCGTCGCCATAGGGTTTTTCTTCAAATTTTGCGGTTTTTTCGCCTTCAATACCTTCAAGGATGGCTTGTTCAGTGCGTTCCTTTATCAAAATATTGGCCCCGGCTTCCACCGTTTCCATCCATTCTGTTTCAGGGCGAAGGGTTACACAAGGTCTTTTGAGAAAAAAGGCTTCTTTTTGCACCCCGCCGGAATCGGTGATCACTTTCGCCGCGTTTTTTTCCAGGGTGATAAAATCGAGATAACCCACCGGGTCTTTTAGCATGATGTTTTTGCCCATGATTATTTTAAACTGATCAAGATTCTTTTTTAACCGGGGATGGACAGATAACAACACCTTTTTGTCGAGATGGGAAAAGGCACTCATAATTTCCTGTAACTGGCTGGCTTTATCTACGTTATAAGGGCGATGCAGGGTGCCCAGGTAATAATTGTATGGCTTAAGTTTTAGCTTTTGGAGAATACTATTTTTCTTTTCCGCTAATTCCTGCCCCATCAGTATCATATCGAACATGACATCACCGCTGAAATATGATCGCTTGGCAAGGCCCTCATCTTCCAGGTTCCTCATGGCCAGCCGGGTAGGGGCAAAAAGCAGGTCTGAAATATGATCGGTGGCAATGCGATTGATCTCTTCAGGCATTTTTCGGTTAAAACTCCTCAATCCTGATTCAATATGTACCACGGGAAGGTTTAGCTTCGAGGCCACCAGCGCTCCGGCAAGGGTGGAGTTTACGTCCCCGATAACCACCATGGCTGAAAAGCGATGTTCCATGCATAATTTTTCCAACTCGACCATGATTTTTCCCGTTTGCCAGGCATGGGATCCGGAACCGATATTCAAATGGAAGTCGGGTTTCGGAATCTCCAATTCATCAAAAAAGATATCCGACATCGATTGATCATAATGCTGACCGGTATGAACTATTTTAAAATCCAGTCCCGATGTTTTTTTGATTGTGGAACATAGAGGGGCCAATTTGATGAAATTTGGCCGGGCACCGACCACGAATAATAATTTTTTGGACATTTTTTTAAGATTCATTATACATTTTGGGGGGGGAGATGAACCCGGAGATTTAAATTTTCCAAGCCCGATAAGAAGATGGTTTAGGGCTAAAAAAATGTTGAGTTGTGATTAAAATATATATTTTTGTAATAATCATATTTGATACTTAATGGAAAAGAGACTGGTAATATTCGATTTTGACGGCACACTCACCCGTAAAGATTCTATGCTTGAATTTACCAGGTATTTTCATGGTGTTTTCCGGTTTTACATCGGGATGTTATATCTTTCTCCGATTCTGCTCCTTTATAAAGTCGGATTTATTCCCAATTGGAAAGCAAAGGAATTTTACCTCACCCATTTTTTTGGCGGATTGCCACTACTTGATTTTCAGCAGGCCTGTGAGCGTTTTAGCCTGGAAAAAATACCGGACATTTTAAGACCTTTGGGTTTCCATCGGTTAAAAGAACACCAGGACTATGGGGATGAACTGGTTATTGTCAGTGCGGCCATTGAGTATTGGCTGAATCCCTGGTGTCATCAAAATAAACTTTCCTGCATCGGCACCAGGCTCGCCCTTCAAAACGGGTTCATCAGCGGTAAAATTGAGGGAAAAAACTGCCATGGCCCGGAAAAAGTAAAAAGGCTTACGGAGGTTTATGATTTAAAAAAATTTAGTGAAATTATTGTTTATGGTGACAGTGATGGGGATCTTGAAATGATTAAAATCGCGACGAAATACCTGTACAAACCCTTCCTGGATTGATCATTGTTCTTCCTCCAGGGAGATTAGCATCAATTGCTTTTCCGGGTTGACGTATAAGACTTCATATTTATGGGATAGTGTACTTAGGAATTTTTCCAATCCTGGTTCTCTTTTGTAATACAAAGCCCCCAACAAGGTGGCGCCTTTTCCTTTTAGCTCATCAATTACCTGTTCATTCCATTCCCCTGCCTGGATAGACCAGCCTTGCAGACCGGAGTAATGATAAATTACTGGACTGAGGTCATTACCTCCTTTGTGGATAGTGTAGGCACCTGTCATAATGATCCGGGCAGCGCCGGGTGCCAGTTGGTTGATCTCCCGTGCCAGGATCCATTCCGGCTGATGGGAGGGCATCGATTTGTCCCGGGGTAGATATCGTTCAGGCTTTGAAACCGGTGCTATGGCTAAAATGGCAATGCAGCCTAAAATTGACATAAATTTTGCCCTTTTTGGATCTATACGCTTTATTTTTAAAGCCATGTTATAAATCATTATTCCAAACCCAATGGTGCCCAGGGACACAAAATAGGCCGCCGAAGGTATGATGGTCAGTTGACGATAATGGGTATCGTAATTTCCTTCTGCTACAATGATGAAAAAACAGCCAATGGCCAACAGGTAAGCGATGAAAAGCCCTCCTTTTTTGTAAAAGAGGGCAATAAAAACACCCAAAGCCATCATTAAGAGCCCGGCATTGCCTAAAAGCATCCTTCTCAACCGGGCATAAATTTCAATATACCAGTCTAAGGTGGAAAGCATGGCAATGGTTTGAAATTTGTTGTGCCCGCCAAACTTCCCGCCGAAAACGCCAAAAACATCAATGGAATTTTTTGAAAGATGATAGGCATAAATGTACCATAACAAAGGAAGGATCATTGAAGCGGCGATAGGCATGAATAGTCCCACATATTTTTTGAACTCAAACCTGTATTTTCTAAAATAAATCCATAGCAGCGGCAAAGCCAGGTACAGACTCGTAGGTTTTAGTGAAAGAGCTAAGGAGAATCCGATAATGAAAAATACCAAATTTATTTTTTTACGATAATCGATCCACTGGGCGAATTGGTAAATTGAAAAAACGGAAAAAAATATCATTACCGGCTCGGAAAACAAGTAATTTCTGTAAAAACTCCCCAAAGGGAATATTCCCACAAACAATGCGGTCGTCAAGGCTAATACTGTCCCGGATTCCCGTTTAACGAGTTTGTAAGAAAAGACAGAAAGCATCAGATAGGCAAGAAAAGTGGTTAGCCGGACGGAATATACATTTTGACCGAAAACAAGGTACAACAAACTGGCAAAATAGGGTACAATGGGCAATTCCATTGCCGTAACCCGGGGAGGCTCAGCAGGCCATGAAACCTCTGGTTTTAAAAAATTAAAACCGTTGTGGTAATAGTTGTCGGATATTGCCAGGTAGTCAATCTCCTTCCACTCGGTTCGGTCCAGCGGCGGAGTGTCGATAATAAGGAGTCTGGCCACCGCCGTCAGGATAAGAATTATCAAAAATATAAGATTTGCCTTTTTGCCGGAAATGCCTTTGTAATGAATTATATTTTCCATTTTGTGGTCAAAATCGAAAAAAGCATCTTTAATCCATTTCATTTTAAACAGGGCTATATTTTGAAAAAAACAGAATTGAAATGACCGAGAGAACCCAAAGCAATGCATTGATCAAAAATGGTTTGTCAGTAATCATTAATTTGGTAGGATCTCCGCCGTCTTTTTTGATATAAACCAGGTAGAGGTACCTGAACACGCCATAAATGGCAAGCGGTGTGGTGGCCAGTAGCCATTGGGTACCAAACCTGCTGACTACCTCTTCTGCCATGGTGTAAAGTGAGTAGGTCACAATGGCCGCTCCCGCACTGATAAACATGAGTCCGTCCAGGAAAGGCAGGCTATACTGCTCCAGTGATTTTCGGTGTTTTCCCGCTTCGGCCTGTAACATAGCGAGTTCATGACGCCTCTTTCCAAAGACCAGTAAAAGAGCCAGCATCAGCGTGCAGATAAAAAGCCAGGGAGACACGGCGACTCCAATAGCAAAGGCCCCCGCGACGGCTCTTAATAAGAATCCCATGGCAATGATCATCACATCCACCAGCACCACCTTTTTCAGGCCCAGAGAATAGGCTAAATTCATAAGAACATAAAAAATTAAAATAATGAATAAGCCTTGATTAATAATAAAACTGAGCACCAACCCAAGACCCATCAACAGGAATAAAACGAAAAGTGCAGTAGAAACGGGCAGGTTGCCCGAAGCAATGGGCCTGTTTTTTTTTACAGGATGTAAACGGTCTGCCTTTTTGTCGCGAATATCATTCATTAAATAAACGCCACTGCTCACCAGACAAAATGCGATAAAGGCTCCCACACTCAATTGAATGGCCTGGATATTTAAAAAAGAAAGGGAGAAGAACAACGCCGCAAAAACGAGAACATTTTTTGCCCATTGATATGGGCGCATGCTGATCAAAATATTTCTAATCATTTTCGGACTATTTCAAAGCGTTAACCACATCATTTCTTCAATGAGTGATGACCACTTTTTTGATGGAATTTTTTCTTTCGGATTCAAAAGAGAAAAGATAAATGCCCGTCGGGTAATTATTGAGGTCAAGATGGTTGATCCGGGACTTTAAGTTTTCCGTAATAATCAACTGTCCTTTTGCATTGTAAATTTTTAATATTACCGGGGTTTTGTAATCGTGAATTTCAATATTTAATTTGTCGGAAGAAGCGGGGTTTGGGTATATATTGATGAGCATTCCGGCCAAAGTGTTTGTAATGGAATTGACCAGAAGGGTATCGGGGAATATTCGGTACGTTTCAAGCCTTTGTTGCCCAATTTCCACAAAAAGGTTTCCTTCCTGAATGGTCGCGGAAGCCAGGTTGGTTTCCAGATGGGTTGTTTTCTGTGCAGCAAGAATTTCCGGATTGAAATCCAGGGTAGTGGGGTGATTTAAAGTATCCATATTCCACAGCCTCAGGATCAGCCCTCCGTTTTCCATGCCTTCTTCTGCAGGTTTCAAGGCCCATAAAAGAACATTCGGATCGCTGATGCTTACCAATGAAAAGGTGTCAGGGGGGAGCATAGGGGTTTGTCCACCAATTATTTTTGAGGCCAGTGGATTTTGATGTTCCATGGCGAATTTCATAGAATTTCCTGCGTTGAAAATGTCATTATAGGTTCGCAGGGCAAAAGAATTTTCAAATTCCGTGAACCCGTTTTGATTGGAAACATTTGGATCGCCAATGGGAATCATCATCCCGCCAATTAACACGTTGATCTGGGCTGCACTTTCATCTAGAAAATCATAGGTACTGTTCCCCAGTTTCATAAAAGCAGCTCCTACGTTGGAGAGCGTAATTCTTTTGTTTGGAGTGCCAATGTCAGCAAAATGATTGAGGGTTTGCCAGTCATGCCGGATGGGTTGATCCGGCCCGGCGTAATGACCTCCGTTGGAAACGTATTTTGCTTTTAGAATGGCCCCTAATTCTTCATGCCACAGGGTAGGGTTGTCCATGTCGAAAGAGAAGGCATAGGTTCTTATGTTGTCCCCAAAAGTTTGTGAAATTTGATTGGTAATATCAATCCTTTTTAATTTTTTGTAGAGGGTAAAATAACTGGTATGCTGTAATGGATGGCCGGAGGTACAGGCAATGGTTACGGAAACAGGTCCTTTATTTAAAACAGTGGTTTGGCCGTTTGTTCCGTTTCCCTGACCAAAGTCATTCACAAAACGGCCATCGGTTTCGGATACAAATTCTTCGGATCCGTTTTCTTTGTCGATCAGACTGGTAATGACGCCCTCCGGAGTTACGGTCAATCGAAAAAAAGAATTTTCAAAAATATTTTCCTCGAAAGTTGCCGCGTCTTCGGTTTGTGATGGAACTCTGTATTTTATTTCGAAAACTTTATACCCAAGCGCCGGAACATTTTCTGCAAAAATTTGGAGCATCTGTCCTTCGTCTCCTGCATTGAATTGGAAAGGAACGGCCATATTGCTTTGAAGGTCAATTACCTGGATATTTGCACTTCCGGAGTAATGGAGTTGAACTATATCCGACCGGGTCCAACCCAACCCGTTGAACACAAAAAAGCGTGTATTTGAATTTTCCAGGGGTATTTTTTGGGCTAAGGCTTCCAGGGAGGCCTGATAAAGGGAGTCCACATAATTTGACACCTGCTCCTGGAGCATAATATGCCAGTCATTTCGTTCGGCATAACAGCATCCTCCTAGTCCGAAATTGTGTTCCCAGTAAGCGCCTAACGCCATCCATGCTTTGGTTCGTGACGGGTCATTTGGAGTATAAAACCCTGGCTGAACCAGAGATACCAGACTCGCAAGGGCCTCAGCTGTGCGCAATTTTTCGACCGAATTCCGTATCTTGGCGGTAACGGGAGCCAAGGTTGCACAGTTGATATCCCATTCATTTCCGTAAGTTACCGATTCCACAGGCAGGGTTTCCGTGTTAAAAGAGCTTTCAAAATGCTCGAAAAAATCATGCTCGTTTGAAACGTACAATTGCCTGCTGTCATTGGAGTAGTACTCTGCAAGTTCAGGGAAATAACCCGCCAAAAGTTCTAAAAAATCCCCGGCATGGCCAAAAGCCCCTGCTATGTTGTAGGGGTAATTGATGGTGTTGCATTTGGCTTCACAACTGGCAATGGCAGAGGAAATACTTGTCGCTTCCGCATAACCACCCAACTTACCTCCCCCGGGAACTGCTGAATCAAGGGAGTACCATTTCATAAGCACCTTGCTGCCATCTAATCCCTGGTAATGGTAAATTTCATGTGGTCTGTTGGCCAAAAGGGACAAGGGAACTTTTGTCGCACATCCGCAGACTCCTCTCCATGAATATTTTGCTCCGGAACCGGCCCAAAGAGAAGCTAAACCAAGGGGAAGGGTTTGGTTTTCCATGCTTACCGCCATATTGATATCCAGGTTAAATTCACGTCCCAGTTGTCCTGACCAATACATACCACGTAATACAGCCTCAGTAGGCTGGCCGCCGTAAGTGGAAACCAGCCAGTTTAAAGGCAAACTCATATGACCGCTTTGAAGATGATCGATCAGCCGTTGGAATTGTTCGGGGGTTCTGTTTTGTCGGTAGGTATAGGCATACCAGGAACAGTCCAGGTTATATCGATTTTGATAAGGCCCCGGCATGTTGAGGGTAGCCTCTGTCAGATCGAGATGGAAATCTATTTCGTTGAGGGCAACCGACTCGTAATCTTGGGCGCTGGCCGACCAAAAAAAGTCGGTATGATTATCGTTGGCCAGATAAATGTGTTTGAGTTGTGCTTCAAGGTGTAAGGGAGTGAATAAAATAATGCATGACAAGTATAACCATAAGGGGCGCTTAAGCTGAAATATTCTGCACATTTGAAATGATTTTTTATGGAAAGGTTTTGGAATCAGGGTTTTACACGAAAATCTCCATTTTTTTGCCACTTATTGACAAATGAGAACTGTATCATATAGGTATAAAAAAAAGCGAGCCAAAGAAGAATAAAAGGAATAGTCAATACAAAATACCTGCTGATTGCCGCAACCAAAATGCTTCCTCCCAGGTAAATTAGGATGAACAAGGACAGGAAAAAAATCTCGGGAGGAATGGATTTTCGGTGTATCCATGCAGGAAAGAGACTTAATAAAAAGGGAGCCAACAGGAGAAAATGAGTAAAAAGGTATTTATATGTGGCCCAAACCTGATACTCGAAGGAACTCGGGCCATGACCGACCAACCGTAATATATTGGCGATGATATTTTTCAGATAACCCTTCGGGTTTTCCAGGATATTTTCTTTGGCGCGAGCGATCAATGCATCATTGCGTTCCACATAGGGGAGTTGAAAAATGGAATCAATGAATTGAACATGAACAGAGTCCACCTCCTGTCCTCTTCTTTCGTAAATACTGTCAATTGAAATGAAAGACCCAAATTCCCCGGGCAGGGATGAACTCATCCAGTACAACTGTTCCCCTCCGTTGGAAGAAAAATAAAAATGCCTGCCCGTAAGCGAATGGGTATAAACCAGGTAGGGGAGTACAAACAAAAATCCCAAACCCATGGACAACGCCCATTTTAATCCCGGCTTGTTTTTGGTGATTAAATAATAGATAAGGGATAGGATTAGCGTTACCAGGATGACGTAGGAAAAAATGTCTCTTGTCAGGGCCAGGTAACCCACCATCATGGCGGCTAAAATGATGTGGATTATTTTGTTTTTGGGGGAACGAGTCATTTTGATGATAAAATAGATAAATCCACACAATAAGAAGAGTGCCAAAGGTTCTGTATTGTTCCACTGAAGACGTATCAGCATAGGCCAGTATAACCCTAATGCATAGGCAAAAAGGGTGGCGCCTCGTTTGGGGAGATAAAACAACAAGCTTTTATAAAAGAAAATAATGGCAAAGAAAAAAAGAACGGCACTGACCATTTTGGGAGCCAGAGGCGGTAAATTGAGGGCAACAAAAGCCGCGAGATAGAGAGGGTAACCAGGTCCGTTGATGAGGTTCGGGTTATCAGGAGTGGTATAAAATCCTTGTGTAAGGTTTTCTGCATAGGCAAAATACCTTATTTCGTCTCCAAACAACGCACTTTGTCCCCTGGTAAGCACCAGGAAAAAATACAATAGAAGCAAGGGGAAAAACTTAAGTAAATCTTTCATGATTAAAAGCTTTGGTAAACATCAGGCCCTGTTTCTTTTTGGTTGTTATTGGATTCTTTTGGGTTAAATTTATTTTGGTTTTTCAACAGGGTAGTGTTTATATGAAAGAGTTCGTCGAAGTAGCGTTTGTTTTGGAGGGATAAAAAACCGGTACTCAAAAATTGCAATGAAGTGATCAGGGTTATTCCACCTACCATGAAAGAGTAAGGCCGTTCTTTGAATACGGTGGCTACAGCCAATCCGAAACGATCTTCAAAATTGCCAAGCACTAGTGGGATTTCAGGGAGAATGTTGAATGTCTGGATGAATATCCAGGCGATAATGTAAACGGAGATCAGGAGGAGAACCAATCCGATGCTCATAAAAAAAACATAGGGGCGGAAAATAAAACCAGACATGAGTCCGCCTGTTATTCCGTTGAAAATCCGGATGCTGGAGGAACGTTTTTTCCCTATTCTTTTTTGAAAACTCCAATCTAAATGTGCCGGAATTTCAATCACCCTGGCCCTGAGAATAAAACTTTTGAATATGATTTCGGGGTTGATGGCATAGGTGCTTGATTTCAGGTTTAGGTTTTTCAGGAAGTCCTTTTTGTAGGCCCTCACCATACCTGTAAAGGTGTTGATTCTTCCGGGAGCCATAATCCTCATGATCCTGTTTACCACTTTGCTTAATACCAGCCTGAAAACCGGGACAGCAGTATTTTTCCCACCTTTCATGTAAGGAGAAGCAATGACGATGTCCGCATCTGTTTCCTGTAATTTTGACAACAACCGGGCAATATGATCTTCGGAATAAGTAAGGTCTATGTCCATGACCACAATGTATTCTCCAGTGGCTTCCCTGAATCCTGTTTGAAGGGCTTTCCCCAGGTTACTGTTTACCCGGTGATGAAAAACCTTTACTTTTGGATTCTGCTGAGCGATTCTTTCTGCCAGCACTCCTGTTTCGTCTGTGCTGCCGTCATCAATAACTATAATTTCCCAGCCATATTCTTGTTCCAGCCCTTGCATATAGGCGCATAGTTTATGCAAATGATTTTCTATGATGGCCGCCTCGTTAAAAGCTGGAGTGAGGATGCTCACAAAAGGTATTTTAGGCTTTCTGATGTTGGGTTGAATGGTTATCTCTTCCACACCAGGTTCTGGCAAAATGGTACTTTTATCAGGCATGATGAGTTATTTTTTTTATTCCATGATCCTTTTGAACCGGTAGATTTTTTTCCGATGTTTTCGGATCCCGGGTTTTCATTGGTCTTTTTCCTGAATGGTGACTTTCCATTAGGGATTCATAATATTTACTCATATTGGTCAGTTGAAAATGTCGGTTGAGTTTTTCCATAACATGATTGAAGACCTCCACTTTGCGTTCGCTGCTGATATCCATGCCCGGGAAAAATTTAAGTTGGGGAATCTGGTCTCCTCCAATCAGGTCAAGGGGATGCAACAGGTAACTGGGCCGGGTCCGGGTCAATTGACACAATCGTATTGCCAGGTTTAGATAAAGATCCATCAGGCGTAATGACAAACCACTTAAATAGAGCAGGTAACTGAAATGAAAGGGTATTTTGATTACAGGAATGGTGGTAACGGGAATTTCCATTATGGTTTCTTCCCCGGGCAATTCCCATAAATAAGGTTTTACCGGGCGTAATCCGTCAGAGAAAGTGCCGAAGAGCTCTTTACGGGTCTCCCTTTCTTCTTTGCTCAATTTGGCGGTTCGGAAATAGTACATCCTTGCCAGGGGGCCGATGTAAGTTGGCAAGGTGGAGGCATCAAAGTGATAACCTCTTTCTTTGAGCACTTCGAGTAGCCCGGGACTCCAGCTGAACCCAGGGCCCCGAAATCCCTTAGTCAACTGGCCGGTTGCCTTTTCTATGGCTTCTTCGGTGAAGGCGATTTCCTCCGTGATCTTTTCCCTGGAAAAAGTATGCAGCCATGATTCGTGGTTAAAGGAGTGGTTGCCAAGTTCATGGCCATTTCGAACGAGCTCCTGGAGGTAGTCCTTGTTTTTTTCAAGCGCCGCATCTCTGCCTACAATGAAAAAAGTTATTTTAAGGTTCAGCTTATTGAGTACATCAACCACATGGGGAACAAAAGCATCGAGATAAGAAGGGTATTGATCCCAGCCCTGATCTCCGTGAATTTTCATATAAGTCCACTGGTTGTCAAGGTCAAGAGATAGGCTTGCCAAAGGTTTATGCATAAGTTTCATATTCTGTTTTGCGATTTATGGCTTTTTTAAGGAGCTCGGGTAAGGCCTTGTCAACAACCTGTAGGGTTTCGTTTACATTAAGGGTCCCGTTAACAATATGAGCGGAGTTTAAAATGTGAACTCCAGGAAGGGAAGTCGATACCGCGGGAAGTTTTTCCGAGTATTTGAGCGTAGGGAGCGCAAAGACATAAGGGGCTCTGCTTACCCTGAACGCGACCACATCCTCCTCAGATAAATGCGGATACATGTTGAGCAAACTGGACAGGAATAAGGTTTTTATCTGTTCGTCATTCCAATGAAAAATCGGGTTGCTGCTCTTGGCATAACGAGGCAGATAAATGAGTGAGTTGCCGCCAAAAAATTCGGGGTCAACAATATTGGTCATTTCGATGATTCCCGTAAATGGTGATTTGTCTGTCACGTTGGTAACGTAATAGGGGGAAATGCTCTTTTTGAGCAATAAGGACGCACAAATTACCCCGAGATATTCTATATTTTGATGCTGCTGAACTTCCCTGCGGAGTAAATCTTTGCATATTTCTGCCGCTATGGAGGAAGGGGTGGTGACGATTACCTCATTGAACAGATCCGGTTGATTTTTGGCTGTTTCCACCATAACATTTCCATAATAATCCCGGTAAATGCAGGTGACCTTATGAGCTGTTTTAACATGAACTCCCTGCTGAATCAGCTGTTCCTTGAAACGTTTTAAAATAGTTGCGTATCCTCCTTCCACATAACCGAACATTTCTTTTTTGAGCCCCGTCCGACGAGCCTTGTACATGCGCTGGATGGTTGTCCAAATAAAGGCAGCGGAAGTGTGTTGGTAGTTGTCTCCCAGTTTTGCCCTGAGCAGCGGCAGCCATATTTTCTCAAAAGTGTTGCTTCCTGACCATTTTTTTAACCAGTCTGCCACCCTGATATTTTCCAGCCGCTTCCAGTTTTTTATTTTGGAGGCGTAAAAAATAGTAAAGCCCAGCCTCAGTTTATCCAATATCGATAGGGGAGGGAAGCGTAAAAATTCCATGGTATTCGACATTGAGTATAGTTTGCCGCCGGTATAAAATCCGGTTTTGGTTTCCACCCAATTTATGGTTTCTTCCAAGCCGATCTCTTTCAGCAGGTTTCTCAGCGTGGTATCAGAGCGTAAAATGACATGGTAGTATTTGTCCCAAAAGTATTGATCCAATTTCCACGTTGAAGTGAGCCCGCCGGGGGCATTTGCTGCTTCCATCAGGGTCACCTCATGTCCTGCTTGAGATAGTTTATGGGCCAGGTACATTCCGAGCATTCCGCCTCCAACAATGCCCCAGTGTTTTTTAGAAATATTCATAACCATTTTTTTGTCAATGATAATTTCAACATTCTCTAAATAAGACAAAATTGCTTTGCTGCACAAAGAGCGAGTAATGGGATAAATCCTCGATAATCGTGCAGGGGGGCTACAGGTCCGGGAGGAACCAGGTCGCAGGCTGTGTTGCAACTGGCGGCCAGTTTTCGGATGTTTTTGAAATCAGCCTTGTTGTACGATTCGGTAACAAAATGATCGTTCAAAAACTGTATGGTCTGAACGACTTCATTGGAGCAGCCTTTTTCAACTATTTTAAAGGTATCATGAACGAAATCAATGAATTTCTTATCGGGTATTTTACTTCCGCGGCCGATTCCGGTGTAACTCATTTCAGCGGACTCCATGGTGGCTCTGTTGAACAAGTTGCAGGCATCAATAATTCCGTTTAATTTTTTGGCCCCACGGAGAATCCGCTCGATTTTTGTCAGGTAAATTTTATGTCCGGTAGCAAATAAAATAAGGTTGGCTTCCCGTATTGCCGCCTCCAGGTCATTGGTAAAATATTTGACCAATCCCGCTTTCAGGAGGTTCTGGTCGTCTTTTTTTACGAATGGATCGTGTAAGATAACTTCAACTTCCCGACCCATCAGTGCTGATGCTAATACGATCGAAGGAGAGTTCCTGGTGTCTTCGGAATTGAAACGGTAGGCAGTCCCTAAAATGGCGATCTTTTTATAACGGAGGGATCCGAATTTTCTTTCTGCCAACCGAATGGTTTCTGCCGGGGAAGCCTCATTGATTTCTCTTGCCT
Source organism: Lewinellaceae bacterium (assembly GCA_020636105.1). Lineage (NCBI taxonomy): Bacteria > Pseudomonadati > Bacteroidota > Saprospiria > Saprospirales > Lewinellaceae > Lewinellaceae bacterium. Next base: position 247,534 of record JACJYL010000001.1, read on the forward strand.
TGAGCAATAGGCTGTCAGAAGTGTCAGATCCGCTTTCGATCTTTCGCCACAAAAGCAGGATGCCGTCTTTGGGTAAACAATGACCACCCACACCCAGCGTTGGGATCAGTAAACCACCACTGGGGACGGCATTGGGATTAAATGAAGCCTCATCTTCAAGGGACAGCCTTTTGTTGACTTTATCACGTAGATGGTAAAAATCAAGGTCATGTTGATCGCAATACCTTACCACTTCTGTTGAGAAAGCTATACGAACATCACGATACGCATTTTCCAGGGTTTTGGTTATTTCGGCACTTAAGCTGTTGGTGATGAAAAGTTTTCCTTTTGTAACAATATGTTCGTAAACTGTTTTAATGATCCGGCCCGTTTCGGGGTGAAGTCCTGCAACGAGTTTGTCGGAATCGGAAATCCTTTCCACCAGCCTGCCCGGCATTACCCGGTTGGGGCTGTTGCCCAATAGGATATCTTGTCCTTCGATCAGTCCAAATTTTTCGAAATGTTCCTGAATGACAGTACCCATGGAGGAAGGGGCAAGGGTAGATTCAAAAACGATGACAGGAACTTTTTCTTCGGGCTTTTTTTGAAGAACTTCAGCTAATGCCGTAAGGGCTTCAAACATAGGGCCATAATCGGGTTCAAATCCCTTTTTGTCCGTTTGAACACAGATGAGGATCATGTCAGCATCGGCAATGTCATAATAGTGATGAGTGGCCGACAAAAGTCCTGCCGCTACAGCTTCTTTTACGATTTCTTCCAAATGAGGTTCTATGCCTCCGATGACAGATTGGCCGTTATTGATGGCATCGACTTTCCATCCGGAGTTGATCGAGTTACGTTGAACGACGACAACCTTTGCCGGGGTATCGGAATCCAGTTTAATACGTGCATGGGCAAGCAGGGCCGCCATGGGCATTCCTACAATGCCAGGACCGATCACTCCTATTTTGTTAAGTTTCCAGGAAACAGTATGGTTGTGATTGAGTAATATTTCCATAATTCTATTGGGATAGGTTAAAGAATTTTAAACAATTTTTTTGTCTATAAACTGCTGGAACCAAAGCTCCAGACAAAGAGCGCCCCAAAGGGTTCTGCCATAGGATCGTTCATTATCAATGAGTTGTTCCATTTTTTTTGGATCGAAAATGCCTCTCTTTTTGCAGTTCGGGCAAAGAAGTGTGTCTTTGATAAAATCAGACGCCCCGTTTTTGGCCCATATGGAAAGCGGAACAGGGAACCCCATTTTATCTTTTCGATTTAATATCTCAGGAGGTAAAATATTCCTGGCGGCTTTTTTGAGGATGTATTTCATTTCCCCGCCTTTGAACTTCATGGCTACGGGCATGGAGGCAATGAGGTCGACAATTCTTTTGTCGAGTAACGGGACACGGGATTCAAGGGAAACAGCCATACTCACCCTGTCTTCTACCTGCAGCAATCCGGGAAGGCTGCCAAACATGTCGAAGTTCGTCATTTTATTAAAATAGGACCTGGTGTCCGGGTGGTTAAACAACTGTTGGAAATTGCTGAATATTTGTTCCTTATTGTAACGTTGACGAAAATCTTCCGTGTAGAGATCAAGGGTGCTTTCACTTCGATCGATCAGGTGAAAATACCGACGATCCATGTCTTCGAAAGCGCCTGTTCTCCAGAAATTTCGCATCATGGGAACATACTGTTTTAAGGAAGGTAAATTGGGTACGATGGACTGAAGTGAGACAATGTGTTCTCCTTCGTCATTCGTCTCGTAAATGGCTCCCTTCAAGGCTTGTTCCAGGTAAGCGATGACGTATCGGGTGTATCCGCCGAATATTTCATCACCGCCCTGACCCCCAAGGATTACTTTCACTTTTCCGGAAGCCATTTTGGAAACCATATACTGAGGAAACAAACCCGGGCCAACCGTGGGCTCATCCATTTGGTAAATGAGTTTGGGCAGGACTTCAACGAAATCAGCCTCTGTCGGGTAAATTTTAAACATTTGGGCATTACAATGCCGGCCGACAAGATCGGCATAACCGGTTTCATCAAATTCGGAACCTTCCCGGAATGCACCGGTAAAAGTTCTAAGGCTATCAGGAACATGCCGCGAAGCGAGTAGGGTCACGATGCTGGAATCTATCCCACCACTGAGGTAGGTCCCCAGCGGAACATCACTCCTCAACTGGATCTTAATAGTGTCTTCCAGGAGCCGTTGGAGTTCGTACACAAAATACTCCAGCGTATGGTGAGTATCAATCCGGAAGGTGGGCTCCCAATATTTTACCAGCCTGTTTTTGAGGGAATCATTTAAATCAATGACCAAAAAGTGTCCGGGTAATACTTTGTTTATATTTTTAAAAAGTGTTTTTTCTCCCAGCACAAACTGGAAAGTGAGGTATTCGTTTAAAGATTCCTGGTTGAACTCTGCCTGCACATCAGGATGGGCCAAAATGGCTTTGATTTCCGATGCGAATATATTTTTTCCTTTGTCGTAATAGTAATAAAGCGGTTTGATGCCAAAATGATCCCTGGCGGCAAGGAGTAATTGTTTTTTTGTGTCGTAAAGCAAAAAGGCAAACATCCCATTCAGCAGGGCTATGGCATCTTTCCCGTATTCCTGGTACATTTTCAGGATCACTTCAGTATCCGAATGGGTTTTGAAATGGTATCCCTTTTGAACCAGACCCTGACGGAGTTCTACATAATTATAAATCTCTCCGTTAAATGCAATGGTGCAATCGTTATCGGTCATGGGCTGGTGTCCGCCGGAAAGATCAATGATAGATAACCTTTTATGAAAAAATCCAATTTGATTTTCAATGAAGATGCCTTCATCATCCGGTCCCCGGTGATGCAGGGTATCGCCCATTTTCTTTAGCAACTTTGCATCTATTGGCAAATGCATTTTATGATGTATGGCTATGATTCCACACATAGGGTTAATTTTTGAAATTTGTGAGCCAAATTTTCATTGTTCCGGAAGGTTAAGCATTTGGTTTCTGCTTTGTGGATAGTATTCTACAAACCAAACCATGAACGCTGCCAGGTTAATTTTATCCCGGAGTAATTTCTGACGTCGGGCCTGCCATTGTTCTTTGAGATCAGGGAGCTTTAAAAGTTCATTTAGCTTTTGGAGCAGTTTTTCGAAATCATCAGGATGGAATCCAAAGGTCAGTCCGTATTTTTTTTCCTGTTCCTCCAGGTAAGAAATTTTGCCAGCGAAAGTGTTGCACCTGAGGGATGGAACGCCCATGACTGCAGCTTCTGAGGTCATCGTCTGGCTATCGCCGAGGAACAGGGTGGCGTAGGCCATTAATGAATGGGCCTTCTCGGGCGATACGGTCATTTGGAATGGCTGTAATTCCGGTTCTATACCCCGTTCGGTGGTGATTAAAATTTTTCCGTGGGGTTTTAAAACCTCAATGAGTTTAAGCTTTTGACTGAGGCTTAACCCTTTTATTCCTTTATCATGATGCGCCTTAAAAACATTGAATCTCATGATGAAAAACTTCTCACCCGGCTGCAGCCCTATTTCGTTTAACACGGAAGGATCCGGCTTGAAATGATCAGGGTGTAAATAGGCCAGTTCATGATATCCCGGATAAAAAATGGTGTCTTGCCGTTTCCGTTTTCCTTTTAACACATCCGGAGAAAGCAAACTCGATGCAAAAGGATTGACATATTGGGTGACTAGTGGTTGTACTTCGTCATCATCATCATCAAAAACGATGGATTGTATCCTGGAAATTCTCGATACATGGGCTATGGTTACGGAGGTTCCAATGACAATGGCAATGTCATGTTTTTTACAGAATTTCCATAAAATGAAATCGTACCAAAGCTGTTTAAGGATTTTCCCGAAAAGCCCATCAGACTTTTTAGGAAAGACTTTATACCTGAAACCGTAGGCATCCAACAGCCTTTTTGCCATGGGAATATCCTTGACGGTCCAAAAGACCTGATGCCCTTTTTTTGAAAGTTCGTTGGCCAGATTTTTGTAATAATGTACATGAGCAGGATGGCCGATATCAATCAGGACTTTCATATTGATTTTTTTAATAAATCATTGTAAGGGAGAAAACTCATAGCACTACTTCAGGCTTTGATAAATTTTCAAACCCCATTTTCCGCATGCATAAAGCGGCTTGTTGATTACAGTTAAGAACCTGCCGTACGATACCATTTCTCCACCAAAAGGAGCTTTGAAATCACGAACGCCATAAGGCTGATCTGGCTGGCCGGCCCCCATGAAATCCATGTGTTTGAACCTGTTTTTTAAACCATAATCGATAGAAGCCCAGGCTGCCAAAACCCCGGCGAAAACACCTGGGGCAACATCTTTCAGCCCACAACGGAACCAATCGTAAATTACCTTATCCTTGAATATCGGGCAAAAAGCGCCGCCGATTATTTTTCCGGAATAGGAAATCACGAACAACTTGCCAGTCCCATATTCCCATCCCTTCAAAAAAAGGTCAATGCCGGGGATCGGTTTTTTAACTTTTTCCTCGTAGAGTTTTTTGAGGATTTGGTAAAATGCTTTTACTTCTGATGCTGATTCAGCCTCTTTGATTCTGGCACCTGACGTTATACTTTTGGTTATTTGCCTTCTTTTGTTTCCTTGCATTCTTTTTAACACCGCCGATTCATTATCCAATTTTACCAGGAAATTCAAATAAGGCTGGAACTGAAAGCCATGGGACTGGAAGCTCTCCTGCATTTGAGAAAGGTCGAAAAGATTCCTGAACTCAATAAAAATAGCCCGCCCGGAAGCATGATTCATAAGGCCATCCAGTAAGGGACAGAGGGTATCATTGTCATTAGTATCTTTAATAAGCGGGCCTCCCAATACGATCAGTCTACGTGACAACCAGGATTTTACCCCTTTGCCGTTGGATTGAAAAACTCCCAGAAGTGACCCGCTTATTTCAAAGTTTTCGTTTATGGCCAGCATGAGAATGGGAGCGAATTCGTCCACGGCGTCAGAAAGGCTGAAAAAGTCAGCACTCTGAAAGTAGTTGCCATCAATGTGCTGATCCACAAACTGTTGGAAGGCTTCAAAATGATCGCCAGAGGCAAAGCCCTGATAGTCTGTGTATAATTTAATGCTCGTCATTTCCCGGGATTAATCAATAAATTCACGATACCATTGCTCCAAATGGATCCATTTCCAGATATCCCGGGCATAATTTCCCTGATGCTGGAGATGCTTTTGATAAATGGATTGAATTTTCTTTACATCCAATATTCCATGTGAGGCCAAAGATTCTGAATGGATCAAGTCGGTTATATATTTTTTAAAGACAAGGGTTCTGAACCACTGGTCTTCCGGGGTGTCGAAGCCCATTTTATCTTGTCTTTTCCGGATGGATTCAGGGAGTACTCCTTTCATGGCCTCCCTGAGAATGTATTTATTTATTCCCTTTTTAATAATGAGATCCCCCGTCAAGGCCAGCGTTTTTTCCACCAGGCGGTAATCCAAATAAGGGACTCTGGCTTCCAGGGAATAAAACATGGCATTGCGGTCTTCCCACTTTAAAAGGTGCTCAAGTTTGTATTCAAAATGATTGATCAAAGCATCCTGTAAAGAAGAGGATCCGTATAAATTTTCTGCGACTACATTCGAAACAGTTACATGTTGATGGTAGAAATTAGGGGCCAGGTAACTTTTTTCGCACGCCCGCATCCTGGTTCGTAAGGTAGCCGGTAAAAGGAAAAAAATCAGGCTTTTAATCCCAAGGAGTGATTGATGATTTGAATAATAATGGGCCATTTCGGTGGCTAACTGACCTATTTTACCTTGTAACAGGAGCGCTTTAAAATGGTAGCCAAAAAAATAGTGGTAACCCGCCAGGATTTCGTCGGCCCCTTGTCCGTCAAGGGTCACGGTGACATGTTTACCGGCCAATTGCATGACCTTAAACTGGGCGTAAGGGCCTGTACTGGGAATGGGCTCTCCATGTGCCTTTACAAAACATTTCAGATCATCTGTGAGGGTTTGGGCCGTAGGAGTGGTGAAAAACATATTTTTCAAGAGAGGTTTGAATTCCTGGATGAACTTCATTTCATCTCCCGTTTCACCATTCCCGTAAACGGCGGAGAAGGTATTCAAATCTTCTTTCAGGTAATCTTGTAGTAATATGGAAACGATCCCGGACGAGTCCAACCCGCCACTCAAACAAACTCCTACGGGGACATCACTGCGTAACCTCAATCCGATGGCCGAGCTCAGTAAAGCCTTAAATTCTGAAGGATCCGAAAAACCTTTTGCCCGGGCCACACTTTTTCGCAAATCATACCATCGAATGGGTGAAGCGTGAGGATCTGAATCGTTGAGGGTGATTTTATGCCCGTGCTGAAGTTTTTTTATCTCTTTAAAAAAAGTATGTTCAGTTTGATCGGTACGATTAAAAACCAGGTACTCAAAGATGCTTTGTTCGTCCGGTGCAGGTTTGCCGGGAAGCAACTTCAAAAGCGGTTGAATTTCAGAAGCATAAGCGAAGTATTCGTCGGTATGCAGGTAATAGAATGGTTTGATCCCATATCGGTCGCGGGCTAAGAAAGCAGTCTTTTTATGCCTGTCGTAAATGGCCAATGCCCACATTCCATTAAACTTGTCTAAACATGCTTCTCCCCATGCTGCAAAAGCGGCCAATAAAACCTCTGTATCGGTATTGGTTTTAAAAACATGTCCCAACAATTTCAGCTCTTCCCTCAATTCGATATAATTGAAAATCTCCCCATTAAAAGTACATACATATCTTTGATCAGGAGAAAACATAGGCTGGTGGCCGGACGCTGATAAATCCAGTATACTCAGCCGGACAAATCCCATGCCTATTGGGTCTTCCATAAAAATTCCTTCGTCATCCGGCCCGCGATGTTTTATCGTTTCCATCATTGTACGGATGAGTTGTTCCGAAACGCTGGTTTGATTAAAATTTATGATTCCCGCTATTCCACACATTGACTTAAAATAAATAATATGGAAGAAAAGAGTCCTCTTTTACCTTTCCAAAATATGGGTATAAATGTCGAAAATTCTCGAGGCTACTGAGGGTGAATCAAGCTCCAACTCAATGATTCTTTTTCTTCCCTGTGTGCGATCGTTTTCCTTTGCAAAATCAAGGGCCATTCTTAATTGCGCTGCAAAATCTTCAGGGTCAAAGCCGGCGATAAAACATCCTGCTGTTTTCCCCATAATCCATTTTACATCTCCCACATCGGTGGATACAATCGGGCAGTTACACGCCATGGCTTCCTTGATTACGTTTGGGGAACCCTCGTGAAAGGAAGTCAGGATCATTACCTCTGCTGCATTGTAATAATGAACCAAATCTTTATGGGCGATATCATTAAGTGGGATGAATTGAATGTCGGGCACACCGGTTTTTTCCAGGGCCTGTTTAGCCAGGGGGAAATTTTTTTCCGCCCGATCCGGGTTGGCCACAAAAATAACCAATTTGTTTTCGTTTGGAATGCCCAGCTGCTTTTTTGCCGCTGATTTTGATTCGGGATAAAAAAGGTCAATATCTACTCCGTTGGGAATCACGGTGGCTCTTTTTATGCCTGATTTTTCTTGCATTTCCCGGGATTTTACAATGGAAAAATCGTAAAATTTTTGAGCAAGAAATGCATTTAAACGTGCTAAAAGCAAACTGGTTCGGGTCACTCGTTTATCCTTTGTATTCGTTCCGAGCAGGTCATCCCCCATAAAAGAAACCATCACCTTTTCACTCCGTCGTGCAAGAAATGAAATGATCGCTGCCAGGCCATAATGGGCATGAATGATATCATATGGGTTCGTATTCAACACTTTTCTCAATTTGAATATAGCCTGAGTATATCCTTTAACCCCCTTCTGGTCAATCGTAAAATAATCCAGGGATAATTGAAGCCTTTTAAGAGATTCTCCCTGGGCGAGGACTATGGTATTCGGGCCTTTATTTCTTGTTCCGCTGCTTACAAATAATACGTTCATGGGGTGACCGTTTTTTTCGGGATGATTTCGAGATATTTATACTTCCCATTGCTGGAAGGAAGTATTCTATCTTTGTATTCTATTGAAAATGGAACCTCGAAGGGATGCAACAAAACGGATAGCTGACGGTGAAGTTCTTTAGCGTCAGGTTTTTCTTTTGCCTCGAAAATGAATTCCAGGAATGTTCCGTTCCAGACGACTTTATGTCGGGTGATTTGTGGAAATCTTCGGAATAGGGTGCCTCCAAAAATATTTACCGGATGAATTTTTTTGCCGTTGGGCAATGTGATAATATCTGAACTTCTCCCCTGGATTTTCTTAAACCAGGCAAAGGGAAATTTGGCTTGGGGCTCCGGTTCGTGCAGTTCGTCCACCATGTCCCCAATCCGGTACCTGATCATAGGCATACCGTAATTATTCAAATCGGTAATCAATAAATTTTTCATCCCACTAATTTCAGAGGCTTCGGTTTCAAGGATAACATGGGGATCAAGGACATAATAACGATCGTCATTCACCGGGCGTGCCGCCATGCCCAATACTTCTCCCGAACCATAAAGGTCGCCTGTCGGGGCCAGAATTTGTTCGATTAATTTTTGTTGGTATGGTTCAAGATTTTCAGCGGTGGTGAGCACTTGTTTTAGGTTTTTTAAGTGAATTTTTTCTTCCTGGCAATATCGTGCGAAATCATAAATTGAACTGGAATACCCATCAATGGACCGAGGATTGAACCTGACAATTCGTTCAGCCAATTCGGGAATTTGTTCCGGGTCATTCAAAAGTGTGGAAGCAATGTTTTTTTGATGGAATAACAGGTTTTTTAACTTCGAAGGGATAGTATTCCAACGCTTAATTGATGTTTGGTTGCCCCAAATATGTACATTGCTTTGGCCGGGGTTCCAACCTGACATATTCCAAAGCGCATAACCGGCGGCCATTCCGGCACTCAATCCATCTGTATCGGTGTAATAGTTAATCGGAATTCCTGTTGTTCCACTGGAACTTCCTTTATGCATATTTTTGAGTGGGAAATAGGAAGAAATCAGTTCTTCCTGCTTATTTCGTAAGGTGTCTCTGTCGAGAATAGAACATTTTTTTAAATCTGAAGGCGTTTTAATATCGTGGGGCCTTATTCCAAGTCGGTTCCATTCAGCCCTATAATAAGGGACCGTATTCAAGGCATATTCGATTAATTTTTGCAGCCGTTCTGCTTGATAAACCTCGACCTGATCTCTTTGCCATGATAATGTATTTTGAAAAAATCGATACCATGGATATACCTTCAGCCCTTTTGCCTTGTCCAGCGTTTTAAGCAATATCATAGGAGTATTCATCAATCAGGCTTTGATATATGGCAGCAGAGATCATATTTTCAAAATTCATCTGATCGGTGCGCCATGATTCATGAAATTGTTGCTCATAGAACCGGGGATTGAATAGTTCCGGAGCAAGGGGGATTTTTTGAAGTTCCGGAAGACTCGCTTCCGTGTTTTCTATTGAATAGTCAGGAATGGCGCCCGGCTTTTTTTTCATCAGTTTTCGAATAGTGAATCCAAGGGCAATCTGTATCGGACCGGCAGGAGTTAAAAAATATCTCGGTTTATAGCCCCTGTCAAGAGGTAAATCCAACCACCCGGGGGCCGTTCTTTTCAGGATATGAGCATAGAGTACCTGCCCGTGGTACCTGTTGAAAGGGTTGTTTTCCCTGTATTCACTGTAAACCCCTGCCATACCCGTTTTAAGTAAAACTTCAATAAACCTGAAGCTGAGGAATGGAGCTCTGTGGTTGAGGAATTGTCGTTGAACGGTTATTTCCGGGCCAAAATATTTGGAAAAGACTTCTTCAAATAAATAAATGTAAAATCTTTTGTTGGCAGATAAATGCCCGGGAAGATTGCTCAGGTAATCATAAATTTCATCAAGCAGGGGGTCTATCCACCGATCAACGAGGTTGGGAGACAAATACTTTGTCCCCGCGGAAGCGAGTATTTGTTTCCGAAGCTGACTTCTGTCCGGATTCTCAAAAAGATTAAAAAGCAGTGCTGAGGTCATCACTCCCGGAACTTTCATGGAACGGATAATTTCACTTCCGAAATTTCCGGAAACGAGATACCTGGTATCCTTCAGGACCGTTTGCAGGGCGTAGTAATAATGGGCACGTGAAATATTTCCCAATCCATAACTTCTTGTTAAAAATTCCATTCCGTTTTTCCAGAAATGTTGTTTTGTATAGGTTTTGTCAAGGATCAATGGCTTATGTGTAATACCCATTTCACGGCTGATCAGTAATGGGATTTTAACATCCATTGAAGTTTCCGATCCGTAAGAGTAGGTGAAAAAAGAACGATTCATTTCCATGGCAACCGAGATCGACGTTCTTCCGTCAAACCCACCGGTCAGGGTAGCGCAGAAGGGGGCAACGGGAATAAATTTCCTGGCTTGTTCGATAAACATTTCAGCTAAGTGATCCAATGATCTGGTCCAGGGCACGGGATTTTCAACATAATAATCTGAAATATGGGTATGCCTGGAAAAGGACAAATTATCCTGATAAACCAGTAGATGGTTAGAAGGAACAGTGTTTATTTGTTTGAGCGGGGTGCGGGTAAACAGAGGATAATAAAAAAGAGCTTTTTCCAGATAATATTGTTCATCAGGGGTCCATTCTACCGCTTCGGTCTGCCTTAACAGATCAAACGATGAGGAAATGATGAGCAGATTATTGGAGGATAAATAATAAACCGGGAGGATATTAAACATGCTGCTACTGATGACCAGTTGCTTTTTTTGCTCATTCCAGTGCAAAAGAAAGTAAAAACCATCCACCGCACGAATGAATTTTCCGAATTTCCCATCTTCCAGGATGGAATGAAATGTCTTTCTATCCAATGAGGGATACACAGGATCTCCTAAAATCCACGAAAATCCGTTTTTATGCTGAACGAACTCAAGGGTTGAATGGTTATCCGCCTCCGAAAATATTATTTCCGGTGCAGCCAACAGGCGACCCGATTTATCTATTCGCAGGTAAAAATCCATAGTTTTGATTAGTCCTGGTTTTGAAGATACTTTTCATCCCCGGGACACATTTTGAGTTTTGAAAAGATGGTATAATCGCTGGATGTCTTTCCATGGGGGGCGACCAAGGTAGCATCCTAATTTATAGCGGACTTTAAGCAAAGAGAGCAACCTGTTGTGGCGAACATGAAAAATGCCGATCCTGGTAGGTATTCGTTCCAGGCAATCAGGAGTATTTTGTTTGCTTCCTGAGGTGGTTGCCAGATAACCGCCCTGGATGGCTAACTGATGTGCGGTAGCATTGTGATCTCCATGAGGCCAGCATAAGAACTCCACTTTTTTCCCAAGCTTTCTTTCAATAATTTTTTTGGATTCCATTATTTCGTAGGTAATCCTTTTTTTATAAGCATCCTCATCCTCTACGGCTACGATCAAAGAATGGTTATCCAGATATTGCTGATAAACGGGCGCTACTAATTTGAAAGCGTCCCTGAAATTATAATGATTGAAGTTGTAATGGCTCAAAGTGGAAACGCACTGGTTGACGAAGTCCGGGTTTATTTCTATTTTTTTCGCTATTATACTTGATCGCTCCTCAAAAAGCGGGAATCCGTAAAGAAGCAATCTTTCAAATTTGGGGTTAGCAATGTGAAAAGGTTTTTGGTTCAAAAACCTGTTTCCGGCCGCATATAAAACATCTTCTCCGGGGTGATGAAATCCTTCAAGTTTACCTGAAACGAAATATTTAGTGTGTGACATGGTATGCGACTGAATGTCGATGAGGCCGGATGCTTCCATTTTTTTCATTTCTTCCCAGGACAAATGCCCCGGGAGATTAAGATCTTCCAGGGATACGTTCCCGGTCCAGTAGTCTTCAAGGTTGGGGCGGATCAGATTTCGGGGGTCTGCCATTTCTGGGTTCACAAACAGGGTGGCAGGGATGTCATATTTTTTGAGCATGGGAAAAGCCCAAATCCAATTGTCCAGGTACCCGTCATCGATCGTAATCACTAATGGTTTTTTAGGACTATTTTGTAAACCTGCCCGGATGTTGTAAAATGCTTTGAGGGAGATAAGATTGAAGTTATTTTTAAAATATTTTAGCTGATCTTCAAAAAAAGGTAATTCAAGGGTCAGGAAATTCCGCTTCCATCCGGGGTTTACTGGCCCCACCGAATGATAATAAATAATGGGAATGGAAGGCTTAATTGAATGAGGCATATAATTGTTCAAGGGTGGCAATATGTTGTTCTTGCCCAAAGCGATCCTTAAATTCCGCTCTGGCCTTTAGGGTGGCGGCTTTCATTTTCGGGAATTGCCCAATTTTCGACAAAATGTTTTCTTGCAGTGTATCATCCAGGGGAACGATAAATTCCGGGTAGTGCTCAAAAATTTCCCGCATACTCGGGATATCCGAAACAATTATCGGGGTTCCACAAAGAATGCTTTCTACAGCAACATTCCCAAAAGATTCGTATTCAGAAATGAAGAGCATCATATCTGCGGATTGGTAAGCTTCGGCAATATTTTTCCTATAGCCCATGAAGTGGATCACCTCCATTAATTCCAAATCTTTGACATACTTTTGCAGTGATTTTTCAAGCGGGCCCGATCCGTAAATAAAAAACTGAACACCAATGTTTTGTGAATGAATTTTAGCTGCCACTTCCAGCCATTGCAATATGTTTTTTCCCGGAGCCAGCCGACCGCAGTAGCTGATCTTTAGCGGCCCATTCACTTTTTTTTCAATGGGATGAAAAGTATCAGAAGAAAAAGGATTATAAACCACCAAAATTTCTTTTTTATAGGCCATGGCTTGTCTGAAACAGTCCCGGCTATACCGGGAATTGGCTATTACCCTGTAATTTTTGCTCAGGGCCAGCTTCCAGAATGGTTTTCGGATTTGTTTTTCCCAGGCATTTTTCCAGTATATGGTTCCGTGAACAGAATATATAAGTTTTTTAACACCAGCCAATCTCAGTATCAGCAGGTTGAGCGGCCCTATGTTAAAGACGTGAAAGAGCTCGTTTTGATGGCTCCGGGCATATTTCCATAGTTTCCAAACCGCCTTTCTGTTTTTATGACTTCCGTATAAAAGAGTGATATCCTTGCCTTCATACACGTTTGCTTGACCATCCAAGGGGGGCCTGACCACAAAGCATTGAATGGCTTTCTCAGATAAATTTTCGATTATTTTGGGAAGCAGGACTTCAATCCCGCCCGGCTGGGAAGTAAGATGTACAAAGTGTATCATGTGGGAAAATCGGCAAATGTCTTTACTGATTTTTTTATGGGCTTAGAGGCCAAATCTTTTTGGACAGGGACATGATTTTCTTTTTTTACCATAAAGGATTTTTGATAGACCAGGGAACCAAAGCTGAAAAATAAAGCCTGGATGATCCCCAGGTTGGTAATTTGGTAAAAAGTAAAGTGCTGCCCGGAAGAGGAGTGAATTAAAAACCACCCCAGAAATACAATATTGAAAACCAGCAATGTCCTTTTTAAAGGATTTTGCCTGGGTAGCTTAAAGCTCCTGAGAAATATTTTTCCATTGAATACAAGAAAAAACCACCCCATTAAAAAAGCCCCGACGATTCCGGAATGCAATAAAATATTTTGATTGGCTACATGACCGTCGGCAAAATGAAAAAAATCATCTGAAAATCCAAAACCCGTTAGCGGGGATTCTCTCCACTTTTTCATCACCCTTGGGCCGCGTTCGTTTAATCTCAAAAGGGTACCTCCGGCAGTAATGTCGCCCTGCGCCATGGCATCTAAAGTCCACATGCGATTATAGGCGTTATGGATCTGGATATTGACGGCGGGAATCGATATCAGAACAAAAAGTATAAGGGTGACTGCCAGGAAGGTTTTTAGCAGGTGTTTGAAGCTGAATGTGGAGACAAAGATCGCATATAAGACGATGATCATCGAAAATCCAATGATCCATCCCCTGGTTGCCGAGAGAAAAACCGTTAGGTAATCGGCCGCAATGATGCCTGTCAGGTATAGCGGTTTGAAATTATGGTCTTTGGTGGAAAGGAAATAAAGGGCACCAAAAAAGGTGATGATCAGGATACAAAAGTTGAATAATCCACGATAAATCTGCTCTTCACTGATTTCAAAAAAATCCTGTCCCCCTAAAATGAACCCAAAAACCTGTGCGGGTTCCCTTCCCATGGTGATGGAAAAGAGCTGAGCTCCCAGCGCAAAAAAAGCTACGGGAAAAAGATAGGCCATGATTTCTCTAAACTGACTTTCTTCCTTTATCAATCTCGGGATGGAATAAAAAAGAAACAATGGCACAAGGTATTTCACGACTCTGAATTGAACATTTAACGCTCCTGATAAACCAATTACATACCCCTGGATTACCAAAAAAAGGAGGTAAATAAATATAATGTTCAGTTGCATCGAAAAAAACGGAAGTTTGGCGAGGGGGGCTTTTCTTGCTTTAAAAAGGGTGATTAAGATGTAAAATTGTACGACTTCTATGGCTGGAAGGCCCGGGATTACTGAAAATACGGCTTCCCAGGTGCCGAGGAGTCCAAAAAATCCATCGGATAATACCAGGAAGTACGCCAGCCAAAAAGCTTCGTCTTTAGCATAGAAGTATGCAACTAAGGTACTCAAAAAGAAGAAAACCGAAATGGCCCTGGGGGCGAAATAATGCAGGCCAATCGTCGCCAGGATCAATACAAAAAACAGGATGATTTTCCGTCTCACAGGGGCCGTTTTTGGATCAAACTGGATGAGAACCTATTCATAACCAAGCGCCTTAAACATTTGATGGGCATTGTTTTTCGGAGAATATTTTTCGGTAATGATTTTTTTCATCCAGGCTACTTTTTCTTTTCGATCGGCTTCGTTTTGCAGGTAAAATCGGGTTATTTCATTTATTTCATCGTAAGATTTTGGGGCCGGAAGCTCAGCGTGAGCCGGAAATATTTCGTCAAGATCATTTTGCCATTCCAGCAAAGGAAGCGCACCTGATCCCAATGCTTCGTATAACCTGATATGCACCCCGTTAATAAGCCCTGGGTTGCCATCCACAGGAACTATTTTAGTAGCATTAAGGAGATCATTGAGATAGTCTGTGTTATAATATTGGCTTTTGAGTCTGAAATGCGGCTCCAGATTGGGAAAAAAAGAAAACCACCTTTCCCAGTGTCGGTTGCCATGGATTTGCAGGTCATGGTCTGAAAAATAATTTAAGAATTTTGCTTTTTTATAACCCCAATTGTCGGTGTAACACATTCCTACATAAAGAATTTCTGATTTTAATTTTTGGTAAGAAACTTCAGAAAGTTGTTTCTCATAATAATGGCTGGAAGGAATTCCTGCCTGGAAAAAATGGACGTTTTTCAATCCCATTTTTTTGAGCTGACTGACCCAAAAAGTGTCGGGGGCAAAAATGGCATCGGCATAATTCAACAAGGACAAGTAATACCGGTTGAGCGAAGTGTAAAGCGGATGGTCGCCCAGGAAAAATGCGATTTTTGATTTTCGCTTAAAATATTCCAACGTTTCCGGAAGCAACATTTCGTTATTGTATATAAAAACCAGGTCAGGAAGCCGGCGGTCGTAAACTTGCCTGTAATAGCGGTTGATTTTATCCATAAAGTAAGTTTCCCAGCGGACTCGCCATTTATTGGGCAGCCGAAAAACCTGGACGTTGAATTGAATCTCCCATTTTTTCAGGGTGGCATTAAAATCAATCGGATATACCTCAGCCTCCCAAACCTTGAATATTTCTTTAAAGGAATGAAAAAGACTATAGCGTTCCGGGACAAAAAAAAGGACTTTCATAAGTGAGATGAGAGATCGCTGACTTTTTTAAAGTATGCAGAAGCAGTCAGGCTCATCAATACATAGTCCCAATATTTACCGTGCCTGAAAAAGTATTGGGGAAACCGGCCGGTTTCCTCAAATCCTAATTTCCGGTAAAGATCATAGGAACCGGTGTTAAAGTCGGCAACCCTTAAGTAAACCAGGTTCATATTGTAATGATTAAAAAGGAAGTAGAGGAGCATTTCATAAGCCTTTTGTCCATAACCCATTCTTCTCATCCCGGGCATGATGTCCAGTCCAACCTCACAATTGTTATTTTGGAAATCGAGGTGTTGAATTCGCAATCGGCCCAGGATAAAAGAATGGTCATCTGCCTTCACAATTACGTATCTTTTGTCATTTTTTTGGTGATGTAAATTTTGCCACCATGCTTCCTGTCCAGGCTCATCTATAAAATCGATGGAAGCCAGGTTAAGGAAAGTGTCTGGATCATTATGCAATAATCTCAGGGATTCCAGGTCTTTTCTTTCAATGGCTCGAAAAGCCAGTTCCTTATACTTAAACATTTTCAAATACTTTTAATACAGCTTCGGTCACCCGTTCCATTTCGGAATTTGATAAAGAAGGGTAGATCGGAATTCTCAAAAAGCGCTTAAAAAAATGAACCGAACCCGGGAAATCCAGGTCTGTTCCCAGGTGACGGTAATATCTGTTGCGATGGAGTGGAGTGTAGTGAACATTGGCCATGATTCCTTCTGCCTGTAGCGCCTCCATGATCCAATTTAGTTTACCCGGAGGCACCAATAGACCAAAAAGGTGCCAGTTGGTTTCAGCCTCCGCTGTAACTTTGGGAAATTCCAGCCCATCAATGCCTGATAAATTTGAAATATAATAGGAGGCAATTTCTTTTCTACGGGCGTTCATTTCCTCCAGGCGTGAAAGTTGGGTGATGCCAAGCGCCCCGTTGATATTGGACTGTACGTAACTGTTCCCTTTATCAACGTATTGATAATATCCCTGTCGATGACTATCCGATAGAAAAGCATATTTATCCGTACCTTTTTCCCGCATGATTTTTACCCTGTCTGCAATGTCATCATCGTTGGTCACAAGGGCACCTCCTTCCCCTGTGGTCATATTTTTGGTGCCATGAAAGGAGAAGGTGCTGACAACAGCCTGGTGGCCGGTATATTTTCCTTTGTATTTTGCCCCAATGGATTGGGCGGTATCATGCACTACATAAAGGCCATATTTTTTGGCAATGGCGTTTATCTCATCCATTTCTGCAGGGTTGCCAGCATAATCGACAGGACAAATAGCGACGGTTCTGGCGGTAATATAGGATTCGAGTTTTTCCACATCCAGGTTGCCGTTATCCGGGTTTACATCTGCGAGCCTGACATTTAAGTGATTGAGTATTGGCCCCAGGGCTGTACTGGTGTAGGTGAAGTTCGGGATGATCACCTCGCTGTTTTCCGGGAAAGTTTTCACCATGAAGGCCAGGTCAAGCGCTGAAGTGCAGGAATTGAGGAATAACACATGTTTTACGCCAAGAAATTCACTGAGTCTTTTTTCGAAAAGGCGGCAGGCCGGGCCATCCCCGCTGACGAAGGTGCTGCGTAGCGCTTCAGAAACGGCCGTTATATCGTTTTCAATGATAGAGGGTTTATGAATGGGGATGGGCCTTTCAGAAACAGGCTTTCCTCCTTCGATGGCAAGTGTGGAATCTGTAAAGATCATGATTGGTGATTAAATGAGTGATAATTGATTTTTTTCATACCATTTTATGGTTTCCGCCACCCCTGCTTCAAAGGGAATGGAGGGCTGCCAGTTCAATAATTTTGCTCCTTTGGATCCGTCAACAGTTTTATACGGGGCTCCGTCAGGTTTGTCCGGATTGAGTTTAATGTCTCCCTGATAACCTGTTAGTTTTTTGATGAGGCGGCTCATTTCAAGGATGGAAATTCCGGAACCTACGCCAATATTAATAAATTCCGTGGTCGCAGGCAGGTCTATACTCCTGATCATAGCTTCAGCACCGTCATCAACATGCAACCATTCCCTCACAGGCTTTCCCGATCCCCATACCTCTACGAAGGGGGCATTTATCCTTTTGGCTTCTACAAATTTCATAATCAGCGCCCCGAGTGCATGGGATCGTTCGGCTTCAAAATGATCCTCAGGTCCGTACATATTGGACAAAACGATATTGATTACATCCAGCCCATATTGGCGGTTATTGGCCCAGGAACCCACCCAGAAAGCCTTGCGCACGAAGCCATAAACCATAACGGATTCATGAAGCGGGCCGTCCCATATTCCGGACTCCTTAAAAAAGGTTGCTTCCCCTGGATAAACGCAGTTGGAAATGGGATTGACCATCCTTTTTACTCCCGTCTCCCTGGTGGCGCGCAGCAGATTTACGGTCATTAATAAATTGTTTTCAAAAATATCGGCAGGATACTTTAATCCAAATTGAATACCTCCAACGAATGATGCACAGTTGAGTACCAAATCAGGTTGGGTATTTCGGAAAAAAGAGATCGTTTGTTCATAATCCCGAAGATCAACTCCTAGGCTCAGAGAAGTTAAAACGGGATTTTCTCCTCTGGCCATTAGTTTTTTAGCCACGCGTCTGCCCAGAAATCCTGTGGCTCCTGTAATTAATATTTTCATCACATGAAATCTTCTACCTGGTTATGAATGACAAATCCTCCCGTTTTTAACAGGTGGTTTCGTTTGATGAGTTCAAGGTCATTTTCCACCATTTCCGAAATTAAATTTTCAAGAGAATACCTGGCACTCCATCCCAGTTTTGTGCGTGCTTTGGCGGGGTTACCGATCAGCAGGTTTACTTCAGTGGGCCTGAAATAAAATGGATCCACGATCACAACAGTCTGACCCGGGAACAGATGTTTTGGCTGAATGCCTGTCTTTTCCTCAAAAACCTCAAAATCAATGGTTTCAATGAAGGCTTGTTCATTTTTCCCTTTTCCAAAAAATTGAATATTGATGCCTGTTTCGTGAAAAGCCTTTTGCACAAAATCGCGTACTGAAGTCGTTTTTCCCGTTGCAATAACATAATCATCGGGTTCTTCCTGCTGGAGCATCAGGTACATGGCTTCTACAAAATCTTTGGCGTGCCCCCAGTCCCTTTTGGAATTCAGGTTACCTAAAGAGAGTACTTTTTGGAATCCCAGGGCAATATTGGCTACGGCACGGGTGATTTTTCGGGTCACAAAAGTCTCTCCCCGTAGCGGAGATTCGTGGTTAAAGAGGATGCCGTTGCATGCGAAAATATGGTAAGCCTCGCGGTAGTTTACGGTGATCCAGTGGGCATAGAGTTTTGCCACTCCATAAGGGCTTCTCGGATAAAATGGGGTCTTTTCAGTTTGCGGGATTTCCTGCGCCTGCCCAAATAGTTCGGAAGTAGAGGCCTGGTAAAATCTTATCTTCTCTGTTAGCCCGAGGATCCTGATGGCTTCGAGAATTCTAAGGGTGCCCAGGGCATCCACGTTGCCTGTGTATTCAGGGGTATCAAAACTGATCTTAACATGGGACATCGCCCCAAGATTGTATATTTCATCGGGTCGAATATCCTGGATGTAGCGAATGATGTTGCCGGTGTCAGAAAGGTCTCCGTAAAAATAGTGGAACCTGGGAACGATTTCCTGGCGGTCATTGGCAAACAGGGCGTCTATTCGTGTCGTATTAAAGGAAGAACTCCTTCTTTTCATGCCCCATACTACATATCCTTTTTTTAGCAAAAAGTCTGCTAAGTAAGCTCCGTCCTGGCCCGTTATGCCGGTGATTATGGCTGTTTTTGACATGGGAAAGCTTTTTTTGATTTTATTTTCTACTGTTTTAAAAGCAGGTTAATGCCTCAATAAATGGATCGTTTTCGGCAGAATAACCTGGAGAAGTACTTGCATCTCTTCTGTTTTGGCAAACAGGTGAAGTCCGAAGTAGACCACTAACCCGCCACCGGATGCCAAAATGACCAAGAAAATTCCGGTAATGGGGGTAAAATTTAACAAACACAGGATTAGCAGGCCGGTAATGATGCTAAAGAAAAATGTAGCGGAAACATCTTTTACCTGTTGGTAAAGAGAGTATTTCAGAAATATTTTTGAGTAGTATGCATTGATGAACAGATTGATATAGGCCGCGATGACTTCCCCGATCACCAAACCGTATATGCCGAATTGGATGCCTATGATAATGGCCAGGGTGATGGTTATTTTTTTGATGATCTCCAGTTTTAATCCAAGGTCCGAACGCCCCAACACCAGTAGCATATTCAGGTTTATTTGGCTAAAATGATAGGTAATTCCTGAGATACACAGCAGATGAAGAAAAGGTACCGCGGGCAGCCATTTTTCACCGATCAGCGACAGGATAAGTGGTTTGGCCAGTACCCCGAGCATGACCATCGCGGGGATCACAATAAATGAGCTCATTTTGATGACCTTTCTGTAACCTGCTTTCAGCCGCTCCCTGTTGTCCTGTAGTTTTGATAAAACCGGGTAGGTGATTTTTTCCAGGGTTCTGAACAGGGTATTGATAACCATATTTGAAAAATTGGAAGCCTGGGTGTAAAAACCAAGGGTGGCACTGGAATAGAATTTCCCAATAAGCAGCTTGTAAATTTGCTGGTAGAATTTATCCAGCAAGCTCGATAGTAAAATCTTATACCCAAAACCAAACAATCGTTTGAAGGATTCCTGGTGGAAAGTCAGGACAGGCGTCCAGGGTTTCATTATCCAAAGCAGGGTTGTATCTATGAGAGCCATGAGTAGAATTTTTGCCACCAGGCTCCAGACCCCGAAACCATTCAACGCCAATAGAATGGCGACTCCGCCAGAGATCAAAACCGCCACCAAGCGCACCTTCGTTTGGGTTTTAAAATCGATCTGGTGGGTTAACTGGGCGCGTTGAATGATGGAAAAGGCAAAAATGATCAGGTTAATTCCCATCAGCCTGACGATCAAAGTCAATATCTCCTGGTCAAAAAGTCTTGCGATGGCCGGAGCAGCTAAAAAGAGGATGATATAAACGATGATTGCCGAAATAAGATTAAAAATAAAGGTAGTGGATTTGTCCATTTCTGAAATGCTTTTTTCCCTGACCAGTGCCGGGAAAAAACCGCTTTCCACAAAGGTGGAACAGAGCTCAAAGAAAACCATTACCATGGCCACCAATCCAAAATCTTCTGGTAACAGCAACCGGGCCAGGATGATCGTAATGATAAAATTCATTGTGCTGCCGCCTAGTTTGTCAATGGATAACCAAAAGAAGGCATGCATTGACTGATCGCTTAGGGATTTATCCATGGTATTTTATTTCCATGTTGTTTTTTATCCGCTACACCTCAAGGTCATGAGGTTGAAAAGTTTTTTCTTTTTCTTTTGCCTTTCCAGACGCTATGTCTATTTGCCTTTCCTTTTTTTCGTCCGGATCGGGCTTCAGGGGGTTCCTTCTTTTCTTAGAGGTTATTACTTTTTGAAATAATGCTTTCCACCATTTTTTCGGAAGCTCCTCTTCTTCAAAGTATCCCTGGGAATGCCCGTATCCCTTTTCGTACCCATACCCATATCCATACCCATATCCGTACCCATATCCATAATTATAACCATAATTATGCATCCCGCTCAATTTTACACCGTTGAGCACAATAAAAGGTTTGGGGAGTTTTTGTTTTTGGTAAATATCTTCGACGATCTGCAATTGTCCCTGTCGCGTTAGGCCTGCCCGGACTACATAAAGGGTAGCCTGGACGAGATCCTTCATCTGAAAGGCATCTGCTACAAGACCCACGGGCGGGGTGTCCAATACGATAAAATCATAACTTTGCTTAAGTTGGTTGATCAGTTTAGGCAGATGAGGAGACAAGATTAATTCACCGGGATTCGGGGGTTTGGGGCCCCTGGTAATGATGTCCAGGTTGGGATGTATGCCGCTGTTCCTGATAATTTCAGCAGGGTTTAGCAATGGGTCAACCAAAAAGTTAACCAGCCCTTGCTTGTTATTTTTGATGCCCAGGTAAAGATCCTGCTTCGGTTTCCTGAGATCAAGTTCCAATATCAATACCTTTTTGCCAGTCAGGGCAATGGTCATTCCCAGGTTGAGGGCGATAAAAGATTTTCCCTCTCCTGACATGCTCGAAGTCACAATGAGCGTCTTCAATGCTTCTCCCGGGGTAATATAGGAAAGATTAGTTCGTAACAACCGAAACATTTCTGCTGAAACGGACCGGCTGTTTTCCTTTATGATCAAATGCTGTTTTTGCCGGCTGAAAGCCAGCATACTTATCATGGGAACATTGGTTACCCTTTCAATATCTTCCTTGAAATTAACTTTGTCGTTCAGGTTGTCCAGCAAAAGGGCTAACCCCGTGGGCAGGGCAACTCCAAGAAACATGGCAATGAGCCAGATTTGGGCTTTTTTGGGGCTGATGGGCTGTTGAGGAATCGTCGCCGGTTCAATAATTTTACCATTAGCCACGGTGATGGCCAGGGAAATGGCCGATTCTTCCCTTTTCTGGAGTAAATAGAGATAAAGATTTTCTTTAATGTTTTTTTGGCGTGCAATTTCTAATAATTCTCTCTCTCTTGTTGGGAGGCTCCTCAATCGGCTTTCCAGCATATTTTTTCTTTGATAACTGGCATGGCTTGCAATCTGAAGATCGCCTTTAATGGCTCGGATATTTTCAATGATGGTTTGCCGGAGATTCTGTATTTGCTTTTCCATGACTTTTAGGTCAGGATGAGAAGGCCCCAGATCACTGCGCATTCTGCCACTTTCTGCCAATAATTGGTTGAACCGGGTCAATTGATTGGAAAGGGTAAGGTTGGTAATACTAATATTGGTGGGGACGAACTCAAAAGCCTCTTTGTTTTTGACCAGGAAGTCTTCAATAGAATTCAGTATTTCGAGTTGCACATCTTTTTCAGAGAGTTCTTTTGAATTGGTAGCAATCTCGTTCATCAGGATGCTTCCTTCTGAGCTCAATTCAGTCATGCTGAAACGGCTTTTGTAGGCTTCTACATCTGATTCAACTTCTGACAGCTCTCCTGCGATCATTTGAATGCGTTCGTTGATCAGGTCGATCGAATTTTTGTATATTTGGTTTTTCTCATCGACCGAATTGCTGTTGTAAGAAGAGATCAGTTCCATGAGAATATCATGAGCTCTTTCCGGAGAGGCATCCTTTATCATGAGGCTAAGGGTGCTGGATTCTTTTCCAATAATGGCTATTTCAAGGTTTCCCAACAGATTGATCGCCCGCTTTCTGACAGGAAGAATAACAATCGTAACCGCTTCATGCATTTCCTGGCTCCGGTCTCTCGCCAGGGTGAGAGTACCTGTTGGCAATACCAGCATTTTTCCGAATTCACCCCAATATTTTTGTTTTTTTATTTCAATGCTGTATCCGCCAGTGTTATCCGGACGAACTACACCTGTCAGGCTGTTTTTTTCGGCAGTAGGTTTCCAGTCCAGGATTTGTATGGGTGTGTTTTGGTATAAATCTACCTCACGCAGCCCTTCCCTTGAGAAGTATTGGTATTGAAGATTCAATTTTTCAACCACCGAGATCATTAACGGGGTAGATCGAAGCACCAGCATTTCATTTTCGAGGTTCTTCATTTTTCTGCCCAGCCCAAGATCGCTGAACAATCCCTCCTCGCTTAGCTGACCTGACTTTTCATCATCTTTAATAAGAATACGGGCCTCCGCTTTATATTTTGGCTCGGTTTTTTTTAAATAATAATAAGAAGAACCCATTATCAGTGGAAATACAATTGCGAATACATACCAATATCTCAAGGCTTCCCCAAAAAGTTGCCTGATATTGAATTGCTCGTCTTTCATGACTAAATGATTTTGCGAAAAATGGTTTTTGTCGGGTTGGTGTAGTTTTATTTTGAAAGAGTAGTACCTAATACGAAAGTCAGCAAGCTCACCATCGGGATAAGAATTCCGGAATATCTTTGGAGGAAATCGCCCTGGGTGGCGTATTGTTTGGCTCTGAGTGGTTCGATATATAAAATGTCGTTTGGACTGAGATAAAAATAGGGCGATTCAAAAATGGATTTGTCCTGTGTATTGATGCGGCTAAATTCCCGGGAACCTGCTCTTTCACGGATCACGAGAACCGAGTTCCTTCGAGCATAAGGGGTGAAATCTCCTGCCATACCAATGGCCTCCAGTATGGTAAGACGTTCGTTGGGAATAATATAAGTGTTGGGGCGGTTCACTTCACCGAGTAGGGTAACCCGAAAGTTTAAAAACCTAACCTGGATGGAGGCATCAGGGATGAATTGCACCAGGCTGTCGGTAATATTTTGGCGCAACTGCAGGATGGTTTCCCCTTCGGCTTTAATTTTGCCAATAAAAGGAAGATAAATATTGCCTTCCTCGTCCACGCGATAACCTTCCTGTGCTCCTAGGGCCCTTTCCCCCGAGGCTCCGACCGCTGCTTCCCCCCTTTGATAAAAAGCCCTAACCGTTTCAGGATTCCTGCTGGCCACCTGGATGTTTAAAATATCATCTGTTTTGATCTTTAAGACCGGTAAACTATCGATCTTTATCAACTCATTTTGCATCTCGGTGAGCATCATCATTTCAGGATGCTTAACGCTGCCACACCCAAAGCACAGCCCCGTTAAGAGTAATATGAAAATGCGTAAAAAACAGCGACAATTCATGATTTAAGTTTTAATTATGATGATGTAAATCCTGCTCCTGGAACGGGGATTCCTGGCGGTATGCTTCCGGTTTGAAGGGGTGCCGGCTTTGAGGCAAAAGTGCTAAGGGGTGGAACTCACCGGTCAATCCGACGGGGAAGGCATTCCGGATGTGGTACGCAATTTGAATGGCTTTGGATGCCTCTGCCAGACCAAAGCCATTTCCTGCCAGGATGGCCTCATAACTTCGGGTATGCAGATCGGTAAAGCCATCACTGAATTCTATCTTTCGATCATCCAGCGTAAGGGATCTGTAGGTGGTCATCCCATTATTTTTGACCTCGTTGGGAATGGTCGCATAATTAATACTCAAAAACCAGCGCACCCGGGCTTTTTCCAGTTCGAGGTACCCGGCGGCCCGGTCATGGGTATGAATGTGGACGATGTTGCTTTTTACATCCCCAAAGATCCAGGTCAGCATATCGAAAAAGTGGATGCCGATATTGGTGGCGATACCTCCCGATTTTTCAAGGTCTCCTTTCCAGCTTGAATAATACCAGTTGCCTCTGGAGGTGATATAGGTTAGGTCAATATCGTAGGTTTTATCAGGCGGAGCAGCCTCCACTTCCCGCTTTAATTTTAAAAGGGAAGGGTGTAACCTCAATTGCAGGATAGTATAGATGTTTTTACTGCTTTCTTCCTCCAGGTAGCGCAACGCATTAATATTACGTGGGGTGAGCATCAATGGTTTTTCACATATTACATGCGCACCCACCCGGAGGCCAAAACGTATGTGTGCATCATGTAGATAATTTGGGGTACAAACACTGACATAATCTATCGGATCCCCTCTGCGGATGAGTTTGCAAACGTGTCGGTCAAAACGTTCAAACTCCGTAAAAAATGCCGCTTGAGGAAAATACCGGTCCATAATTCCCACGGAGTCGTTTTTGTCCAGGGCGACGATGAGGTTATTACTGGTTTCCAATATGGCCTGCAGGTGACGCGGAGCGATATAACCGGCAGCTCCAATGAGGGCAAAGTTCTTCATGATTGTTCATTTTTTAGGATAAAAAAAGGGAGTCAAGACCTCCAGTTCACTAGAGGAAATGCAAATTTGTTTCTGGAAGGAAAGTAGATGAAGGTGGGGGAGAAGGCTAAAAAGCAAACGCTTTAAAGTGGGGAAACCATGGCATTACGGCTTCGCCTTTGATAAGTCGCGGGAGACTTATTCCATTTTAAGGTGATGATTTTTTTTGTTCACAGTTGATCATTATACAGTTGATCATTCATTGATGTATAAATACATCACAGTGCTATTGATAAATTTTAGCCGGTTTGTCATTGGGTCTTAGTTTTCTCAATAATTTTCGATCTACTTGCATCCGCAGGGAATATCCTGTATGTGTTAATTCAACCTGGAAATTTTTTTTGTTATCCGGATGGAGTAAAATGCCTCTGATACCTGTAAGGTTTCCACCAATAATTTCGACCAGATCTCCTTCATGGTACGCATTTGACTCCGCCTCAACCTCAATTCCTTCTCCAAGAATCCGCTGAATGAGTTTTATTTCATCTTCAGGGATGGAGATCAATTCATTGGAAAACCTTACGAAATTGACCACATCGGGGGTTTCAAGGACAGGAACATAATTTTTTTTGGTGATCCGCACGAAAATATAACAACTGATAAGCGGTAGATTCACCACACGGACTTTCCGCGTATAACGCCTGGTGAACTGTTGCAAAGGGAGATATGATTCAATGCCTTTTTTTAAGAAACTTTCATGAACCGCTTTTTCCCTCTTGTATCTTAAATAAACAGCAAACCAACGAGGCAGGGATTCGTCCAAACCATATTTGTTATTTTGTTTCATTGTTATTGATTAAAAAACCAAAGTTGAGGCGTAGAAACTTCCTTTAAAGAAAAAAGAATGATGCAAGGATTAACTCCTGGAGCAAAAATCAGGAGGAGAATGACCCGGACGGGTCAAAAAACGGTAAATGAGGGAGCTTTGTTTGTTCATCAATTTTGGTTTTTTCCAAATAATTACGTCAATTAACCAAATTTCAGGTTATTAAGTCAGTTAACGAGGGTGGGGGAGATTAAAACTAATTATCACCTTTTAGGTAAAAAATATAACATTGGATGAACAATATATGACTATTGGGTGGCAACAAAAGGAAGGGGGAGGTAAATGATTACTATTGCGGCAAATTTATAGTTTATTTATATAAGAGTCAATTTAATATTAAATTTTCTTTGCATTTATTTTATTTAAAAACCATTTAACTATTTGGTGTGATTCCACCTGTTTATGGGAAATTCCCTTCACAAATTGGCCTCAAAATCAATATTCCCAAAGGGTTGAATATTTCGGGTTAGCTTCTACAATTCTACGACACCCTTCTTTTGATAGAAAAACGAATCAGCTACATAGTGGTTTTGCCAAAGAATTTTCTAAATTTATGCTCGCCCTTTTTAGAAGACCAGATAAAAATCGCTTTCACCAATAATAATCAGTATTCATTGTCCCTTGACCTTCTTTTTTTTTTTCATAAACCAGCTTGGAAAAAATCTAAAACAGGTTTGCAATGCTGATTAGACGGACTTTAATTTCTTGAAAAATTGATTTCAAAACAAAACGCCACAACTGGCTCTAAACCACAAAATTATGTATTTTAGTACTTTAGATTACGTCGTTTTTGTCGGGTACGCATTGTTTATCGTAGCCTTAGGGTTATGGGTTTCCCGAAAAGGAGGGAAATCAGCGGAGGACTATTTTCTTGCCAGTAAATCCTTGCCCTGGTGGGCTATTGGTGCATCGTTGATCGCGGCCAACATTTCCGCTGAACAATTCATTGGCATGTCGGGATCAGGTTTTGCCATTGGACTCGCTATTGCTTCTTATGAGTGGATGGCGGCAATTACCCTGATCATAGTGGGTAAGTTTTTCCTGCCTATTTTCATCAAAAAGGGGCTGTACACTATCCCTGAATTTGTTGAACAACGGTATGGCACCAATCTAAAAACCATTCTTGCCGTTTTCTGGATCGCCCTGTTCATTTTCGTCAATTTAACCTCGGTCCTCTATTTGGGGGCTACGGCACTGGATACGATCATTGGTGACGGCAGCGGCTCATTATTTATGACGGCCATCATCGGACTGGCGGTATTTGCAGCGGCCTATTCCCTGTGGGGAGGCCTTTCTGCAGTGGCGTGGACGGATGTGGTTCAGGTCGTCCTGCTTATCATCGGTGGATTGATTACTTCCTTTATAGCCCTTTCCCACGTAGCCCCGGACGGGAATATTTTTACCGGGTTTAAAGTGATCTATGAAGCGGTACCCGAAAAATTCTCCATGATCCTTCAGAAAGGAGAAATCATTACCCCCAACGGAAAAGATGCCTGGTGGGATCTTCCCGGCTTGGCGGTATTGCTTGGTGGTATGTGGGTGGCCAATTTATATTACTGGGGCTTTAACCAGTACATCATCCAGCGTACCTTTGCGGCCAAGAGTTTGAAAGAATCTCAAAAAGGGATCGCTTTTGCTGCCTTTTTGAAATTGATCATTCCATTGATCGTCGTTATTCCGGGAATCGTGGCTTATGTGTTGAATGCCGGACCTGATGGGGTGGTAACGGCAGATTCTGTTGATCCTTCCTTTATTGGAAAAGGAGGCAATTTCATCAATGACAATGCCGCGCCCTGGTTGATTAAATCATTTATTCCTACCGGGTTGAAAGGTTTGGTACTGGCAGCTCTTGCGGCGGCCATCGTTTCCTCCCTGGCCTCCATGCTGAATTCAACAGCAACCATTTTTACCATGGATATTTATAAGCCTTATTTTTCAAAAGGTACAGGTGAGAAAAACCTGGTAAAAGTAGGACGTATCACTGCAACCGTTGCTTTGATCATCGCTGTTATTTTGGCACCACAGTTGAAAAACCTCGGTCAGGTATTCCAATACATCCAGGAATATACAGGGATCGTAAGCCCGGGTATCCTGGCCGTATTTATGCTGGGGCTGTTCTGGAAAAAGACGACCAACAATGCTGCCATTTGGGGGGTCATTCTTTCCATCCCCATCGCGCTTTATTTCAAGGTGGCTCCGAATGAATGGTCTGACAGTGCCTTTTTCTTTGAATTACCTTTCATGAACCAGATGTTCTGGACCTGGATTCTTACTATGATCATCATGGTGGTGATCAGTTATATTGAAAAGAAAGGAGCAGATCACGAAAAAGGAATCGAACTGTCAAAGAGTTTGTTTGCCACCAGTCCTGCCTTCAATGTAAGCGCCATTGTCATCAGTTTGATTTTGGTGGCATTGTATGCGATGTTTTGGTAGGAAAAATCTAATACCATGGATTCTTAAATGAATCAGGATGCCGTCTTTCCCAATCCCGGGAAAGGCGGCTTTTTTTTTAACGCTTTTAAATTTCACCGATTAATATTTTTTGTAAATGATAGGGGGCTTTGTAGGGATTGGGCATCTTTTCAATAAAAGGAGTGTTTTGGACCTTTCATCATTATCCGGCATCTGTAACAAAAAGCTTTTTTTTATCGTCCTGTTGCTGGGATTAGGAGTTTAAAAAATGGCTTTTTGAGGCTGTAATCCTTGAAACTTTCCCTTTGGTACTGGTATGTCTTACATAATCGACATTTAAGAACTTGAAAATCAACCTAATAACATGAACTTTTTGGGCTTGTTCCGGTGGTTGATCGAAAATCCGGAGTTTTTTATCTAATTGGTTGGGATCTGTCCCGGAGACGGAAGAATTTTACGAACCAAAGTAAATTTCCTCAGATGCCAATTTTATTCAGGATACCGAAATTTAGAATATCCCCTCCATAAAAAACAACAGAAGTTTTAATCATCAATACATTACGAAATGGAATCACCTGGCATGGATCGAAGGATCGAAAAAAAGAAATGGAGTACCCAAAGAATTTTATACCTGGCCGGAATAGCCTTATTATTCTTACTAGTCTTTTTTGTTTTTAAAAACCTCAATAAAAAAGTTTACAAACTGGATCCATCCAAAATTTCAGTAAAGAAAGTCGAAAAAGGAGATTTTCAGGATATGATCCTTATCGATGGAGATGTGGAACCCATAAAACTTGTTTTGGTCAATACCCTGGAAGGAGGCGCTGTGGAAGATATCTTTATCGAAGACGGTGTCAGGGTAACGAAAGGTACACCGCTTTTGCGATTGAGTAACCCTTCGGTTACCCTCGGGTATATGAACCAGGAAACTGCTATTGTGGAACAGATCAATAACCTCAGGAACTTAAAACTGTCGCTTGAAAAAGATCAAAGAAATCTTGCCGAGTCACTGATCGACAGCGAAAATAATTTCCTGCAGGCCCTTCGCTCTTTCAAAACGGATTCGGCTTTGTTTGTTCAGCATGTCATTGCCGAGAATGACTTCATCAAAATCAGGGATGCTTACGATTACCGGCTTAAAAAGCGGGACTTTATGGAAATTAATGTTAAGAAAAGCGAGGAAGAGAATAGAATTCAAATAAAACAGATCAATAACTCTGTGGCCATGATGGAACAATACCTTGAACTGATCCATGAGAATATGGAAAAGATGCTGGTCAAAGCTCCGGTCAGCGGTATGTTGTCTTCTTTTGATCCCGATCTTGGCGAGTCCTTCCTGCCCAACCAAACTGTTGCAAAAATTGATGTTCAATCCGGTTTTAAAATAAACGGGCAGGTCGATGAATACTATTTAAATAAAGTACAAACAGGGCAACGTGCCCGGTTTTCATTTGATGGACAACTGGTCAACCTGAAGGTGGCAAAAGTGTTGCCGGAAGTGGTGAACAGGCGTTTCCAGATAGAATTGGAATTTGAAGGTCAGATCCCCAAAAACATTTCTATTGGTCAATCCTTGCAACTCAGGCTGGAACTATCGGATACCCGGGAATCCATAATGATCCCTCGTGGCAATTATTTCCAGTCTTCGGGAGGCCAATATGTATACGTGCTTGATGATGAGGGAGAGGCTCACAAGCGGTATATCAAACTCGGCAGCCAGAACCCAAGCTATTATGAGGTTTTGGAAGGCCTTGAGGTTGGGGAGCGGTTCATTACCTCTTCCTATGATGAGTACAAAAATTTTGAAACCATTGTGATTAATAATTAAACCTGTTTCTGTTTGAGATTCCAGGGGGCGATTTGTATCCCGGGCCGTCGCAGAAACCTAAAACTCGACTTATGATAAAACTGGATAAACTAACCAAGGTATACCGGACGGATGAAATAGAATCCACGGCATTGAACGAAGTAACCTTCGAGATAAAAAAGGGTGAGTTCGTTTCCGTTATGGGCCCTTCAGGCTGCGGAAAATCGACTTTATTGAATGTGTTGGGGTTATTGGACAAACCCGACAGGGGGAGTTATGAATTTTTGGGCACAGAAGTGGCTGGATTCAGTGAAAAAGAACGATCTGACCTCCGCAAGAAAAACATAGGTTTTGTTTTTCAAAACTTTAACCTGATCGATGAACTGACCGTTTTTGAAAATATTGAACTGCCGTTAATTTACAATAAAATTGGAGCTGCCGAACGTAAACAAAGGGTAAATGAATTGATTGAAAAGATCGGGATTTCCAGCAGGGCCTCGCATTTTCCCCAACAATTGTCCGGAGGGCAACAGCAGCGGGTGGCCGTGGCAAGAGCCCTGATCACCAAACCTCCTTTGATTTTGGCAGATGAGCCCACGGGTAACCTCGATAGCAAAAATGGTAATGAAGTGATGGATTTGTTGGTCGAATTAAACCAGGAAGGGACTACTATAATCATGGTGACTCACTCGGCACATGATGCTGGTTTTTCAACGAGGACCATCAATTTATTGGACGGTCGCATTGTACCTGGGAGCCAGAACATTGTTTCTGCTCTTCCTGCCTAGGTTTTGAACAGAGGGTACTTTCATTCTTTTCCTAACCTAAAATCATTGAAATGTTTAAAAATTATCTAAAAGTGGCTTTCCGAAGCCTCAATAAGAACAGAATCTATGCTTTGATCAACATATTGGGTCTTGCATTGGGTTTAACGGTCACCATTCTTGTATTCATGTTTGTCAAGGACGAAATGAGCTATGATAAACACTGGAGTGATGCGGATCGTATTTACAGGACAGGGATTAAGGCCAATATGATGGGGCAGAAAATGGATGCTCCGGTATCTCCAAACCCTATGGCTGCAGCCCTCCGAAGCGAATTTGCCAACGTTGAAACAGCCACCAGGGTGCAGTCGGGAAGACAGGAAATCCTGATGCGTTACGAGCAAAAAAAAGTGTACATCCAGCACATGGCCCAGGCGGATAGTGCCTTTTTTAAAGTTTTTGATTATGAATTTGTTCATGGGAATCCGGAAACGGCATTGAAGGAAGAAAATGCCGTTGTGTTGACGGAGGAAACCGCACGGAAGTTGTTCGGAGACAAAAATGCGATGGGGGAAATTGTAAATTATGACAACCGTCGCGATTGTATTGTAAGGGGGATTGTGAAAGCGCCTGAAGGGCATGCTCATTTTCAATTTGACATGTTTCTGGCTCAAAATGATTTCCAGAATATTTGGATCAGCAACAATTTTTATACTTACGTGAAATTAAAAGAGGGGGCTGATTTTGGGCAGTTTCAGGAGGAAATGAAAGCCAATTTCATGAAAAAAATTGAGCCGGATGTCGAACGCTTCCTAAAGATCACGGTGGAGGAATTTTTCAAACAGGACAATACCTTTGAATACCAGTTGCAGCCGTTGACGGATATTCATTTGTATTCTCATAAGGACTGGGAGATACAGCAAAACGGATCCGTTACCTATGTGTATGTTTTTATTGGCATTGCTTTGCTCGTCATCCTTATCGCTGGGATCAATTTCATGAACCTTTCCACGGCACGATCCGGAAAAAGAGCCAAAGAGGTTGGTGTCAGAAAGGTAGTAGGGGCTTCCCGGCAGATGCTGATCGTACAATTTTTAACCGAGTCGGTCATCCAGGGATTTATAGCCTTACTCATTGCTTTTGGATTGGTCAGATTATTCCTTCCGGGGTTTAATAATGTCATGGAAACCGACCTTATCCTGGTGAATGATCATTTTGGGCAAACGGTCCTTTTTTCCTTTTTGGTAACCCTGTTTTATGGATTGTTTGCCGGAAGTTACCCGGCCTTGTTCCTTTCTTCTTTTTTGCCCTCTGCCGTATTGAAGGGGGATTATACTAAAACAAAAGGCGGGGCAAACTTAAGAAAGACCCTGGTGGTCGTTCAATTTGTAGCCTCCATTATTTTGATCATCGGCGTCATGATCATCTATAAGCAAATTTCCTATCTGCAACATAAAAATGTGGGATTTGAAGGGGAAAATGTTTTGATCGTGCCTATTCAGACAGACCAGATGGCACAGAATTTCAGGAATTACAATGATATATTTCTAAAAAATCCCAATGTTCTCCATGTTTCCAGGGCTTCTTACTACCCGGGGGATACGCCGAATCAAAACATGTACGCCCTGGAAGGAAGCGAAGAACAGCTGCCTTTATGGAACCTTGAGGTAGATTATGATTTGTTCAATACCCTCGGAATAGAGTTGTCGGAAGGTCGGCTGTTTGATCGGGAAATGGAGGCCGATTCAGTACCTTATTTTATACTTAATGAAACGGCTGTTGAGAATTTGAACATTGAAAATCCCCTTGGCAGAAGGATGGGTGAATACATTAATCAAAACGGGGATTTGAGGTTTGGCAATGTTATAGGCATCGTGAAGGACTTTCATATCGAAGGATTCGACCAGCCCATTCGCCCGATGATCATGACGGTAAGCAACAATGTTTGGTTTGCCTCCTTTAAAATAGCGCCCGACAACAAAAATGCCACCATTGACTATATTGAAGCCGAATGGAACAAACTGGAGCCCAGTCACCCGTTTCGCTATCAGTTTTTGGATGACAAATTTGGCGCATTGCTCAGGCAGCAGGAAAATTTCGGGCGCATGTTTTTGTTCCTGACCATTTTGGCGATAATCATTTCAGCCATGGGGCTTTACGGCCTGGCTTCTTATACGGCCGAACAACGCACAAAGGAAATAGGCATTCGAAAAGTGTTGGGCGCTTCTGTCTGGCAAATCATGAATATGCTGACCAAAGATTTCATCAAACTGGTACTCATTGCCAATATTTTTGCCTGGCCTGTTTCATACCTCATCGCAAAGGATTGGTTAACTAATTTTTCTTACCAGATTGATATCCCGATATTACCGTTTATCCTCGCTACAGTGGTGGCGGTGGTGATAGCAGTACTTACAGTAAGTTCGCAAGCCTATCAGGCGGCTAATGCTGATCCGGTGGATGCTTTAAAATATGAGTGAAGGAAATGACTTCTATGCAAGATTGAGATAAAAAAACCGCTTCTCAGAATAATATGGGGGCGGTTTTTTATTGATCATTTCTTTATGATTATCCTTGTTGTTTTGTCAAAATATTTACTCCCCCGAATAATAAACCCTAATCCCCGAAATAACCGGACAAGCCTTTGAATCTTCAATATTCAAACGAATAGCGGTTGCCGTAATATCCGGCAAGCGTAGCATACGTTTGTAACCAATAGTCGTTTCTTTAGCAATTTCCACCCAGCCATCAGTTGTTTTGGCTTCTAAAGAAAAGGCCTTTACCCGTTGACCTAATGGGATATATTCCTGGATCAGGAATCGGTTGAAGGTCGTCTCTTTGTCAAAAAGGAGGGTTAAATTGGCTTGAATGACTTCATCTTCGGTCGCCCAATAGGTATTATCGTTTCCATCAACCGTATTGTTTCCTTTGTAGGCTGTTCCACGAACGTTGCTTGCCTCAACTTTTTGTCCTTTTGCCAAATCTACGGCAAAATCTTTTTGTAGTCTGGCCGCAAGTTTATTCAATTGTTCCACATCATTTTCATGGATCAGGCCTCTTGTGTCAACGGGAAAATTGAGTAAAAGGGAACCGTTTTGCCCGACGGAATTATAATAAATGTCGAGCAGTTCGGGCAATGATTTAACCAGGGAATCCTGCTCCGGATGATAATACCATCCCGGACGGATGGAAACATCGACTTCCGCAGGCACCCAATGGGTCCCGTTTTCCTGTCCTGGGGAATATCGGGAACTGTATTCAGGCATTCCGCCGTAAATGCTGTCACGCATCAGGTTGGACCAGGTGGTAGGGTAGGCATGGCCCTGCTCATTTCCCACCCAGCGGACGTCAGGCCCGGCATCGCTGAAAATCACTGCATTGGGCTGGAATTGCCGGACGAGTTCATAAGTGGCCGGCCAGTCGTAATAGGTCAGTTTATCGACCCTGCGTTCTTCATTGGCGCCGCCGTAATAACCGGTTCCTCCATTGGCACCGTCAAACCACACTTCAAATACTTCGCCGTAGTTGGTCAGCAATTCAGTCAACTGGTTCCTAAAGTAGGTGATATATTCGGGTTTCCCGTAATCGGCATGATTCCTGTCCCAGGGGGAGAGATAAACCCCGAATTTAAGGTCATAGGCCTTGCAAGCCTCGGAAAGTTCCTTCAAAACATCTCCCTGGCCATTTTTCCAGGGCGAATTTTTAACAGAATGTTCGGTGTATTCAGAAGGCCATAGGCAAAATCCGTCATGGTGTTTGGCGGTGAGGATAATGCCTTTCAAACCTGCTGATTTGCATACTTTGGCCCATTGCATGCAATCAAGTTTCGTTGGATTGAATAACAGTGGATCCTCGCCTCCGGTCCCCCATTCCATGTTGGTGAAAGTATTCATATTAAAATGAATAAAAGCATAAAATTCCAAATGCTGCCACGCCAACTGGCGATCTGATGGGACGGGCAGTACAGGCGGCGGCGGGGGAGTGCTGCAACTGAAAAGGAGAAAGAGATAAGATAGAGATAGTAGAATTTTGTTCATAAAAGCAAAGCTTATTCAATCAAAAACAATAATACAATTTTAGTATACTTAATTTTTCAAAGCCTCTTCTTCCTCTTTTTTCTCCTCTTGCCAGGGCACCAATTTTGAGGGGTAGTAATTGATTCCCATTATATCGAAACGTGTTTTTTGTTTTCCAAGGCGTACTTTATACTCTTCCCAGCCCCGAATGTCTGTTGGCGACCAGCCGATCTCTGCATAACCGGGTAATCTTGGAAAGATCATATATTCAACCTCAGCCATATTCGTGACCGTTTCACTCCATAAAGGGGCTTCGATACCGATGATATTATCTTTTCCGATCCCTTCGGCAATGGTTGCCAAATCCCAAATATAGGCACTATCCACTTCTATATAGCCGGCCCAATGTAAACCGAGTTGTGTCGTGGAATCGTATTGCATATCCAGGTAAGCTTTATGGGCAGGGGAAACGAGGACTTTCGCTCCTTGTTTTACTCCGTTTTGAGCATTCTCGACTTCTGCCCACCATTGTACCACGGTATTGGGCAATAATTTTGCGTGGGCAATTTCATCCCATCCCATTACCTTTTTACCCTGTTTTTCAACGATTTCCTGCGCTCTGTTGATGAACGGAATATAATCTTTTAAAGGAGTCACATGGGATTCGTCTCCGCCGATGTGGATGTATGCTCCCGGGGTTAAGGCCGCCAGTTCCGTGAAAACATCTTCGATAAATTTATAGGTAATTTCCTTATTCGTGCACAAAGTGCTGAAGCCCACTTTTATGCCTGTGTATAGTTCGGTAGCCTTACCGTCACAATTTAATTCAGCATAAGAAGCCAGGGCGGCATTGGTATGCCCGGGCATATCTATTTCCGGAACGATTTCTATAAAACGATCCTGAGCGTATTTTACGAGGGCTGCATATTGATCCTGAGTGTAAAACCCACCTTCTCCGCCACCAACTTCGGTGCTTCCTCCATGGGCGGTGAGGTTTGGCCATGACTTTATTTCAATGCGCCATCCCTGGTCATCTGAAAGGTGGAGATGCAGCCTGTTCATTTTAAACATAGCCAGGTAATCGATAAATTGTTTGACCTCATCCGGGGCAAAAAAATGACGGGCCACATCCAGCATAGCCCCTCTATAACCATAAGTGGGCTGATCCTTTATCGTACCTGAAGCCACCAGCCATGGACCGGGTTGAGTGATGTTTTTTTCAATGGCGGGAGGCAATAATTGCCGCAAGGTTTGTACGCCGTAAAATATGCCTGCGCTTGTATTCGCCATAATGCTAATTCCTTCGGGGGTAACCTCTAATTGATAACCCTCTTCGCCAAAATCGGTTCCGTTTGAAAGATTCAAATAAATGTGCCCTTTACCAGGTTTATCCTCTGAAGTGATTACTTTCATGTCAAGCCCTGTGGGAGGGTTGATCATGTCCGCAAGGTAGTTGCCCACCCATTGCAGTTGTTGATCAGCACTGCCTAAATAGATATCCGTTTTTGCAGTCAATTCAAAGGATAATCCGGTGGCAGTAAGCGTTAGCGGTTTAGGGATTATGTTTTCTTTGGATAAATCTTTTGGGACAGGTTCCCTGGTGGTGCAGGAACTGATGGCGAAAAGCAATAGATTGATTAAAAGCAGAGGTAATAAAGTACGTTTTTTTGACATAACTATTTGATTGTTATAATGTTGTAATTTTTTTTAATATTTTGATGCATTTTTTAAATCGGTTGTTAATTAAAATTCCGCTCACATTGAGATAATGAATAAAAGTGGCATGATTTGCTCTCGCAGATTACGCAGATGGACGCAGAATAAAGCGTGTCGCAAAAAAACAGCAAAATTCAGCGAATCCTGCAGAATCTGTGTGAAATAAAAGGATATTTGGGAACAATTTACGGTAAATGCTAAACTTTTTTAAGGTTATATTATTTACTTTTAGTGAAACTACTGCTGTCACAGTTCTGAAAGGAAAGAGATAACAAAATGATGAATTTAAATATAAAAGACACTTTTAATAAAGAGCTTCCTGCCGATCCTAACCTAAGCAATTCCAGGCGACAGGTTTTTGAGGCTTGTTATTCTTATGTAACACCTAGAATTCCTTCCCAACCGGTATTGGTGCACGCAGCGGACGATATGGTCGAAGCCATCGGATTGAGCAAGGGAGCGGAAAAAACCCTGGATTTTTTGCAGGTATTTTCCGGGGCCAAAGTTCTTGAAGGAACGGAGCCTTATGCCATGTGTTACGGCGGGCATCAGTTTGGCAATTGGGCCGGCCAGTTGGGCGATGGCAGAGCCATTAACCTGGCAGAAGTCGTCCATGAAAACAAACGTTGGGCTTTGCAATTGAAAGGAGCGGGCGAAACGCCTTATTCCCGCACTGCAGATGGGCTGGCCGTTTTGCGTTCCTCCATCCGCGAACATTTGTGCAGTGAGGCCATGTTCCATTTGGGCGTGCCCACCACCCGGTCGTTGTCGTTGATATTGACGGGAGACCAGGTGATGCGGGATATGTTGTACGATGGCAATCCTGCTTACGAAAAAGGGGCTGTGGTTTGTCGGGTAGCGCCTTCGTTTATCAGGTTTGGCAATTTTCAAATATTTTCAGCGCGGAAGGATTTGGCCACCCTGCGGCAATTGGCAGATTATACTATCCGTCATTTTTTTCCAAAGATTGAAGCGGGAACGAAAAACGGGTATATCCAATTTTTCCGGGAGGTTGCCCAACGGACTTTGGATATGGTTATTGAATGGCAACGCATAGGATTCGTTCATGGGGTCATGAACACAGACAATTTTTCTATATTGGGTTTGACCATTGATTATGGTCCGTATGGGTGGCTGGAAGGTTATGATCCCAACTGGACTCCAAACACCACCGACAAAGATCAGCGCCGTTACCGTTTTGGCAATCAGCCGGGGATCGCCTTTTGGAACCTGGTTCAATTGGGTAATGCACTTTATCCGTTGGTGGAAGAGGCTGAGCCTTTTGAGGAAATACTGGAGCAATTTAAATCTGATTTCGCAGTGAAGTACCCGGCGATGATGCGCAGTAAACTGGGCTTGCAAAGTGAAAAAGAAGGAGATCATGAATTGATAGCAGCATTGGAAAAGCAACTGCAGGCCACCGAAACGGATATGACTATTTTTTTCAGGCTTCTTTCCAAAGTGAAAAAAGGACAGGAGGTTGGTCATCCTTCTGATTTTTTAACGCTTGTTAAAGATGCTTTTTACACGCCGGAGGAATTGAAGGATGAGGTGGAAAAATCGTGGGGAGAATGGTTTGAAAAATATGTAGCAAGATTGGGGCTTGAAGTTGACTCCGATGAAGCACGTGAAATAAAAATGAATGAGGTGAACCCCAAATATGTGTTGCGAAATTATATGGCTCAACTGGCCATAGACAAAGCAGATGAGGGAGATTTTTCCTTAATCGACGAACTCTACGAATTGCTAAAAAACCCTTACAGCGAACAGTCTGAAAATCAAAAATGGTTTACCAAACGCCCGGAATGGGCCAGGGAAAAAGTGGGGTGTTCGATGTTGTCTTGCAGTTCTTAAAATACAGGGTGAAAAATTAATATTCTAAAATAAACTTGGACAAGTTCTGGCCTTGATTCAGGGCTAATTTTTTGCGTAATCGGTAGCGGGCAATTTCTACCCCACGCAGGGAGATGCCCATTAGGTTGGCAATTTCCTTGGTATTTAAATTGAGTCGCAAAAGCGCGCAGAGTTTTTGTTCATTGGGCGTAAGTTCCACGAATTCATCCCTCAATCGGATCAGGAAATCTCCATGAACCTGATCAAAATGGTATTCAAACTGTTCCCAATCTTCCTGTAGCCGCAGTGTGGTATCTATTTCTTTAACTATTTGCAGCAGGGATTGCTGTGTGTCTTTATTTTTCCCTTTTCGGTTTACCACCTTCAGTTTTTCTTTAATAGCTTCAATAAACTCATTTTTTACCACCAGATTCATGGTTGAAGCTGCCAATAGGTTGTTAAGATGCCGCAATTCGCTTTTCATTTTATCGTCTTCGAGTTGCAGCAGTTCTTGTTCTTTTTGTTGCTCTACTTCGATGAGTTTTTTCTGTTTTTCTTCGAGCTCATGTTGCTTTGCTTCTTCAATTTTTGTGGCTTTCCTTTTATAGCGGCGATTTTGGTGCAGATAGACAAGGGAAAGGACTGAAATCCCAAGAATTAAATAAATAAGTTTAGCTAATAAACTTCTGTAAAAAGGCGGTTTTACAGTCAGATACATGGGCTGGCTGGTTATTATTTCGCCCAGGTAGTTTCGGGTTTGCACCATGAACTCATATTGACCTTCTTTAAGATTGGTGTACTCTTTAATGGTAGCATTAGTCCATTCTCCATAATCTTCATCAAAGCCTTTTAAAATATATCGGAATTGCTGATTATTGACCGTATTGAACTGAAATGATTCCACCTCAAATTGCAAAACCTTTGCTCTGTGTGAAACGGTCAATTGTTCCAGGTTCTCCGGCTTTTTTTCAAAAGGTTTTTGGGCATACAAAATACTATCTTCCGCCACACTAAGTACCTTGCTTACGACAAGTGGTTTTTCCACTGCTATCCGATCTTCTGATTCAGGCCTG
The DNA here is from genome assembly GCA_020636105.1 of Lewinellaceae bacterium. Classification (NCBI taxonomy): domain Bacteria; kingdom Pseudomonadati; phylum Bacteroidota; class Saprospiria; order Saprospirales; family Lewinellaceae; species Lewinellaceae bacterium. Next base: position 287,533 of record JACJYL010000001.1, read on the forward strand.
TAATGAATAAATCCTTCCTTGGCATTGAACAATACTCCATCATCCGTATTCACCGAAACATTCAGGAGGTCATTGTTAAAAGAATAACGAAATTGAAACAAGGAGGAAGGCACAAATATATAGTTGCTGGGACTGATTTGTTTAAATAACCCCATAAGATTTTCAGTAAACACATGAATATTTTTTTGCTTGTCCTGCACCAGCAAAAAAACTTGTTGGTCTCCGATAACGTCAGCAATAAACGCGGACTTGATAATCCGATCGGTTGTTTTATCAAGCAGATACACGCCTGCTTTGGTAGCCAGGTATAGCTCATTGTCGATATGGCTCAATATAATTTGTTCATCAATAGGAGAGTCATAGGCATCTGACACCTTGTTTACTGTAGCTTCCGTTAATTTTTCGGTCAACTTCAATTGATACAAGCCTTTGTAAAACTGCCCCACCCAAAATCTTCCCAGATGGTCTTCTTCAAAAAAGCGGCTTGATTCGTTGAAACCGCTGATTTTCTGAATAGCTTCCAATTCCATGTTTTCATTTATCCTGAAAAGGAACAATCCAGAGTAAGTGCCGCCAATGGCAAATTCAGGGTTTGACCGCAATTGTTTTACCTGCCACAAACCATCTGTAATGGCTATACGTTTTGCTTTGCCATCGCTTAAAAGAAACAAACCGGTGTGATGCCCGGCATAAAGCTTCCCGGTGATTTTTTGCATCCCATAAGCAGGTCCTTCCGTTCCTTCTAAAAAAATGCTTTGTGTAGTATTTTTTGGTAAAAAATAAATTCCATTAGAAGTAGTATAATAAGTGCCTTCCTCCACCTCAAAAGCTTCATAACCGCTTCCTTGCAAATTAATTTCCTGGTTCAAAAACCGCGTGGGGGAATTGATGTCCACCAGTGCAATCCCGTTTTGCATACCTACCCACAAGTTTCCGGAATAATCCTGAAAGGCGCGTAAGCAAGTATTGGTTAATAAGCCATCTTGTGTAGTGATGTTTTCTATAGTCTGTTTCTGTAAATCATACAAAAATAACCCTGCTGTTTGTGTAGAAATAGCTAACCTGGTATCGGAGAGCTGTAACACATGATTCACATACTTCCCCTGCAAAACTTTGCTCAGGTCGTCATATTTTGCAGTAACGCCAAAAGAGGTGGAAAATTCAATCTTTCCTGAATTGTAAAAAAATAAATATCCTTCATCTTGAGGAATTACACCAGCGATAATCTGATTTTTTTTGTTTTGGGGATAATCAGGAAGAAGCTCACGATCTCTTACTTCAAGAAGATTTCCTCTCGGATTTTGAGTAAACAGTTTTCCATTGGCTTGAAACGACCTGCCCAGCCCATCCTTATGTTCTATAACAGCAATTGATTGGCCATCATACACATAAATACCCTGGAAAGTGCAGAAATAAACTTTTGAATCAAACAGAAAGACGTCCCATACTTCATCAAAATCTCTTGAAGATTCCGGAATTTCTTCCGTTAGGGATACATAATTCCAGGCATCATTAAAATAGCCAAAGGCTCCTTGTGCGCCAACGTATAACCGGTTGGTATTTTCGTCAAATGCCAGGGATCTTACTTTCTTGCCTGTTTTGAAAGCATGTACTTCCCAATGGTTACCATTGTAGGAGAGCACGCCTAAATTGTTGGCTACAAAAAGAGTCATATCTCTGTTTTGAGCAAAATCAATATTTTGAATTCCGGCTTTATAATCCGCTGGGGTGAAATTTTGAATGGGGTATTTTCCCAAAAAGGCTTGGGCCGGTTGACTTGTCAAAAAAAGAAAAATCAAGCAAAAAATGTACTTTGTGATGTGTTTTAAATAATGCATGAGTAAGTTTGTGAAAAACAAATATACTTAATTATCAATTGTTTAGGTTTAATTATAAATATTTTTGTAGTAGTTATTTATTTAATTGATGAAATAATTGATGAGGTGATTTTTTAAATCTTTAATTTAAATTAAACCTAATTTTACGTAAATCAATGAAGTTTTTTAAAAAATCAAAACTATGGGAAATCCATAATTTATGGAATATTAATTGGTTTCCTTAGTCGATAGAAAAAGACAGAAAATATTAATTTAAACCAAATTCAATGATAAAAATGAAAAACATCATTCAAACACTGATTCTTTTCTTTTTTTCCACTTCTTTATTTGCCCAGCCTGATCAAGTATCTGTTGTTAATAACAATGAAGGGCTAAAACTGACAGTCAATGGAAATGATTTTATGATCAATGGGATGAATTGGGATTATTTCCCGATTGGCACCAATTTCTCTTATAGTTTATGGAATCAACCAGATGATATTATCAGGTCAGCGCTTGATACCGAAATGTCTTTGCTAAAAAACATGGGCGTAAATTCCGTTCGAATGTATACCGGAGTGCCTGCAAAGTGGATTAAGTATATCTACGAAAAATTTGGCATCCATACCATGCTCAATCATGCCTTTGGTCGTTATGGACTAACATTGGGAGGTACCTATGTGGTGAATACGGAATATTCCGACCCCCGTGTCCGCGAATTGCTCCTTGCAGAGGTAACGGAAATGGTACAAGAATACCGGGGTACTCCGGGCTTACTCATGTACTTGCTTGGAAATGAAAATAACTACGGTCTTTTCTGGGAGGGGGCTGAAACAGAAGACATTCCAATGGAGGATAGAAAATCCACCATGCGTGCCTATCCTTTGTATAAGTTGTTTAATGAAGCGGCAGTGGCGATGAAAGCGCTTGATACCTCGCATCCTGTTGCGATGTGTAATGGTGATTTACTTTTCCTGGATATTATTGCCGAAGAATGTAAAGATGTAGATATTTTTGGTACCAATGTGTACCGTGGCGTTTCCTTTGGAGATGCCTTCCAAAGAGTCAAAGATGAACTGAATAAACCAATCATGTATACAGAGTTTGGTGCCGATGCGTTTAATACCATTGAAAATGCAGAAGACCAGCAGTCGCAGGCTTATTATATGGTAAATAACTGGAAGGAGATCTATGAGAATGCTGCCGGTTTGGGAAAAGTAGGAAATTCTATTGGGGGGTTCACCTTCCAGTTTAGCGATGGCTGGTGGAAATTTGGCCAAACCAAAAATCTGGAAGTGCATGACAACAATGCTTCATGGGGTAACGGGGGATATCAAAGTGACTTTATTGAAGGAGAAAATAACATGAACGAGGAATGGTTTGGTATATGTGCAAAGGGACCAACAAGTGTTCGTGGGTTATATCAACTTTATCCTCGGGCGGCTTATTATGCTTTAAAGGAAGCTCACCAAATAGATCCATACGCAAATGGCGTTAAGCTTGAAACCATTGATAATCATTTTTCAAATATCCATTTGATGGAGGCTGTGCTCAAAGCCAGAGGAGATAAGGCTGCACTGGAAAGTGAACAAACCAAAAAAGTTCGTGTCAGCGGTTTGAGGGTTGATTTGTCTACCTTTAATACAGGTGGAGATCTGATTTCAACGCCCAAAGAGGCAGATCCTGATCAACTTAAATACCCCAATAGACTCGGTTTTGATCATATGCAGTCCTTTTACGTGGGAGTCGAAGCAAAACCTACCGAAAGTGTTCGGGCGAATGTCGTATTTAACGTTCTTGGAAATGTTGCTGAAAATCCGATTGATGAAATCTTTTACGAAAACCGCGGTCGTTCCCGTTTCGTCGATACTCAAAACGGAAGTCTGCAATTGCCATCAGTAGATCGCCTGAACATCTACAGAGCCGATTTTACCTGGAACAGCAAGATGTTCGACCTGACCGGATTTTACCGTACCGGCCATTATCATTGGGGTTATGAGGGTGATTTTTTTGGATTATATCCGGAAGCGAATTATGGTCCTAATATTGATATTTACAATGGCAATGCACCCTTTGGCTTTGAAATTGAAGGTAAAAAATCGCTGCATGGACTGAAGGTGGCTTTTGGCCCTGAATTGTGGTGGGGAGCCAACCCGGCAGTTTTGGTCAAGTACAGCCGAAAAGTAGCTTCTTTTGATCTTACGGGAATCTACCACGAAGACATTGCTGAGCAGGCACCGGCGGTAAGTTCTTTTGCCGTTCCAATGCCCCTTACACGACGGGTCACCCTTCATGCCCAAAGAAAATTCGGGCCTATTGGATTTGAAATCGGAGGTATTTGGGGTGGTCAGCCGCTGGTGAACAGATCATTCCAGATTGTAGATGAAGAAAAAGAAGAGGTTTACCAGGATAATATTACCTTAAAGGATACCTGGGGTGGAAAAATGAAACTCACCTACATGGGCGGTCCGGTCAAGTGGTATGCCCAGGGTGCAGCGATGGGATTGGTGGCCAACGGAGGCGCTGATTATACCAAAACGTTCACAGGCTGGAGACTTAAAGATAGCGGAAGTGGCAATCAATTTAATGTTTTAACCGGTTTGAGTTACATCATTGGTGATTTTGAAATAGCTCCTAATTTCTTGTGGCAAAAGCCCGTTGTGGGTCCAATCTCCGGAGATGTAAGTGCTCCCGGAAGACCAAGAAACATTCTCGATGATCCATTTGCGGTCAGAAGCAACAGGGAAACGATTGCCGGAGAAATCCTGTTTACCTATGACCCTACGCCGGGAACATGGATGTATGAATGGGATAATGATACAGCGGAAGATGCTGGTTTTGCTATCAGTGCCGGATTCGTTTACCGCCACCTGCCTACCATACAAGATGCCGCTATTGGTATTTTTGCAGACGGCCGGTCGCTTTTTGCTTTTCCCGGATCTGCTCCCGCAGAAGACCTTTGGGAAGCCTATGCACGTATTGTATCCAAGGTAAGTCCTGATTTTGGGTTTATTGCCAACCTCTATGGAGGTAATGCACAAGCCAATGGCAGCGACTCCAGATTAATTCAAAGAGTTGGAGGTGATCTGCGAATGGTCTATAAAAAAGTTAAATTGACTTCCATGGTTAAAGTAGATGACTGGGGACCATTCGATTATCATCGTGATTTCAACCTTACTTACCCGCTACAATTAATGGCAGACTTGTCCACTTCAGTGGGAAAACCAGGGTGGTTAAACCTTCCAAGTACCCGAATGGGGATTCGCTATACCTGGCGATCCCTGGATCAATACTCTCCGCGCTACTGCCCGGCGTACACCTTTGATGCAGCCGGTAATTACGTTTGTGACCCTACGGCTGTAGGATTCGGTAACGGCAATGAATGGGAGTTCAGAACTTATTTTCAAATTAACATTGGTATGTAATCCATAAAAAAGTTTAAAAAGATGACAACTAAAAAATATAATTATTCAAAATTGACCTTAATAACAGCTTTATTACTTTTTTTAGGGGTTAGCTGTATAAGAGACTTTGAAGATTTAGAGCCCGCCACTTACCCGGCTAATGGAGAAGTTTTTATTGATAATTTTAGCTCCGGATTGAATTATGCTGTTTTTGGCGGAGCAAGTTTGACGGCCTTTGATGTAGATACTGACGTTAAATACGATGGGTCAGCATCGATGAGGTTCGCCGTTCCTGATGCGGGATCCCCCGATGGAAGTTATGTCGGAGGGGTGTTCCTCACTTCGGTAGGCCGCGACCTTTCTGGATTCGACGCCCTCACTTTTTGGGCCAAAGCTACCCAACCGGCCACTATTGACGAGATTGGTTTTGGAAACGATTTCGGGGAGTCGAAATTCCTTGTTTTATTAAAAGGGGTGAAACTCAATACGAACTGGAAAAAATACATTATTCCGATTCCGGATGCTTCCAAACTTACCCGGGAAAGTGGTATGCTCCAAATTGTTGCAACACCAGATAACGGGAATGGATATACATTTTGGATGGATGAAGTCCAATTTGAAAAGCTTGGCACTCTTGCCCATCCACAGCCGGCCATCCTGGAAAAACAAGATCAGGTTGTTTCGGCAGCAACAGGCGATCAACTTACGATAGGAGGTTTGTTTGAAACGTTTAACCTGCCTAATGGTGTTGATCAAAGAATCGAAGTAGCGCCTTCCTATTTTACCTTTAATTCCTCTGATCCAGGTATTGCTTCGGTAAGTGAATTAGGAATCGTGTCGGTTATTGATAGCGGTGCTGTGGTGATAACGGCAAAATTAGGGGATATTGACGCCGCTGGTTCTTTGACCATTGCTACTTCAGGACAAGCGACGGGGCCTTTGACTCCCGCTCCTGTACCAACCGTTAGCCCTGATAGTGTGATCTCATTGTTTAGCAATGCCTATACCAATGTGCCCGTTGACTTATGGAATACTTACTGGGAATTTTCAACGGCTGAAACTTTTGATATTCAAATTGCAGGCGATGATGTAAAACGTTACAAAAATCTCAATTTTGTCGGCATTGAGTTTACTTCTCAAACGATAAATGCCACCAATATGACCCACTTCCATATGGATATCTGGACCCCTGATCCGACGGATTTTCCGGCAGCCTTTAAAGTTTTGCTGGTAGATTTTGGCGCAAACGGAACTTATGATGGGGGGGATGATTCTTCGCATGAACTTACGTTCACCAGTCCAACATTAGCCACAGGAACCTGGGTGAGTTTGGATATGCCTCTGTCTAGTTTTGTTGGCCTGACGAATAGAGCACATTTGGCTCAGTTGGTCCTTTCCGGAGACTTGCCCAATGTTTATGTCGATAATGTTTATTTTTACAATGCAGGGGATGTGGAAACTACTGGGCCAGCTACACCCGCCCCGACGCCAACGAATGCTCCTGGTGACGTCATCTCCATATTCAGCAATGCTTATTCCAATGTTCCGGGGACGAATTTTTATCCGGATTGGGGACAAACGACCAGCGTTTCGGAAGTGCCTATATTTGGGAATAACACCCTGCTTTACGCAGGATTTAATTACCAGGGCATTGAACTGGGTAGCAACCTGGATGTTTCCGGAATGAGCCACCTGCATATTGACTACTGGACGGCAAACTCCACGGGATTGAACGTGTATTTGATCAGCCCGGGGCCTGTAGAAGCGCCCTACGTATTAGGCGTTCCTACCTCAGGGTGGGCAAGTGTCAACATTCCTTTATCAAACTTTTCACCCGTTGATCTGGCTGATTTGATCCAGCTTAAATTTGATGGTAGCGGCGATATTTATCTGGACAATATCTATTTCTATAATGAAACGAGCGGGGGAAACATGCCAACTACTGCGGCGCCGACACCCACTGACCCTGCATCAGGTGTTATCTCTATTTTTAGCGATGCTTATTCAAGTGTAGATGGAACAAATTTCAACCCTGGTTGGGGACAGACTACGGTAGGATCAGTAGTGCCGGTTGCCGGCAACAATACACTGCTCTTTTCCGGCTTGAATTATCAGGGAATAGAACTGGGCAGTAGTCAGAATGTTTCCGCAATGACCCACCTGCATATTGATTTCTGGACAGCAAACTCCACCGCTTTAGACGTGTTTTTGATCAGTCCCGGCCCTATTGAAACGTCGTATGCACTAACCGTTCCTACCTCAGGCTGGGCAAGTGTGGACATTCCATTATCTAATTTTTCACCCGTTGACCTTACAGACGTTTTTCAGTTTAAATTCGTAGGTAATGGTGATATATATCTGGACAATATTTATTTCCATAACTAAATGGGATTTTTTTAATAACAGGGTTTAAAACTAATTAATAAAGAAACCGAATTAACAATATTAATCATGAAATGGAATCATTCAATTTTGACAAAAAGTATTCTGCTGTTCACTGCACTGTTCATTGGTTGGAGTTGCACAGATGATAATAAGATTGTAGACCGCAACTGGCAACTAGTATGGCAGGATGAGTTTGAGGGCCCTGCGGGTCAATCCCCTGATGCTTCGAAATGGAACTATGATATCGGAACAGATTGGGGTAACGCACAACTGGAATTTGATACGGATCGTCCGGAAAATGTCTCCCTTGACGGGGCAGGGAACCTGGCTATTATTGCGAGAAAGGAATCTTATTCGGGTTCCGCTTTCACCTCTGCGAGAATTACCACTCAGGGATTATTTGATCAGGCTTACGGCCGCTTTGAAGCGAGGATAAAAATGCCATGGGGCCCCGGTATCTGGCCGGCCTTTTGGTTGTTGGGGGCCAATGTTGACCAGGTTGGATGGCCTCAATGCGGTGAAATTGACATTATGGAATATCGCGGACAGCAGCCGCACTTAATTCATGGGACTATCCATGGACCTGGTTATTCCGGAGGTTCACCTATTTCAAAAACCTTTGGATTTGAAAATGACCGGTTTGATAATGATTTTCATGTTTTTGCGGTAGAATGGGTAGAAGGTACTATCAATTTTTTCGTCGATGATACCCTATATTCACAAATTAAATCAGACGATGTGCCCGGAGAATGGGTCTATGATCATCCTTTTTATATCATTTTGAATGTGGCAGTGGGCGGTAATTTTGTTGGCTTTCCAACTGATCAGACAACATTCCCTCAATCAATGCTTGTGGATTGGGTTAGAGTATATAAGGAAATTAAATAATGATTATCTTAGAGCGTTTAAAAAGGTCGGCTTAATTATTCGACCTTTTTTTACTCATTAACATGACTATAAGGTGTTGAAAAAAGAAATTATGACAGGGATAAACCGTGTTCAAATAGGGGGGGGAGATTATTACAGGATTTCAAACAGTGATGCGCTCCGCCCATTTTTTATGAGCATTGTAAGTGATTCCAACCACTGGATGTTTATTTCCAGTAATGGTGGATTGAGTGCCGGGCGAAAAAATGCCGAGTATGCTCTTTTCCCTTATTACACAGATGATAAGATAACCGAATCTGCGGAAATTACCGGGAGCAAATCTATTTTTTTGGTAAACAAAGAGGATAAATCCCATATTTGGGAACCCTTCTCTTATAGGTTTGAAGGACTGTATCAGGTCAGCAGAAATTTGTATAAGAATGTTTATGGAAATAAAATTCTTTTTGAAGAAGAAAACCATGACCTGGGATTGACTTTTAGATACCAGTGGAATTCGAGTAATATTTTTGGGTTTATTAAAAAGTCAACCCTTATTAATAATACAGGGAATGAAGTCAGGACATCTGTTTTAGATGGCATCCAGAATATTTTACCTTATGGGGTAGGCAGCGATTTACAAAACCAATCCAGTAACCTTGTAGATGCTTATAAACGGAGTGAACTTCAAAAAACGACAGGATTAGGCATTTTTTCACTGAGTGCTATTATCGTTGACAAAGCAGAACCCAGTGAAGCATTAAAAGCAAATATTGTGTGGTCTCTGGGCCTGGAAAATCCCAAATATCTCCTTTCGTCCCTGCAGCTCAAGCACTTTAGAAAAGGCATTCCGATTCAGCAGGAAGAAGATGTAAAGGCAGAAAAAGGGGCTTATTTTATTAATGCAGAGGTAATACTATCGGCAAAGGCTGAGAAAGCATGGATGATTATGGCTGATGTGAATCAAAATCATTCGGCCATAGCCAGAATTTCGGAAGCCATAAAAAGCGAAAAGCAATTAGATTCGATTGTGCAGCAGGATATAGATTTTGGCACCCAAAATTTAATAAGATTAAATGCGGCGGCGGATGGAATTCAACTTACCTCAGATAATTTGAGGGATACGCGACATTTCTCGAACACCCTGTTTAATATAATGCGAGGTGGAATTTTTGATCATAATTACCACATAGAAAAATGGGATTTCAGTGCCTATCTGTCAACAGCCAATAAGGACGTTTTTGAAACATCTAAAGATTTAGTAAATGCTCTTCCTGATGTGTTTTCGCTTTCCAGGTTAAAGGAAATGGCGCAGCAGAGTCATGATAAGGATTTCTGGAGGTTGTGTACAGAATATATGCCGTTAAAGTTTAGTAGAAGACATGGCGACCCCAGCAGGCCCTGGAATAAATTTTCTATCAATACCCGCAGTGAAATTGACGGGTCGAAAATTCTTGATTACGAAGGAAATTGGAGAGATATCTTTCAAAATTGGGAAGCACTGGCACATTCATATCCGGAATTCATAGAGAGTATGATTCATAAGTTTTTGAATGCGACTACTTTCGATGGATACAATCCTTACAGGGTTACAAAAGATGGATTTGACTGGGAAACCATTGAACCCGATAACCCTTGGTCATATATTGGTTATTGGGGAGACCACCAGATCATTTATTTATTGAAATTTTTAGAGTTCATTGAGCATCATTCCCCACAAAAACTGGAAAGTTATTTTAACGAAGACCGCTTTGTTTATGCTAACGTTCCGTATAAAATAAAAAGCTACGCAGACATTCTTAAAAACCCTAAGGATACCATTGAATTTGACCATGAATTAGATCAGCAGGTGCGTAAGCGACGGGCAAGTATTGGAGCGGATGGTGCTTTACTGCAAGATGTAAACAAGTCCATCTACCAGGTCAACTTCATTGAAAAAATATTGGCAACCTTGTTGGCTAAGTTATCTAATTTCATACCAGAGGGCGGAATATGGATGAACACCCAACGGCCGGAATGGAATGATGCCAATAACGCTTTGGTGGGAAATGGCGTTTCCATGGTGACGCTCTACTATTTAAGGCGATTCCTGAAGTTTTTTGAAGAGCTACTCGCCGCTTCGGAAATGGAAGGGGTAAAAGTCTCCAGTGAAATGGTTGACTTTTACAAAAATGTGCGTGATACCTTTAGTAAATTCAAGCACCTTCTGTCAAATAAAATCAATGATAAAGACCGCAAACTGGTTTTGGATGGATTAGGACAGGCTGGTAGTGATTTCAGGCAACATGTGTATAAACATTCATTGGGGGGCGAAAAAACCACTATTTCATTCAGGGATTTAAGGGATTTTATCCACCTGAGTCTTCAATACGTGGATCATTCCATCAAAGTGAATATAAGGCCTGATAATTTATACCATGCCTATAACCTGATGACGGTAAAAAATGAGGCTGAAATATCCTTGGCTCATTTAAGTGAAATGCTGGAAGGACAGGTGGCAGTATTGAGTTCGGGGTACTTATCGGACGCAGGAGCGCTGGAGGTTTTAGATGGTTTAAAGAACAGCTCCCTTTTCCGAGCCGATCAATACAGCTACTTACTCTATCCTAATAAGAATTTACCACTATTTACAGAAAAAAATAACGTACCTAAAGAAGCGGTCGCTCAATCAGCATTGCTCACTCAAATGCTAAGCGACGGTCAGGTTCAGATCATTGAAAAAGACATCAATGGGCTAATTCATTTCAATGGTAATTTTAAAAATGCCCATGATCTCCAGGCAGCCCTGGAGGGGCTTTCCCAAACCCATTATGCGGCTCTGGCAGAAAAGGATAAAAATTGGGTGCTGCAAACCTTTGAGCAGGTATTCAATCATAAAGCATTTACCGGAAGATCGGGTACGTTCTTTGGTTACGAAGGCTTGGGATCTATTTATTGGCACATGGTTTCCAAGTTGCAGCTGGCGGTACAGGAGTGTTGTTTAAAAGCCATTAAAGCGCAAGCAGGTGAAGAGATTATCGGTAGGTTACTGGAACATTATTATGAGATCAATGAAGGCATTGGCGTTCATAAGTCGCCCTCACTTTATGGTGCTTTCCCTACTGACCCGTATTCCCATACCCCTGCCGGTAAAGGGGCACAACAACCGGGGATGACCGGACAGGTAAAAGAAGATATCATATCCAGATTTGGTGAGCTTGGTGTTTTTGTCAGTGAAGGCCAATTGTATTTCAATCCCTGCTTACTCAGAAAAAATGAGTTTTTGGAGGAAACCAAAATTTTTGAATATGTCGATGTCTTCCTGGAACATAAACAGCTGACACTGGAGAAAGGATCTCTGTGTTTCACTTATTGCCAGGTGCCGGTGGTGTACAAACTGGGAACACAGAACCATTTGGAAATCCTGCATAAAAGCGGAACCTCTGCCATGTTCGAAACATTAAGCCTCGATCAAAATACCAGCAGGCAGGTTTTTGAACGAACTGGAGAGGTTGTTCAGATCATGGTTCACATTAAAGAATCTAAATTGAGGTAACATGAAAACAATAATTTGGAAAGCAATGGTATCTTTGATGGCTTTGATAATTAGCTTTTCGTGTAACAATGAGCAACCGGACAAAGGAATGAACCAATTACAAATAAAAAAAGAAGTGACAGCTAAAGATATCTTAGGAAACCCGAATTATCTGGCAATATCTTATGGTGGATATCGTGAGAAAACCCGTGACATACAACCCACCATCGACCAGTTGAAAGAGGATATGAAGATCCTTGCGGCAATGAATGTCAAAATTCTGCGTACCTATAATGTTAAGTTAAAACATGCCTCTAATGTACTGGAGGCTATTCATCAATTAAAAAAGGAAGACCCGGATTTTGAGATGTACGTCATGCTGGGAGCCTGGATTGATTGTAAAAACGCATGGACAGCCTATCCTGATCACGACAGTGAAGATGCAGAGGGCAATGCAGCGGAGATTCAAAGAGCAGTGGATCTGGCCAATCGTTACCCTGATATTGTCAAGATTATTGCAGTGGGCAATGAAGCTATGGTGAAGTGGGCGGCCAGTTATTTTGTACAACCGGGGGTAATACTGAAATGGGTTAATCACCTGCAGGAGTTAAAGGAAACAGGTAAACTGTCTAAGGATCTTTGGGTGACTTGTTCAGATAATTTTGCCTCCTGGGGCGGGGGCGGTGAAGAATACCATACCGAAGATTTGAAAAAATTGATCAGGGCTGTGGATTATGTATCCCTTCATACCTACCCAATGCATGATACTCATTACAACCCTGATTTTTGGGGTGTTTTGGAAAAGGAAGAAAATTTGGCGGATACAGAAAAGATTGCCGCTGCAATGGCCCGCGCCAGGGATTATGCCATGTCTCAATATCAAAATACAGCCGATTATATTAAGGGGTTAGGGATTGAAAAAGCGATTCATATTGGAGAAACAGGTTGGGCAAGTGCGTCCAATAGCTTCTATGGCCCTGAAGGTTCGAAAGCTACGGATGAATACAAGGAGGGGTTATTTTATTCGCTCATCAGAGACTGGACCAACCAGGAAGGAATATCCTGCTTTTATTTTGAAGCTTTTGATGAAATTTGGAAAGATGCCCCAAATCCAGGGGGATCAGAAAACCATTTTGGCCTTTTCAGTATAGAAGGACAAGCGAAATATGCCTTGTGGGATTTGGTGGATCAGGGTGTTTTTGAAGGGTTGAGTAGGGGAGGGAACCCTATTGTTAAAACTTATGGTGGAGATGAAAAAGCATTGCTGGAGGAAGTTTTGCTCCCTCCGGTAAAGCAAAGCATAGTGGCAGAGCATTAAAATAGAAGTGTATTGACCTTTCATTGTTGGTATTGAAAAATTTATAGGATAATGATAAAAAAAATTAGTTTTTCATTGTTATTGATGCTTATGCTTAGTACTTGTACCTCAATAGAAAAATTGGAAGTGGATGTTTATGAAACTTCCGCAGGTGGCAATAAGCTCCAGAAAATAACCGAATTTTCTCCCGGGGATACTCTGTCTTTTATAAAATTACATCCCGAAGATAAGTTCCAGACCATCACCGGGTTTGGAGGGTCCTTTACAGAGGCATCTGCCTACCTTTTAAACCGTTTAAGTAAAGAAAATCGCGACAAGATTTTGGACGCTTATTTTGGAGAAAACGGGGCCAGATATTCCTTAACGCGCACCCACATGAATTCCTGTGATTTTTCTTTAAGTAATTATTCCTATGCTCCGGTTGAAGGGGATACAACATTGGAGAATTTCTCCATAGAGGAAGATCGCGACGATATTATTCCGATGATCAAGGAGGCTATGGCTATTTCCAAAGACGGATTTAAAATAATATCCTCTCCCTGGACCGCCCCACCATGGATGAAAGATAATAATAATTGGGTAGGGGGTAAATTACTGCCTGAATATAATGATACGTGGGCATTGTTTTTCTCCAAATATTTAGAGGCCTATAAGGCTGAGGGGATAGACATTTGGGGCTTCACCGTTGAGAATGAACCCCTGGGGAATGGCAATAATTGGGAAAGTATGATTTTTAGTCCAGAGGAAATGACTGAATTCGTTAAAAATCATTTAGGTCCGAGGCTCGAATCCGATGGCCATGATGTGAAAATTCTCGGTTACGATCAAAACCGTGGCGAGGAACTCAAGGAGTGGACGCGGGTGATGTATAAAGACGAAGCTTCTGCAAAATATTTTGATGGAATGGCGATTCACTGGTATGCAAGTACTTACGACTGGTTTGCTGAGTCGCTTCAATTTGCCCACAATGCTGCGCCCGATAAATACCTGATTCAATCCGAGGCTTGCGTTGATTCTGAAATACCTCATTGGCAAGACGATAATTGGTACTGGTCAAAAGAAGCTACCGACTGGGGCTGGGACTGGGCTCCTGAACAAGACAAATACCTACACCCTAAATATGCCCCTGTTAATCGTTATGCGCGGGATATCATCGGCTGCCTTAACAATTGGGTCGATGGCTGGATTGACTGGAATATGGTACTAGACAAACAGGGTGGGCCCAATTGGTTTAAGAACTGGTGCGTGGCGCCTGTCATTGTAGATCCGGAAAAAGATGAGGTTTACTTTACCCCCATTTATTACACACTGGCCCATTTTAGTAAATTTATCCGGCCAGGTGCGCAAAGAATAGGATTTGAGAACGGTGACGATAGCCTTATGGTCACTGCGGCCCAAAATCCTGACGGATCTATTGCTGTGGTTATTTTTAATCAAGGATCAACTGCAAAGGATATAAAACTTTCTTTGGGCGAAAGTACAACGGAAATAAAAATAAGCGCTCAGGCTATACAAACAATAATAATACCAACTAAAAACAAATAATCATGTCAAAAACCAACAATCAACTCCCATTCGGACAAAAAGTGGCCTTCGGAGTAGGGATGCTTGCCAATCAAATGTTTCCTGCAGCGCTTGGAATATTTATGGTAGTATTAGTGCAGGACCTGGGATTCCCTGGTTGGATGTGGGGAATTTTGTTCTTTCTACCCAGGGTTTTTGATTCTATTACTGACCCTATCATGGGCTTTATTTCCGACAATACAAAATCGCGTTGGGGACGGAGAAGGCAGTATGTGTTCATAGGAGCTATCGTTATGGGTTTGGCATTTGTCATCATGTGGCAACTGTATAGAGAAAATGGGATCAACTATAATTTTACCTACTTCCTGCTGATGTCATTTGTTTTCTATTTAGGGCTGACTATTTTTAGCGTGCCCTATGTAGCCATGGGTTACGAAATGAGTAATGATTTTCATGAACGGACCAGCATAATGGCCATTGCCCAATGGATTGGTCAATGGGCCTGGGTTATTGCTCCCTGGTTCTGGGTAATTATGTATGATAAAGGCTGGTTTGAATCAGCCGACGTGGCAACCAGAACACTGGCCGTATGGGTGGGTATAGCCTGTATGCTTTTTGCTATGGTTCCGGCTATATTTATTAAAAGTAAATCCACGATTAATGAAAATTACTCTCCACTCACTGTAAAAAATATAGGAGGCGGGCTGAAAGAAATTCTTCTTGGTTTTAAAGAAGCCTTTCAGTCAAGGCCATTTGTAAAACTTTGTGTCTCTACCTTTTTAATTTTCAATGCCTTCAATACCATAGCCGCATTTTCATTTTTTATCATCGTTTATCATTTATTTAATGGCGATGCCGGGGCAGCCGGAGTATGGCCAACCCTTTTTGGTAGCTTGGCTTCTTTGGTCACTACTTTTTTAGTGATTCCCACCGTGGCCTGGATGTCAAAGAAAATGGGAAAGAAAAGGGCCTTTATCTTTTCTCAAAGCATTTCTGTCATAGGATATTTGATGCTTTGGTTTCTCTTTGTTCCGGGAAAACCTTTTATGTTTATATTCGCTTTGCCCTTTTTCTCCTTTGGTATCGGAAGTTTATTTACGTTGATGATGTCTATGACTGCTGATGTCATTGATCTGGATGAATTAAATACTGGAAAACGTAGAGAGGGTATCTTTGGAGCCATTTATTGGTGGATGGTAAAATTTGGTTTTGCTATAGCAGGATTGCTAAGTGGTGCTATTATGTCATTGGTAGGTTTTGTCCCCGGCGTGGCTGAACAGACAGAAACTGCCATTGTAGGTCTGAGGTTATTTTATTCTGGTTTCCCGATTTTAGGTACCCTCATAGCCATATATGTTATGCGCAATTATGACGTTACGGAAGAACGGGCGAATGAAATCCGGGCAGAATTGGACAGGCGTAAGGCTCCTGCTAAAAAATCGACTTCTTACTATCAAACAGATAAGCTGGCCTCCTTAATAACCCATGATTTCAATATAGGGTCAACATCTGATATTGACTTTACCTCTAAAAATACTTACGAAATAAAGAAAATTTTCGCTCAATCGTTAAACAAAGGGATTCACGGCATGTGTTTTAGTCCCTATCTGGCAGACCAGAATATTGGGGATCAATTATCTGAGGAACAAATCCGCAGGCGAATGGATATCATAAGTCCTTATACCCAATGGGTGCGTTCTTTCTCCTGCACAGAAGGAAATGAGTTTATTCCTAAAGTAGCACGTGAAAAAGGGTTGAAAACAATGGTTGGAGCATGGATTGGAGCAGATAAAGCCCAAAATGAAAAAGAAATTGAAGCATTGATTAATTTAGCTAAACAAGGATATGTTGATATTGCTGTAGTAGGTAACGAGGTGCTGATGCGTGAAGAGTTGTCCGAACAAGAAGTACTTAGCTATATAAATATGGTCAAAAAAGCCTTACCGGGTACGCTTATTGGGTATGTGGATGCTTATTATCAATTTCATCAGCGTCCGGGCCTTGTGGAGGCATGCGATGTAGTGCTGGTAAATTGTTATCCATTCTGGGAAGGTTGTAGTATTGATGAGGCGTCCTTGTATTTAAAGCAAATGTATGCTGTTTCAAAAAGTGCTGCTCAGGGTAAACCGGTTATCATTACGGAAACAGGATGGCCTAATCAGGGAGAAAGTACCAATAATGCGGAACCTTCTCAAACCAATGCCATGAAGTATTTTATCAATACCAATGAGTGGGCCCGACAGGAAGATATTCAACTGTTTTATTTCTCCTCTTTTGATGAATCATGGAAAGCACATCATGAAGGAGATGTTGGAGCACGTTGGGGAATTTGGGATAAAAACGAAAAATCCAAATATATTTAGAATATGTCATTTAGAAAAGATAAAAAATTGGCATTGGCAGGAATAGATTTTGCCAGTAAAACCCAGGAAGAATTAAAAGATTTATTCCGAAGTGTTTTGAATAATGGAACGCATGGGTTGTGTTTTAGTCTTTATGAAGAAGGACAAAAGCCCGGGGATATTATTACCGAAGAACAAGTAAGAAGAAGAATGGAAATTATTAAACCATTCACCAGTTGGGTCAGGTCTTTTTCCTGTACAGATGGAAATGAGCATATTCCCAGGATAGCCAAAGAATTCGGCCTTAAAACGCTGGTAGGGGCCTGGCTGGGCGATGATCCTGACATTAATATCCGGGAAGTGGAAGGCCTTATCCAATTAGCTAAAGAAGGCTATGTCGATATTGCTGCCGTTGGTAACGAAGTCATGTATCGTGGTGATCTGGCAGAAGAAGAATTATTGGATTTTATTCTCCAGGTAAAAAGAGCCATCCCAACTATTCCTGTGGGATATGTAGATGCTTATTACGAATTTTCTGACCATCCAAAAATCACCGAAGCCTGCGATGTGATTTTAGCCAATTGTTATCCTTTTTGGGAAGGTTGCAGCATTGAATATTCTTTGGTGTACATGCAACAAATGTATCATCAGGCTCTGAGTGCCGGGCAAGGAAAAAAGGTGATCATTACTGAAACGGGATGGCCTAGCCAGGGAAAAAGCATTGATGGAGCGCACTCTACCTCAGAAAATGCCTTGAAATATTTTATTAATACGCAACAATGGTCCGCTCAGGATAACATTGAGGTGTTCTATTTTTCTTCGTTTGATGAATCATGGAAAGTCGGAGCCGAAGGCGATGTAGGGGCCTATTGGGGACTGTGGGATAAAAATGAAAACCTTAAATATTAAAAAATGAAACATCCCGGCATTTCATGCCGAGTGCAAGTTCCCGAATTTTGGCATAAGTCAAAATTCGGGATGTTTTTTAATGAACAGTTCCTCTTATGGCTTCAAAGTCTTTAATCATTTCCTGCAGTTTTTCCGGATGACTTGCGGCCAGGTTATTTTGTTGCCCGAGGTCGTTTTTTAAATTATACAGGGCAAATGCTTTGGAGTTTCCTAATTCGTTTTTCGTTTGTTCGCTGATGGCAGGCCCTGGATAAGGAGGTATTAAAACCCAGTTCCCTTGCCGGAAAGCAGTTCTTGAGGTAGCTTCCAGGACAAGGCTTTTTCTGCCTATTTGCGTTTTTCCGAGAAAATCATCCAACAGTTGTTCGCTGTCCCTTGCACGGTATTCGCTTCCCACCATCGTTGCTAGGGAAGAAAACAAGTCTACCTGAGAAACCATCGCATCTGATTTGCCAGGCTGGATATGTCCTTTCCAAAAAGTGACAAAAGGGACTCTCGTTCCTGCTTCAAAAAGGCTGTATTTCCCGCCCCTTAATGGGCCGGAAGGTTTGTGGTTACCAAGCTTCTCGACGGCATCATCATAGTAACCATCGTTCAGCACAGGGCCGTTATCGCTGGACAAGATGATGAGGGTATTTTCCAATAATCCTACTTTTTCCAGAGTTTTTATCAACTCCCCGATACACCAGTCTGCTTCCACTATTACATCACCTCTTGGCCCCAGGCCTGTAGCCCCTGCAAACCGTGGGTGCGGAGTACGGGGCACGTGCGGTTGCTGCAGGGCATAATACAGGAAGAAATGCTCGTTTTTATGTGTCTGTATGAAATGCTGAGCTTTGACCAGAAAAGTGTCCGCCATATTTTCATCCACCCATTTCGCATGCTCACCGCCCTTCATGTAGCCGATGCGCCCTATGCCGTTCACGATGCTGTTGTTGTGACCATGTTCCCATTTCATTTTCAGCCTTTCAGGATGATCCAGGGCCGTCGGTTCCCCCGGGAAGTTATTTTTATAATCCACAAAAATCGGATCGTTTGGGTCTGAGTTGACGACCTGTCCATTTTCAATAAAAACCGTTGGTACCCGGTCTTGTGTGGCTGCGAGGATATAGGAATAGTCGAAGCCCACTTCATTGGGCCCAGGCGAGATTCTTTCGTTCCAGTTGACATGGCCCA